>CALXGY010000103.1 GCA_944387955.1 uncultured Faecalibacterium sp. | reverse complement strand
TCGGCGCCGTAGGTGGCCACCATCTCCTTGTTGGAGGTGCAGACGCTGCGGCCGCTGGAAAGGCACTGCTTGACATACGGGTAGGCAAATTTGGTGCCGCCGATGGTCTCCACCACCACCTTGACCTCCGGGTCAGAAAGGATGATGCCAATGTCCTTGACAAACAGGTTTGCATCCGGATGGGAGGAGAAATCCCGCACATCCAGGATATACTTGACCTCCACCGGCTCGCCGGCCCGGCGGGAGACCCCCGCTGCATTGCGCCGCAGCACCTCAAATACGCCGCCGCCTACCGTACCAAAGCCCAAAATCGCAATCTTTGCCATCTCTGTTCCCTCGCTCCCTATTGAATCATTATCGGTCGTATCCGCAGTGGACGCTCACCACCGTGCGCTGGCGGGAGAGCTTTTCGGTCAGTTCCTCCGGCGTCATCTGCATCGTGTCGGTGCGGATGGTCACCGCCACCAGCGCGGCGCCGTTTTCCGGCGTGGACTGGTTGATGGTGACGATGCTGGCCCCGGCTGCACTGATGCCTGCCAGAAGGTTCTGCAGCGCGCCGGTCTCGTCCCGCAGAGTGGCCATTACGGTGACCACTGCGCGCCCGTTGTCGGCGTCAAAGATGCAGTCCTTATATTTATAAAATGCGCTGCGCGACAGGTCCACGCTGCGGGTGGCTGCGGAGATGCTGCGCGCCTCCCCGCTGGCCAGCAGTTCCTTTGCGCGCACCACCTTCAAGAAAACTTCCGGCAGGACCTGTGCGTCCACAAGGTAAAATCTGCGTCCCAATCTGTTCACCTCTCATGCACAAGTGTTCTTGCAGAAAATATAATAGCATCCGGCCCCCTGCATTGCAAGAGGCCGGATGCGTTTTTGGCAGTTTCGCCAGTTTTCTTTTGATGAGTGAAGTTTTCCTTGCCGGAATTCCCAGATTCCAGGCCCTTTTGGGCAATCAATCGGTGTCCACGCCCTCGGTGGAAGGCTCCGCCGGGGTGATCAGGCTCTGTCCGTGGGAGTAATTGCAGGTCGCGGGCAGGTCGTCCGCCTTGTAGTACCCAACCGCCGTGGACGGGCAGGAAGAAGAGGCCAGCAGGCCGCTCTCGGTGCAGTAGGAACGCTGCACAACCCCCTCCGGCACCGGGAAATCCTTATAGGGCAGATCCGCCTGCACCCGCTCCATCAGTTCCTTCCAGGCCAGAACGCAGGTGCGGGTCTTGGCCTGATTCTTGCCCAGGCTCTTGGTCATGTCGTAGGGAGCGTCATAGCCCCACCAGACCGCCGTCACATAGTAAGGGGTGCCGCCCACAAACCACAGATCCTTCTCATCGCTGGCCGTACCGGTCTTGCCGAAGGATTCCATGCCGCCTGCCCGGGGATAGTTGCCGCCGGCAGTACCCACGCTGGTGTACAGAACGTTCTTGAGCAGCCGGTTCATGATATAGGCGGTCTGCGGCGTCAGAGCCTGATAGCTGGTGGAGTTGCTCTCCAGATAGATGTTGCCGTCCCGATCCAGCACCCGGGTAAACAGGCGCGGGGTGGTGTAGTGGCCGTCGTAGAAGATCTGGAAGGCGGCCGCCATGGCCATTGGGGTCACACCGTGGGTCTGGCTGCCCATGACCATCTGGGCGAGGCCCACATCATTCACCGGGTCCAGGGTGTCGATCTGGAGGGTGTTGTGGACAAAGTTGAAGATGGTGCTGGCGCCCACCATATCGCCCACCCGGGCCGCAATGGTGTTCAGCGAGCGGGCCAGGCCGTTCCACAGCGGCACATCGGTGTTGTCGCCGTAGTTGCCGCCGTAGTTCATGGGCCAGCTGCGCCAGGCGTTGGGATAAGCCTTCAGGGCCTGATCCGACAGACCGGACAGGCCGTTGCGGCGGCAGTAGTCCTCATCCCGAATGATCATGTCCTGCTTGAGGTACAGGGGGGAGTTGTTCAGCATGGTGGACCAGTTCACAAGGCCGTACTCGATGCCC
Source organism: uncultured Faecalibacterium sp. (assembly GCA_944387955.1). Lineage (GTDB taxonomy): Bacteria > Bacillota > Clostridia > Oscillospirales > Ruminococcaceae > Faecalibacterium. The sequence continues at coordinate 3,107 of CALXGY010000103.1, read as the reverse complement.
AGGGCGTAGGCGCCGATGGGTTTGATGGAGGAACCGGTCTGCCGGGGAACATCATAGGCGCGGTTGAGGGCCAGGTCCTTGGTCTTTTCCCCGAGGCCGCCTACCATGGCCAGCACGTTGCCGTCGTAGTCCATCATGACCATGGCCGCCTGGGTGCGCACATTGCGGTAATAGGTCACGGTCCCATCCTCCGAGACGGTGGTCTTGGGGGTGCCGTCGGCGTTGAGGACCGGGGTATCGTCCTCCGACAGGGAGGAGACCGCCTCCTCATGCCAGCCCGCCGGGAAGAACTCGTCATTGGGATTGAGCATGACCTGCTCCATCTGGTTCTGCAGGGAGGGATTGACCGTTGCCTCGATGGTGTAGCCGCCGGTATAGAGCATCTTCTGGGCGGCGGATTCGCTGATGCCTTCCTTCTCCATGATGGCATCCACCACCTCTTCAAACAGAGCGTCGGTGAAATAGGAGTTGTTGGCGGTCACGCTGGTGGTAACAGAGGTATCCTCCTCTGCCAGGACCAGCGGCTGCTCGATGGCATTGCGGTAATCCGCCTCCGAGATGACCCCCTGATCCCACATGTTGTACAGCACATAGTTGCGCCGGTTGATGAGGTTCTCAGGGTTTGTGTAGGGGTTATAGTTGGTGGGGTTCTTGGTGATGGAGGCGATGGTGGCGCACTCCCAGAGGGTCAGCTGGCTGACGTCCTTGTTGAAATATTCGTTGGCCGCCGTCTGCACGCCCTGAATGGTGCCGGTAAAGCTGATGGTGTTGAGATAGGCCTCCAGCACGGTGGATTTGGAATAGGTGCGGTAGAGCTTGAAGGCGCGGTAAATTTCCCGCAGCTTGCGCAGCGCACCCTCGATGCCGCTGGCGCTGTCCTCACCGGTCAGTTTCTTGATGAGCTGCTGCTCGATGGTGGAAGCGCCCTGTTTGGAGCTGTAAATGGGCAGGATATACTCGTTGACCATGGCTCCGATGGTGCGTTTGAGGTTGAAGCCGGGTTCATTGTAAAAATCCTTGTCCTCGGTGCAGATGAATGCATACTGTAGGTTGGTGGGGATCTGTTCCAGATCCGCCCACATGCGGTGGCTGTTGCTGGATTTGAGCACCGCGTATTCCACCTGTGCGCCGGTGGAGGGATCGGTGCAGACCACCACGCTGGACTGGCTGAGCTCGATGTTGTCCAGGTTCAAAAGGTCGCCGTCGTCGGCGGTCGCCTCCACCACATAGGACACCGCCCAGACGGTCGCAAGGCTGCCGACGATGGCCCCCAGACAGATGAGGGTCGCCAGCGTCCGAAAAATAAACCGCAGCACCGGGTGCCCGCGCTTGGGCTTTTTCGGACGTCCCGGCCCTCCCTGCTTGGAACTGGAACTGCCGGAGCTGCCGGAGCTGCCGGAGGACGAGGAAGGCTGTTCCTTTTTGCTTCCGGCTGTATTGATTTTGCGGCTGACCAGCGCGGCTGAGCCGGAGCCCTGGCCGGTACTGTCGCTGCGGCGGATCTTTCTTGTCTCATTCATTGCGATAGCGACCGCCTCCTAATCTTCTTATTTTTACGGTCCTTATGTTTTCAGAGCCGGGGCTTTTCCGCCCGGCCGGCCTTTGTGCGGCAGAGGAATCTCCTTCTGAGCGGCGCTCCCGCCGGGCAGGACCCGCTCTGCAGCTAATGGTTATTATAACACATCTTGCCCTCCAAAGTACAGCATCCCCCTGTGAAATTTGGGTTTTCTGTTTGAAGGCGCTGTCCCGGGGCCATACTGATAGTACTACGGATGATCCCGTCCATTCATTGCAATCCTTTTGGAACCGAAAGGGGCGTTTTTCACCATGCGCAGACTTTGGTACTGCCTGTTTTATGCTCTGTGCAGCTTTGCCATCGTTTTCAGTCTCTACTGGATGGCCCTTCCTCTCACAAAGGCGCCGCAGGCAGAGCCGCCGTCCTCCGGCTCGGAGCTGCCCAGCACTCAGGCCCAGGCCGGAATTTCCGGCATTCCGGAGAGCGAAAAATACTACCTCTGCGACGAGGGCGGCCGGGTGGCGGTCTATCGCTGCACCAGCGACGGCACCCCCGGCGAAAAGCTGGAGACCACCGACATCTATGTGAATCTTCTGCCCGAGATGGACGCCCTGCGGCTCAAGCGGGGAATGACCGTTTCCAGCCGCCAGGAGCTGGACACTCTGCTGGAGGATCTGGGAGGCTGAGCGGTTGACAGGCCCGGTGCGGCTGGGGTATACTGGCAGCATCTTCCGCCCCCCGGCGGAACCCGAGAGGAGGAGCCTTCCCATGCAGAAAACCTATCTCATCACCGGCGCAAGTTCCGCGCTGGGGCTGGCCGTCCTTGCGCAGCTGCTGCCCACCCTCGCACCGGAGGACCGGGTGCTGGCCCTGGGGCACGGAGATCTGAAAAGCCTTGCCGGACTCTGCCAAAAGCACCCGGGGCTGCTCCGTCCTTACGATCTGGACCTGGCGGTCCCCCAGGCGGTGGACGCCTTTTTGGAGGATGCACTGTCCAGCCACCCCGCCCCCACCCATCTGCTGCATCTGGCAGCCCCTCCGGCTGTACAGGAGGAGTTCGGCCGGATGGACGAAGAGGACTTTGTGTACGGCCGCGCCGTCCGGCAGGACAGTCTGCTGCGGCTCTGCCGGGCCCTGATGCCCCGGATGGCCCAAAACGGATTCGGCCGGGTGCTCCTCGCCTGCGCCGGTCCCGACCGCCGGTGCCCGGCCGCCGCCCTCAACGAGGAGGCTCTGGCCGGGATGGCCCGCGCACTGGCCGCCCTTTATCCGGCCCAGGGAGTAACGGTCAACTGTGTCAAAGCCGGCTCGGTCCCGCCCGGTCAGGCGGCGGCGGTGCTGCTCTTTTTGCTGGGAGAGCAGGCGGGCTGCATCAACGGCCTCACCCTGCCGCTGACTTTGCCGGAATAACTTAGAATCATTCTATCGTTTAAAAGGGCCTGGAGCAGAAACTCCAGGCCCTTTTGCTATGGCTGCCCCTCAGGCCTGCATGGCCTCCAGCGGAGCCAGATATTCCTTGTAGCACTGCTCGTACTCGGCAGCATAATTTTTGTCGGGATTGTGGTGCATCATGGACTTGAACAGGTGGGAG
>CALXGY010000102.1 GCA_944387955.1 uncultured Faecalibacterium sp. | reverse complement strand
AGAAGGTCTACGAGGGCATGGTCATCGGCTACACCCCCACCGGCGAGGACGTGGACGTCAACGTCTGCAAGACCAAGCACCTGACCAACACCCGTGCTTCCGGCTCGGACGACGCACTGCACCTGGTGCCGGTCAGCCGCCTGAGCCTGGAGGGCTGCCTGGAGTTCCTGGCCCCGGACGAGCTGCTGGAGGTCACCCCCAAGAGCCTGCGCATCCGCAAGCAGATCCTGAACCACGAGCAGCGCCTGAAGGCCCGCAGCAAGCAGAAGTAAGCGGCCTGTTCCCTGAATATGCAACGCGCCCCCGCCCTGAAAAAGGCGGGGGCGCTTTTTTGCCTTCTTTTCTCCGGCCGGGAGTATGATAAATAGAAGGCGGCCCGGCGCTGGGGGCGCACCAGCCGGGCCGGTCTTTGAGCGGGCAAAAAGGAGTGGAAGATTTCCCGGTTTCATGGTAAGATAGAGGAAGATATCCGCCGGGGATACAGGAGGTGAACCGCAGCATGCCCACAGACATGAAAGAGACCATCGCCCAGGCGGCGAAAACGCTCCTGCTGGAAAAGAAGGCCCGGAAGCTGACCGTCAAGGACATCGTGGAGGAGTGCCGGATCACCCGGCAGACCTTCTATTATCACTTCGAGGACATCCCGGCGCTGTTTTACTGGATGCTGGAACGGGACACCGAGCGAATCCTCCAGGAGACCAAAAGGCTGGAAAGCGGAGAGGCGCGGCTGCGCTGTTTTTTCGTCATGGCCATCAACGCCCTGCCCTACATGAAAAAGGGGATGCAGAGCAATTACCGGGAAGAGCTGGAGCGGATTCTGGCCCAGTATGCCCAGCGCCTGTTTGAACAGATCTGCGACGAGGAGGGGCTTTACCGCAGCTGCACCCGCTTTGAGGTCAAGCTCATTCTGCGCTATCACAGCCAGGCCATTATAGGGCTTTTGCGCCACTGGACCGAGGAGGACACCAAAAATCTGGATGAGATCGTCCATGTCACCTTCCGTCTGATGACCGAGGGCATCTCCCCTGTATCATAAATTTGTTTTGTCAGAAAAGCCGGAGTGTAAAGTTTTTTTACACTCCGGCTTTTGTGTCTATACAGCGCCCGGTTTGTGTGCATTGAAGGGCGGCCCCGGGTCTTTTACAATACATTCAGAAGGAGGTGCGGATATGGCACACGAGATTCTTACCATCAAGCTTTGCCAGCTGAACGAGCGGGTCGAAAAGCTGCACGCCCGCATCCGTCTGAGCGAAAGCGCCGATCCCGCACAGATACAGCGGGAGATGCATCTTTTGGAGAAGGAATGTTCCGGCAGCGAATCCGCGCTGGAACAGAGCATCCAGCGTTCCAAGGCCGGCATCGCCCCGGTGCTGGCCCAGGGATACCGGCAGATGGAAGCTGTCTTTCAGCAGACACGGGCAGAGCTCCAGGCCGCTCTCGCCGCCCAGCCCGACCCGGAGTGCGCCGCGGAGGAACGGGTGCTGCTGGCGGAATATGCGCTGGATCTCGCCCAGCAGGCGGCGGACTGGGCGCTGCTGTTCTCCATGGAGGCCATCCACGCCCAGCTGAAACAGGAAGGGAGAAGATTATGAAAGAGGTCAAATCACCCAAAAAGCCCCTGATCTACTATTATAGTATCGTACTGCTCATCATTTTTCTTTTCAATCTCTTCATCACCCCCATGATCTCCCAGAGCCAGGTGGTGGAGGTGGATTATGGCCGGTTTATGGACATGATCGAGGAGGAGGACATCGGCGTTGTCCAGGTGGAGGACACCCAAATCCTCTTTACCGACAAGGAGAACACCGTGGTCTACAAGACCGGCCCCATGGAGGACCCCACCCTCACCCAGCGGCTGCACGATTCCGGCGCAGAGTTTGGCCGGGTCATCGAGGAACCCACCTCCCCGCTACTGTCGCTGTTCTTCACCACCATTCTGCCCATCCTGATCTTTGTGGGTCTGGGGCAGTACATGAGCCGCAAGCTGATGAGCCAGGCGGGCGGCAAAAATGCCATGAGCTTCGGCATGGGCAAGAGCAGCGCCAAGGTCTATGTCCCCTCCACCCAGGGCATCCGCTTTTCGGATGTGGCCGGAGAGGATGAGGCCAAAGAGAGTTTGCAGGAGATCGTGGACTACCTCCACGACCCCAAAAAGTACACCGAGGCCGGCGCTTCCATGCCCAAGGGCATCCTGCTGGTCGGCCCTCCGGGCACCGGCAAGACCATGCTGGCCAAGGCGGTAGCCGGCGAGTCCAACGTCCCCTTCTTCTCCATCTCCGTCTCGGAGTTTGTGGAGATGTTCGTGGGCATGGGCGCCTCCAAGGTCCGGGACCTGTTCAAACAGGCCAAGGAGAAGGCCCCCTGCATCGTCTTTATCGACGAGATCGACGCCATCGGCCAGAAGCGGAATTCCGGCAGCGGCTACGGCGGCAACGACGAGCGGGAGCAGACCTTGAACCAGCTGCTCACCGAGATGGACGGCTTTGAGGGGAACAACGGGGTCATCATCCTGGCCGCCACCAACCGGCCGGAATCCCTGGACCCTGCCCTCACCCGTCCCGGCCGGTTTGACCGCCGGGTGCCGGTGGAGCTGCCGGACCTGAAAGGCCGGGAGGAGATTTTGAAGGTTCATATCCGGAAGGTAAAGCCCGCCGCAGACGTGGACCTGCACACCATCGCCCGAATGGCCGCCGGCGCTTCGGGCGCAGAGCTGGCCAACATCGTCAATGAAGCCGCTCTCCGGGCGGTGCGCAATGGACGCACCATCGTCTGTCAGGCGGATCTGGAGGAGAGCATCGAGGTGGTCATCGCCGGTTATCAGAAGAAGAACGCGGTGCTCTCGGACCAGGAAAAGCGGGTGGTGGCCTATCATGAGATCGGCCACGCCCTGGTGGCTGCCCTGCAGAGCCATTCCGCCCCGGTGCAGAAGATCACCATCATTCCCCGCACCTCCGGCGCGCTGGGATACACCATGCAGGTGGAGACCGGCGACAAGTACCTGATGACCAAGGAGGAGATCGAGGACAAGATCGCCACCTTTACCGGCGGCCGGGCGGCCGAGGAGGTGGCCTTTGGGCAGATCACCACCGGCGCCTCCAACGACATCGAGCAGGCCACCAAGCTCGCCCGGGCCATGATCACCCGCTACGGCATGACCGAGGAATTCGACATGGTGGCCATGGAGACCGTAAACAACCGGTATTTGGGCGGCGATTCTTCCCTGAGCTGCTCCGCAGACACCCAGAACAAGATCGACCGCAAGGTCGTGGAGCTGGTGCGGACCCAGCACCAAAAGGCAAAACAGCTCCTGGAGCAGAACCGGGAGAAGCTGGACCGGCTGGCCCAGTTCCTCTACGAGAAGGAGACCATCACCGGCGAGGAATTCATGGAGATCCTGAAAGGAGAGGAAAAGGAATGAAACGACGTTCCGGTTTTGGATGGCTGGAACTGGCCATCGGTATCCTGCTGATCGTTTTGGGCATCCTTGCTTTTGTAAAGCCCGATCTGATCCTCACCGGCCTGGTGGTGGTCTACGGCATCGCCGCGGTCTGCATGGGGGTGGCGGACATCCTCCTTTATATCAAGGTGGAGCAATACACCGGCTTCGGGCCTGTGATCTCTCTGGTCTCCGGCATCCTCAGCGTTATGTCCGGCATGATGCTGCTGGTATACCCCCGGGCGGGGGCGGTGGTGCTGACCCTGCTGTTCCCCATCTGGTTCATCGCCCACTGCATTTCCCGGCTGACCCACCTGAACCGCATCCGAATCATTGCAGGCCGCGGGGTCCATTCTTTCACCCTGATCCTCAATGTCATCGGGCTGATCCTGGGCTTTATGATGCTGCTGAGCCCCCTGTTCACCCTTGCAGCCCTCCGCTGCTTTGCCGGGGTGTACCTGGTCCTGCTGGGCATCGACAGCATCCTGATCGCCGCCAGCGAGATGGGCACCCGGTACTGAATTCCATCCGAAAAGAGGTATTGTCCCTATGGATCAAATCCAGCTCCTTACCACCCTGGACCAAAACTATCTGCCCCAGCTGCAGGTGCTGCTCACCTCCCTGTGGGTGAACAATCCCGGCGAGAGCTTTTCCCTCTGCCTGCTCCACAGCGGCATCCCGGAACAAGCCTTTGCCGGGGTGCGCCGGCTGTGCGAAAAATACGGTTACTCCTTTTTCCCGGTCCAGGTGGAGGACGCACTTTTTCAAAATGCGCCGGTCACGCGGCAGTACCCCAAGGAGATGTACTACCGTCTCCTTGCCCCCTTCCTTCTGCCGGACCGCATGAAAAAGGCCCTCTATCTGGACCCCGACATCCTTGTCATCAACCCCCTCCGTCCGCTGTGGGAAACTCCGCTGGAGGGCAATCTCTTTGCCGCAGCCGCCCACACCGGCAAGGCCGAGCTGGCCAGCGGGGTCAACCAGCTGCGGCTGGGCACCGAGGGGGAGTATTACAACTCCGGCGTCCTTTTGATGGACCTGGAAGCGGGCAGGCAGGCCATCCGGCCGCAGGAGCTCTTTGACTATGTGGAGGCCCACCGGAAGGAGCTGCTGCTGCCGGATCAGGACGTGCTCAACGCCCTTTACAGCCGTCAGATCCTGCCGCTGGAGGATGTGGTGTGGAACTACGACGCCCGCAATTACAGCAGCTATCTGCTGTGGAGCGGCGGGGTCTGCGACCAGAAATGGGTGATGGAGCACACCGCCATCCTGCACTTCTGCGGCAAGGAAAAGCCCTGGAAGCCGAAGTATCTGCACCGCTTTGGGGTGCTGTATCAGCACTACATGCAGCTGACAAAGCGGGCGCTGGAAGGCCTGGAAAAAGACTGATGCGCAAAAAAAGCTGTTCCCCCGGTTTTTGCCGGTTGGGAACAGCTTTTTTCATTGTTCTGAGAAATCTAAAATTTCAATGGCTCAGCGGTTCAGCGCGGGCTGCCCACCCAGAACAGGGCCACGGTGCCGGGGCCGCTGTGGGCGCCGATGACCGGGCCGATATTGCCCTGGTGCAGATCGGTGACCCCCAAAGCCCGGAGTTTGTCCATCACATACGCGCAGTCCTCGGCGCAGTCGCCGTGACTGATGAATACGGTGCCCCCCGGGATGTTCTTGGCGGTGGCCTGGAAGTGCTTGACCAGAGCGTCCAGGCTGGCCCGGCGGCCCCGCACCTTTTCCATGGCGACGAGGTGGCCCTCATCGTCCACATGCAGGATGGGCTTGATGCCCAGCAGGGTCCCGGCCATGGCTGCCGCGCCGGACAGCCGCCCGCCCCGCTTGAGGAACATCAGATCATCCACCGTGAACCAGGCGCAGACCCGGGGCGCCAGGGACTGGGCGTACTCCAGCGCCTTCTCGAAGCTGGCCCCCTGCATCCGCCGGCAGCCCACCAGATAGGCGAAGAGCCCCTCCCCCATGCTGGCCTGGCGGGAGTCCACACAGGCGATGCGGCGTTCGGGGAACCGCTCTTTCAGCATCTCGGCCGCCACACAGCTGGCCTGGTAGGTGCCGGACAGACCGCTGGAAAAGGACAGGTACAAAATATCCAGCCCTTTTTCCAGCACCGGGGTAAAGGCCGCCTCATAATCCGCCAGGGCCACCTGGCTGGTGGTGCAGCTGCTGCCCGCCCGCAGCTTCTCGTAAAAGTCGTGGGAGTTCATCTCCCGCCCGTCCGGCCAGTCCCGGTAGGACACGCCGTCCAGCATAAAGTTCATGGGCAGCACCTCGAGCCCTGCCTCCTGGATGAGGGCGGGGGTCAGGTCGCCGGTGGATTCGGTAAAAATCAGATAATCTTGCATAGGAACTGCACCTCTTTTTCACGGTCAGGCGGGGGCAAACCGCCCTTTTTTCTCGTAAGTGAAACATCTCATCCGTGAGTTTAGCATTCTTTTTTGGCCGCGTCAAGCAAAGCTCCCCGGCGGGGCAGCGCCTTTCTTTCTCCCTCGGGAAAAGTCCGACATTTTGCGCTTTGGAGTTGGGATTTTCGGTTGACGGCGTCATTTTTTGCCAGTATACTAGATATGGATAAAACATGGATACAGGAAGTTTGGCCGCGCATGTTCGCGTCCGAGAAGGAAAAAAGGAGTTATCATGTCCAAAACGAGAAAAATCTATTTTGCCCGCCTGGTGGGGCGGTGCCTGGTGCTGATCCTCTGCATCCTGCTGGCTCTATACCGGCGGGATGCCTTTTCTGTACTGGAGGGGATGAACTTTTTCCGCCGGTTTTCCCCGCTGCATCTGCTCTGGGCGGTCTGGGTCTTTGATATGGTGCTCCAGATCTTCCCCATCAAAAACAAGCTTCCCTTAGGCTCCCAAAAGCTCTTCGCCAACCACTTCCGCCCCATCCGGGAAAAAATCAACTACGAGGGCCTGCGCAGCTATGTGGTCGCCACCACCAAGGCGGCCTACAAGGTGTTCATCCTCTGGTGCCTTTTGATCACGGCCATCGGGGGGCTGTGCTATTTCAAGGTGATCGACCGGGCGATCCTGTTTTTGATCTCGGTGGTCTTTTACGTCTGCGACCTGATCTGCGTGCTGAT
>CALXGY010000101.1 GCA_944387955.1 uncultured Faecalibacterium sp. | reverse complement strand
TTTACAGATACTCAAAGGCCAAAATGACGGCCCCCAGCACCAGCAGCACCACGCCGGTGGCGCGGTTGAGCACTACGGGGGAGGCCTTGTTGGCAAAGCGGGCGGCCAGCTGGGCCCAGAGCAGGGTGAACAGCACGCAGAGGGCCAGCACCAGGAAATCCGGCGCGCCGCCGATGGCGAAGTGGGACGCCGCGCCGGTGAAGGCGGTGAAGGTCATAATGAACACGCTGGTGCCCACGGAGGTCTTGAGCTCGTAGCCCAGGACGCTGGTGAGGATGAGCAGCATCATCATGCCGCCGCCCGCCCCCACAAAACCGCAGATGAGGCCGATCAGCGCGCCGCACAGCAGCGACTGGGCCGCCCGCTTGCGGGGGCTCGCCTGGTTCATGCTCTCCTTGGTGACCATCACCGGCTTTACGATGAACCGCACCCCCAGCAGCAGGGTCATGAAGGTGGAAAAGCTGCCCATGGCCTGGCTGGGCATCCGGCTGGCCAGCCAGCTCCCCGCAAGGGTGAAGCAGAGGACGCTGGCCATCATCACCAGGCCGTTTTTGATGTCCAGGTTCTTGTTTTGCCGTAGGTATAGGCCGAGGCCGCACTGGCCAGCACGTCGCTGGCAAGGGCAATGCCCACCGCCTCATAGGCCGGCATGTCCAGAAATGCAATCAGCATCGGGCTGATGACCGCCGCGGCGCTCATGCCCGCAAAGCCGGTGCCGAGGCCCGCGCCCATCCCTGCAAAAAAGCAGACCAGCACCGTGACCGCCAGTCCCGCCGGGCCCAGGGCCTGTGAAACAGAACTCATATTCTCCCCTTCTTCCCTTTCCGGGGCCTGCCCGGAAGATACAGACCCAGTATCGCAGAAAAAGATGAAGAATTTGCCGCGATCTTCTTACAAAACTGTGTCGGCGGCCAGTTTCCCCAAAAGCAGCACCAGCACCCCCAGCATCATGGGCCGGATGACCCGGCCGCCCTTGGTGAGGGCGAGCTTGGAGCCGATGAGGTTGCCCGCAATGCCGCTCACCGCGCAGGGCAGCCCCACCGACAGCACCACCAGCCCGCTGGAGAAATAGGTCACGAGGCTGGCGTAGTTGCTGGCCAGGTTCAAAAGTTTTGCGTTGCCGCTGGCGGTGCGCAGGTCGAAGCCCATCAGGGTGGTGAAGGCCAGGATGGCAAAGGTGCCGGTGCCCGGGCCGAACAGGCCGTCGTAGCACCCGATGCCAAAGCCGATGCCCAGGGCGGCCAGGGCGCTGCGGAGGGTGAAGGGCCCGGCCCGGTTCTCGTCCGGGAGCCTGCGCTGCCAGAAAATAATGACCGCCGCCGCCGGCAGGATGCACAGCAGCATGGTCTGCAAAGCCGCATCGCTGAGCAGCAGCACCAGATGGGAGCCCAGAGCGCTGCCCGCAAAGCTGCCCGCCGCAGCCAGCAGCCCCACCTTGAGATCCAGCGCTCCGCTCTTAAAGAACCGGGCGGCGGCGAAGGTGGTGCCGCAGGCGGCGCTGAACTTGTTGGTGCCGTAGGTGTAGTGGGCGGGCAGCCCTGCAAACAGGTAGGCGGGCAGGCTGATGAGCCCGCCGCCCCCGGCCGCCGAGTCCACCAGCCCCGCAAAGCCGGTCATGCACATGAGGAACACGAGCTTTGGCAGGGTGATGACAAAATCCTCCATCATCCCTCCCCCCTTTCCGCGCCGGCGGGATAGAGCCGCCCCTCGCAGGCCAGGACCTGGTCCAGAATCATCCGGCTGATCCGGGCGCCGTAGACAAGAGCCGGGTGGTCGTTGTATTCCAGGATGTCCCCAAACTCCTTGTTCATCAAAACGATGACATACTCGCCGTAGGGGGTGTGGACGATGCCGCCGTCGTTGCGGCAGGCGTCCATGCTGCCGCTCTTGCTGGCCACCCAGATCAGCTCCTCCTCCCCGGTCTCCTCGCAGTCCAGGTAGTAGGGCGGGAAATCCCGGGTCAGCATGGTGTTGTAGTGCTGGCTGCGCAGAATGGCCAGCATGGCCGCGCTGGCCTCCCGGCTCACCAGCTCCCCTTTGGCCATTTGGGCCAGCAGCCGGGCGTACTCGTTGGGGGTGGTGGTGCCAAGTTTTTCGTACCGGTCGAAGTGCAGAGAGTTGTGCAGCACCGTCTGCGCAAAGCCCAGCTGGGTCTGAATGCAGCGGTTGATGTTCTCAAGGCCCAGATAGTCGATGAGCATGTTGGCGGCGATGTTGTCCGAGCAGATGATCATGAGGGTGGCGGCGTCGGCAGCCTTGAGCTGTGCGCCCACCCCCAGCGCCCGCAGCATCCCCGAGCCGTCCACATACTGTTCGGGCCGGTAGGTCAGCATCTCGGAAAGGCTGGCCCGGCCCCGCTCCGCCTCCAGGTAAAGGGCCGCCAGGATAAAGGCCTTGATGACCGAAGCCGCCTCAAAGGGCTCGTCGCCGCCCATCTCCACCCGGCCGCCCCGCAGATCGTCCGCCACCACGCTCATCCTCCCCCGGTAGGGGTAGAGCTCGGCGGCGATCCGCTTTTCCAGCGTCATGCTTGGGTGCATAAAACAGGTTCCTCCTCTTTTTTCTTCCGCGAACCGGCCGGCGTGCCCCAAAAGCGCGCCGGCCGGCCTTGTATTTTACAGATTTTCCTCAAAGAAGCGCCGGGCGTTGCCCCAGAAGATGCTCTCGACCTCGTCCTCAGAAAAGCCCTCTTTGCGCAGCGCATCGGCCAGCAGCTCCAGCTTGTCGCAGCCGTCCATCTCCAGCGGCCCGCCGATGCCGTCAAAGTCGCTGCCCAGGGCGATCATCCCGATGCCCCCCACCTTGCGCATGTGGGCGGCGTGGCGGGCGGCGAGGGCGGCGGTGCTGCGGCAGAGCTCCGGGCTTGGCTGGTCGTCCAAAAAGTGGGTGCAGTAGTTGAGCCCCGCAAGGCCGCCCTTTTCGGCCAGGGTGCGGAGCATGGGGTCGGTGAGGTTGCGGCAGTGGGGGGCCAGTGCCCGGCAGTCCGAGTGACTGGCCACAAAGGGCCGGGTGGAGCGCTCCGCCACATCCCAAAAGCCCTTGTCCGACAGGTGGCTCACGTCCAGAATCATGTGCAGCCGCTCCATCTCGGCCAAAAAGGCAAAGCCGGTCTCGGTCAGGCCGGTCTCGGTGTTGGGCGGGCAGGGCCAGACCGGCGCCGCCCTGGCCGAGAGGTTGGGGGCGGCCAGCTGGTTGGGATAGTTCCAGGTGAGGGTCATCATCCGCACCCCCAGCCCGTACAGCTGCCGCAGCACCCCGAGGCTGCCCTTGCAGCAGCCCCCTTCCTCCACGGTCAGAAGGCCGCTGATCTTCCCGGCGGCGGCGTTCCTGCGGATGTCTGCGGCCTCATAGACCGGCGCGATCCGATCAGGATAGCGGGCCATCAGCCGCTTGAACAGGTCGATCATCTCCAGCACGTCCACCAGGGGGTCCGCCCCCTTTTCGGCCTCTCCCAGATCCACAAAAGCCGCAAAGGATTGCAGCATGTACTCTCCTTTTTCCAGCCGGGCAAGGTCGATGTGCAGGTCGTTGTGTTCAAAATCCTTGGGTGCGCCCCGGCGCTCTGCGGCCAGCAGGGCGCTGAGGGTATCGCAGTGCATGTCCCAAACCTTCATCCTGGTTTCCTCCTTGTTTCAAAAGATGCTGCCCACGGCATAGAGGCTCCGGGCGAGGTCCGGCCGAAAGAGCGGGTCGGATTCCTCCAGGCTGTTGAGCACCACCCCGCCGCTGGCCGCCGCCCCGGTGGAATGGATGTACCGCCCCTGCCCGAGATAAAGGGCGATATGCCCCGGGAAATAGAGGGCGTCCCCCGGCTGCTTTGCCTCAAAGGGGATCTCGTGCATGGGCCAGCCCTCCGCAAGCTTTGCGTCCCGGTAGATCAAAACGCCGCACTGCATGTAGGCCCCGCTCACAAGGCCGGAACAGTCCACCCCGCGGCCGGACTTGCCGCCCCAGCGGTATTCGGTGCTGAGATAGCGCCGGGCCGTCTCCATCACCGCCCGGCGGAAGGCCGCCTCGCTGCCGCCGTACCAGCGGTCCAGCACCCGGGGCAGCAGCTGCGCCGGAGCGCAGCCCAGCGCCAGGGCCAGCGCCTCGGTGAAAGGCAGCCCTGACCGCTGGGTGAACACGGCCCTTTCCTCCCAGCGCACCGGGGCCAGAGCCACATCCCGCACAAAGCCCCGCCGCCCGTCCGGCAGGGCAGCCAGGGCCCAGCCTGCGGGCAGCTGCTCCGGCCCGGGCAAAAGCCGCACCACCGCCCCGGCTTCCAGCTCGGCCAGCCGCACCGCCGCCACCCGGGGCAGGCTGAGAACATCGCAGGCCCGGCAGACCATCCGCCGGGGAGAGGCAAGATACTCTTCCAGCTCTTCCCGGGTCACAAACCGCAGGTCCCGGGCGTACACATAACCGTGATAGCCGTAAAAGGTCAGGATCTCGGCCATCTCTCCGGGCAGCGGCTGGCCCTGGGCATCCAGCCCGCCGGGCCCGGCCAGCACCCGGCAGCTCTGGCCGCACAGGCCCTCGTCCCCAATGGCCGAGAGCTCCGCCCCTGCCGCGTCCCGCCGGGTGGGGGCGGGCAGGTCGTAGATGGTGCAGACCGGCCGGACAAAAATACCGTACTCCATGGTTTTCTCCTTTTTGCGGTCAGCCGCCCAGCAGTTCCAGCAGCTGGTCGGGGCGCATGGAGAGGATGCTCTCCTCCCCGGCGGCCACCACCGACTCGGCCAGAGACTGCTTTGCCTGCTGCAATTCCAGAATCTTTTCCTCCAGGGTATCCTGGGCGATGAGCTTATACACCTGCACCGCGTTCTGCTGGCCGATCCGGTAAGCCCGGTCGGTGGCCTGGTTCTGGGCCGCCACGTTCCACCAGGGGTCGTAGTGGATGACGATGTCGGCGGCGGTGAGGTTGAGGCCGGTGCCTCCGGCCCGCAGCGAGATCAAAAAGACCTGGGCCTGGCCCTGGTTGAACCGGCGCACAAGGTCGGCCCGCTGGGGCTTGGGGGTGGAGCCCTGCAAGGTAAAGTGGGTGATTCCCAGCTCGTCCAGCTTTGCTTCCAGCAGGGCCAGCATGGAGGTAAACTGGCTGAACAAAAGGATACGGTGCCCGCCCTCGGCCGCCGCGCTCACCAGATCGGCGCAGGCTTCCAGCTTGGCGCTGGGGCCGGTCCAGTCCTCCACCGCAAGGCGGGGGTCGCAGCAGATCTGCCGCAGCCGCATGAGCACCGCGAACACCGCCATCCGGTCCTCCGGCTTTGCGGCCCGCAGCCGCTCCTTGGCGTCCAGCACGGCGGCAAGGTAGAGCCTGCGCTGCTCGGCGTCCAGCGCCACCCGCTGCACCTTTTCCATCTTGGGGGGCAGCTCGGTGAGCACCTGGGACTTCATCCGCCGCAGGATAAAGGGCCCGGTGAGCTGGTTGAGACGGCGCACCGCCCCCTCGTCCCTGTCCTGAACGATGGGCTTTTCAAACCGGCTGAGAAAGACCGGGTAGGAAGGCAGATACCCCGGCATCAAAAAGGAGAAGATGCTCCACAGCTCCCCCAGCCGGTTTTCCACCGGGGTGCCGGTGAGGGCGAACCGCACCCGGCTGTGCAGCCGGCAGGCCGCCTTGTATTTCTGGGTGGTGTGGTTCTTGATGGCCTGGGCCTCGTCCAGGATGCAGGCCGAGAACTCCCGCTCGGCATACAAAGCCTCGTCCCGGCGCAGCAGGTCGTAGCTGGTGACCACCAGATCGTACTGCTCCATCTGCTGAGCAAGGCTGGCGCGGCGGGCGGCGTCCCCGTCCATCAAGAGGCAGCGCAGCTCCGGGGTAAACCGGGCGCACTCCTCCCCCCAGTTAAAGACCAGCGAGGCCGGGCAGACGATGAGGCTGGGGCCGGGCCGGCCCTCCTGCTTGAGGGCCAGAAGATAGGCCAGCACCTGCAGGGTCTTGCCCAGGCCCATATCGTCGGCCAGGATGCCCCCCATGCCGTAGCCGTCCAGGGTGCGCAGCCAGCGGTAGCCCTCCCGCTGGTAGCGGCGCAGCACCTTTTGCAGGCTTTCGGGCAGCACATATTCGCTGTCCCGCACCGCGTGAAAGCTGCGGCTGATCCGGCGGAAGGCGTCGTCCCGGTCAAAGCGGACTCCGCTCTGGCCCGAAAGGGCCTGGTCCAGGCTGGGGGCCCGGTACAGGGGCAGCCGGGCGCGGGCCTGGCCCAGCGGCACCCCCGCCAGCTCCAAAGTCTCGTCCAGCTCTCCCAGGGCCGCCAGGGAATCCTCCAGCCGCAAAAACCGCCCGTCCCGCAGCCGGTGGTACCGCTTTTTCTGCCGCAGGGAAGCCAGCAGCTCCCGCAGCTCCTCGGGGGGGAATTCGCCGGTGTCGATCTCCAGATCCAGCACGCTGCCGCTCACCGACACCCCCACCGCGATGCGGGGCGCCGGGGCGGAGAGATTGCGGAACTCGTCGCTGAGGTAGACCTCCCCCGCTTCCAGCAGCGCGGGGATGCCCTCCTCGAGAAAGCGGCAGACCCCCTCCTCCTCTTCCAGGCGGTAGAGGGCGGGGCTGCTCTGGGGTTCTTCAGGGGTGAGATACTTTTCCAGCAGCCGGGCGGCCCGCTGCTCCGCCCGCTTGTCCCGCACAAGGCCGGCGGGGGCCTTGTCCGGGGTGACCCGCTGCTCGCCGTAGACAAACTCCGGCCGCACCGTCACCACCCCCGCCCCCGGACTGTCCAGATAGAACTGCACCACCGGCGGCAGCGGCAGCTGGGACAAGAGCAGGTTTTCGGGGTCTTCCAGCTGGATTTTCAGCTCGGGCAGCACATAGCTGCAAAAGGCCGCCGCGTCGCTGCGGGTGAAGAACAGCCCCGCCCCGCCCAGGGCCTGCAGCGCCGGGCCCAGCCGGGCAAGCTCTGCCCTGGACACCTGCCAAAGGGTGTCGGCGCTGAACAGGTATCCCCAGTCCAGCCCCCAGACCACCCCCAGCTCGGGGGCAAGGGCCAGCTGCATCCCGCCCCGGCGGGCCCCCACCCGGAGGGTCATTCGGGGCATCCCCTTGCGCAGGGTGTAGCC
>CALXGY010000100.1 GCA_944387955.1 uncultured Faecalibacterium sp. | reverse complement strand
CCACCTGGGCTTCCTATGAGCCGGAGGCAGCGCAGTATATCCTGGTAGCAAGTGCTTCCATCCATGGCCATACCCGCGCCGCTGCTCATAATCTGGCTGAGATCCTGCGCGCCAAAGGCGCACAGGTGACCGAGATGGATCTGTCCCGCGTGGAGGTCTCCTACGCGGTGGCCGAGGCCTTCCGCTGCGGCAAAATAGTGCTGGCCTGCGCGACCTACGACGCAGCACTCTTCCCCCCGATGGAGAGCTTCCTGCACCATCTGAAAAACAAGAACTTCCAGAAGCGTACTGTGGCGCTGATGGAGAACGGCAGCTGGGCGCCGATGGCCGCAAAGCTTATGCGCGCCGAACTGGAGGGAATGAAGAATATCACCCTTTGCGATGCTCAGGTCACTCTGCGCAGCGCCATGAATGAGGCATCCCAGGCTCAGATGGAAGCTCTGGCCGATGAACTGATTGCGAAGTAAAGTAAAAAACCAAAAGGCCCGGTCTGCCCCAGATAAAGGCGGCAGACCGGGCCTTTCCCATGCAGAAAAAGAGTGCAAGGAGCAGTTTGCATTTTTGCACAAACCGCGCTATAATGACCCTGAATAAAACATTTCGGCCTGTCTGGCAGGCCATGAACAAAAAAGGAGCAAATAAAAATGCGCATTGCAGTAACGTATGAAAATGGTCAGATCTTTCAGCATTTTGGCCATACCGAGCAGTTCAAGGTATATGAGGTGGAGAGCGGTGCCGTGACCTCTGCGCAGATCGTTCCCACCATGGGCAGCGGCCATGGCGCACTGGCCGGTTTTTTGGCCGGGCTGGGCGTGGATACTTTGATCTGCGGCGGCATCGGTATGGGCGCGCAGAATGCCCTGGCTCAGGCGGGGATTCGCCTGTACGGCGGCGCACAGGGAAATGCAGATGAGGCGGTACAGGCGCTGCTGTCCGGTAATCTGGCCTACGCGCCGGATGTGCACTGTGATCATCACGACCACGCTGAAGGGCACAGCTGCGGCAGTCATAGCTGCGGCGGCCACCACACCTGCGGCTGAAAGCCTCTGTAATATCCCAGCATGACAAATACCGCCCGGCTGTGCGTCGCTGCACCAGCCGGGCGGTATTGTCTAAAAATGGTTTAGCTTTCGGCTGCCGGAAGGTTCATCTGATCCAGGCTGCTTTGCACGAGAGAATATAGTTCCTGTACGGCCACCCGAATGTCCCTCAGCAGGGCGATCCGGTCATCCGAAATGCGGGACTCTGGTGCGGTCAGCTGGTTTTCCACGGCCAGTGCTTTTCCGGTCAGCTCGATGACCAGGCCGTTCTGGTCGTCCTCAATACGGAGATAGACCTTGGTAAATTCCGAGATGAGGCTACGCAGCGGCAGTCCGATGGTCAGCTTTATGCCGCTTTCCAGCGGCTGTTTGGGGGTCAGATAGAGGTATCCATCCAAGCCTCCCTCCCAGCTCACCGGTTCCAGAGCCAGCAGCGAGAGCTCCAGGGAAGTGATTTCCGGAAGTCCGGCAGAAACCGGCGGATATCCCAGCAGCTCGGCCAGCTGAATTTGGGAGATATAATCCCCCATGGTCCAGTCCGGCAGAAGATATCCGGCCAACGGGTACTGCTGTATGATCCCGGCGGCAATGCTGCGGTAAAGCTGGCCGACATCCACCAGCACCAGTTCACTGTCCGCATATAAATCCGTCACCGGCTGTTCCGAGCCGGGAATATACAGAGCTGCCTGCAGCTGCTGCCGACCGGATTGCCCCTGAACAGTGCCCTGCAAAGCACCTACCATTTCCAGCGCGGTATAGGCAGCAGGCGGTTTCGTCGAGGTGGACTGGATGGAGTAGTCAAAGGAAAAATCGGACCCATTCTGAAGCCGACTCAGCCGCCAGGCCAGAAGTCCGGCCAAAATCGCTGCAAGCAGCAGCACCAGCAGTATAAGAGCGGCGAGAATTCGGAGCAGCCAATGCCCGACGGTTCTTTTTTTTCTGTGAGCCATAACATCCTCCTGAGTGCGGGAAAGATAGAGGTACACCAAAAAAGCGATCCATTATTTAAGATAAGGATACGAAAAAAGCATGAAGAAAGCAAGTGGAAAATATGAGCGCAGCGTGAAAACAGGGGACAACGCCTCTTGTCGGGGCCACTTCCGGCTGGTACAATAAAAGAAAAACAGATAACTGCGGCTCGGGCGGCGCTCAGCCGTCCTGCGCAGGGATACGAAATGGGGGGAACAGGACAAGATGACAAAGAAAAAACGGACCAAACAAAATAGTTCCAACCGGCAAAGCGGTGCGCCGCAGGCTCAGCGAGTCGTCCGCACCGGTGAAGCAAAGCGAATGCCTGCCGACCCCGCTGAGGGAGATCGGCGGCAGGCGGTGTCCAGCACAGGAAAACGCACAGCTTCCCGCAGAACACGGCCCAAAAGGAGGAGAGGAATCATTTGGACTCTGCTCAAGATTTTTATTCCGGCTGCATTGCTGATCTGGCTGATTTACAGCCTGGCAGGCCATTTCAGCAGTCCGAAGGAGGAGCAGGTCTGGGAGATGACCCAGCAGGCCACAGCAACCTTTTCGGATGGGCAGACGGTGGACTGCTGGCGGATGCACCAGGGCTCGCTGTCCGGAGACGCATCCTATTATAAACTTTCGGATGGAACGGTTCTTCTGATCGAAAACGATCCGGAGCTGCAGCTGGAGGAAGAACCGGCCTTTGCCGCTCTAAGCGATGCATCCCGGAAGGCTATTTCCGATTATTATGCAGCCCGGGGCAAGCTTTACGATCTGCCCAGCCTGCTGCAGCAGGCATATAACCTCTACCAGGCTTCGCCGGAAAGCTTTACTCCTGCTCAGGTACAGCAGACGATGAGTCTCTCGGCCTCCAACGAGCGAATCCTTTGCTGTCTCACCTCGGTTGTGCAGACTGTGGACGCAAGCCAGTCCCAGCTGCTGCGGTGCGGCGAGGTTTTCCGCTGTGAAACAGGGGAGAGGGTAGAGCTGTTCAGTATGTTCAATGTCTCTGAGACCCAGGCCCGGGCCTCTCTGGTGCGCGCAGCCGATCCTGCCCTGCAATCAGCTCTGGCCGAGCTGCTGCAGCCCGAGTGGGTGATCTTCTGCCCTGAAAACATTGAGATCAACGTTCCGGCCGGGACATTTGCCCTGCAGGAAAATGTCTATCAGTTGGGAATTCGCTATGAAGATCTGGCAGGGCAGCTCTATACCTGGGCCATCCCGGACAGCCCACAGTAAGGTGCATCCGAAATGAAAATTGCAATCATTGGTTACAGCGGCTGCGGAAAATCCACCTTGGCGAAACAGCTGGGAAGGGAATATGGTTTGCCGGTGCTCCATCTGGATCAGGTGCACTGGCTGCCCGGCTGGGTGGAACGCTCTTTGCAGGAGGAAAAAGCGGAGATCGAAACCTTCCTCGATCAAAATGAAGGGTGGGTCATTGATGGCAATTACAGCAGCAGTCTCTATGACCGCCGGATGGAGGAGGCGGACTATATTCTCTGGCTCTGCTTCAACCGGATGCTTTGTCTCTGGAGGGTCGCCAAACGGTATTGGCAGAACCGCGGCCGTACTCGGGATTCCATGACCCAAGGCTGTGAGGAAAAGCTGGATCTGGAATTCATCTGGTGGGTGCTGTATGAGGGGCGCAGCCCGCGCAAAAAGGTGGCCTACCGGCAGCTCGCTGCCCGCTACCCGGATAAGGTGGCAGTTTTGCGCAGCCCCCGTCAGCTGGAAAACTGGCTTTCCCGGTAGAAAGAAAAATCGAAGACTCTGTAAATCCCTTGCAAGAAAAGCCGTCCTGAACCAGGGCGGCTTTTCTGCACACATAAACCATCATCCGGTTTGGACAAAAAGAAAAAGAGCCTTGAGATCTGCTCTCAAAGCTCTTTTTTGGCGGAAAGATGGGGATTCGAACCCCAGAACGCTTTTGACACGTTACACGATTTCCAGTCGTGCGCCTTAGACCAACTCAGCCATCTTTCCACATAATTCAGTTTTTGGTTTCCCGGAAGCTCCGGAAGACTGCTCGCATATTATCTCACAAAACGACCCAAATGTAAAGGGAAAAATTGAATTTGAGCAAATTCAACAAAAAACATCTTTCTGTGCGCTTTAAAAAGGAATACATGCTGATTGCTCTAAAAATACAAAGCAAAAGAGCCTGCAGACTTTTCTGCAAGCTCTTTTATGGCGGAAAGACGGGGATTCGAACCCCGGAACGCTTTTGACACGTTACACGATTTCCAGTCGTGCGCCTTAGACCAACTCAGCCATCTCTCCATCTTATTCAATTCTGCGCCAAGCTCCCTGGCGCTCCACTATAATACCTGAAAACAGTGAAATTGTCAAGCATTTTTTTGAAAGAATTTCAATTTCCTTCCTTCGTCAAGAATAGACAAAACGCTCGCCGGGGCTTGACCTGTTTATTCAAACAGGAGTATCATAAAATAAGCATCGGTGCTTCGGCCCCTTCGGCTCTGGAGCACCCGGATAGAAAGAGGAGATGGAATCAAAATGACCTATTCCGATGTTTTGGCCCATGCGCGGGAGTGCATCGGCCCTTACTGCAAGGCCTGCCCGGTCTGCAACGGTGCAGCCTGCGGCAATAAGATCCCCGGCCCTGGCGCCAAAGGGGTAGGGGATACCGCCATCCGCAACTTTAACAAGTGGGCAGAGATCCGAATCAATATGGACACCCTGTGCGAAAACCGCACGCCGGATACCCGCTGTGAGCTGTTTGGCCGCAGTTTCCGCTATCCCTTCTTCGCAGGGCCGGTAGGGGCGGTGAGCCTACACTATTCGACAGAGTACAACGACATGACCTACAACGAGGTGTTGGTAAAGGCCTGTGCTGAGAACGGCATTGCGGCTTTTACCGGAGACGGCACCGATCCCAACGTGATGACCATGGCCACCCGGGCCATTGCTGCGGCTGAGGGCTGCGGCGTTCCCACCATCAAGCCCTGGAACCTGGATACCATCCGCGTCAAGATGGATCAGGCCAAGTCCAGCGGCTGTTTTGCGATGGCAATGGATGTGGATGCAGCAGGTCTGCCGATCTTAAAGAATATGACTCCGCCGGCGGGCAGCAAAACGGTGGAGGAGCTGGCGGAGATTGTAAAGATGGCCGGGCGTCCCTTTATTGTAAAAGGAATCATGACCGCCCGGGGAGCCCGCAAGGCCTGTCAGGCAGGTGCAGCGGCCATTGTCGTTTCCAATCACGGCGGCCGCGTGCTGGATCAGTGCCCTGCTACCGCAGAGGTACTGCCCGAGATCGTCCAGGAATTAAAGGGCAGCGGGGTCAAGGTATTGGTGGACGGCGGCATCCGGACCGGTACCGATGTGTTTAAAGCGTTGGCTCTGGGGGCGGATGGCGTTCTCATCTGCCGTCCCTTTGTCACTGCTGTGTACGGCGGCGGAGCACAAGGGGTACAGCTGTATATTGAAAAACTGGCCTCCGAACTGATCGATGCCATGCAGATGTGCGGTGCAGGTTCTCTTGCTGAGATCTGTTCTGATATGGTTCGGATCTGAAATTCTATTATAAAGGCAACGAAGAAAAAAGAAGACCGAACGAACAAGTGTTCGGGGATGCGAACAGAAAGCACGGGAAAACCGACTGGGGGGAGAAAAGAATGGACTATATTACGGTGCGGCAGGCTGCGCAAGAATGGGGGATCTCCGAACGTCTGGTGCAGAAATACTGTGCCCAGGGGCGGATTGAGGGTGCAATGAAGTTTGGATCTTCCTGGGGTGTGCCGGCGGGAGCCTCCAAACCGGAGGACCCCCGCAAAGAAAAAGGCGGAATGGTTCCGTCTGTGCATCAACCGGTTTCGGTCTCGGGGTTGATGCCGCTGATGAATACCGCTTTTAAGCCAGGACATTGCCGCGAAACGGTTTGCGGGATGCCGGAGGGCCCCTGTAAGGAGATCGCCTGGGCAGAATACTATTATTTCAGCGGGCATCCTGAACAGGCGGAACAGCGGGCCAAGCTCTACCTCAACAGCCCGGACCCCGCCATACGCCTGTCTGCCTGCCTGATCTATGCTTATGCAAACCTTTCCATCGGACAGATCCAGCAGGCCCGCTTCGGCCTGTCCGAACTGAAAAAGAGCTTTGCAGAAGCCCCGGAGCTTCTTCCTCAGATGCAGGCGGCTGGTGCGTTTATCCTTTCTGCTGCCGCAGTTCTTCTGCATCTTCCTTTGCCGGAAGAGCTACCTTCCATTCGGGACTATCTGCCACTGCTTCCTGCCGGGCTGAGAGCGTTTGCCCTGTATGTCCAGGCACATCGGGCCTATCTGCAGAAAGATTACGAAAAAAGCCTTGGCATTGTGGAAGCGACCCTGGCAATGCAGGATAATGTTTATCCGATTCCCTCCATCTATCTGCACCTGGTGGCCGTGATGGATTATATGAGCCTTCGCCAGGTGGAGCAGGCGCAATTTCATCTGTTGACGGCCTGGAAACTGGCTCAGCCGGATGATTTGATCGAAGGGTTTGGGGAACATCACGGACTTCTGGGTGGAATGCTGGAAGCGGTCATCAAAAAGGACTGGCCGGAGGACTTCAAGCGGATCATCGCCATTACCTATCGCTTTTCTGCGGGATGGCGCAAGATCCATAACCCTTCCACCGGCCACGATGTGGCGGATAACCTGACGACCACTGAATTTGCGGCCGCCATGCTGGCTGCCCGCGGCTGGACCAATCAGGAAATCGGCGAACATATGAACATTTCTCCCAATACGGTCAAGCGCCACATCTCTATGGCGCTTCAGAAGCTGAATATCCGGCACCGTCAGGACCTGAAAAAATACATGCTGCTGTAAATGGGTAATGCCCGCGGATAGATCCGCAGGCATTACCCATTTTTGCCCCTGGAACGGGTGATGTCAAAAAAACCATCCTATGGTATAGTATTTATAGACCGATTTCAAGCGAACACGAATAAAAACGTATAAACAGGAGGATGCAGACCCATGACAGACAACAGCTTGTGCGAGATCGTTTTGACCGGCACAGAAAATCGGGAATGGCAGGGTTCGGTGTATTTTCCTGCCACAGGAGAAAAATGTTCCTTCCAGAGCTTGCTGGAACTGGTGCGTACAGTAGACCATCGAATCTCCGGCGAAAACCCTGAGTGGAAAAAAATCGAAGAATAAGGGCGGCTGTTCCGGCAGTCTTGCCGGAAACAGCAGGCTTCTCGATGAATTTTTGCAGCTCTAGATCGAAAGGCAGCAGGAGATGGCAGAAATTTTCCGGAAGGACTTGACAAAAACAAAACAAAAGTCCATAATGAGACTCGAAGTTAAACTGAATTAATGGTCTTTGGGGCAGGGTGAAAATCCCGACCGATGGTATAGTCCATGAACCGCTGTTTGGCGGCCGATCTGGTGTGATTCCAGAACCGACGGTACAGTCCGGATGGGAAAAGACTTTTCTTCTGGCGGGCGGATTGCCTTTCAGAGAATTTCCTGAGGCCTTTTTTGGTTGGCTTCAGGATTTTTTCTTTATAGGGAGGTTTCATTATGAAACGTGGAGAAGTTCGCCGTCTGACCCTGGCAGCTCTGATGGGAGCTGTCGCATTTGTGCTGCAGTATTTCAGCCTGTCCATTCCGTTTTTGTCCCCCTTTGCAAACCTGGACCTCTCAGCGCTGCCTGAACTGATCGGCGGCTTTATTCTGGGCCCGGTTGGCGCGGTGATGATCATTGCGGTCAAACTGGTGCTCATTTTGATCTTCAAGGGTACCAGCTCCATGTACACCGGCGAAATCCAGAACTTTTTGCTCAGCTGTGCCTATGTACTGCCGGCGGTGCTCTATTACCGCAAGCACCGCACCAAGAACGGCGCGCTGATCGGCATTCTCATTAGCAGCGTCGCCAGCGTGGTGGTGGCAGTATTCACCAATCTTTATCTGATTTTCCCCGCTTACATGGTGCTGTACGGCATGAACTGGGATTCCATCGTGGCAGCCTGCTCGGCGGTCAATCCCTGGATCAAGGATCTGCCCACCTTCGTCGTTTTCTCGGTACTGCCCTTCAACATTGTTTCCCGTGCGATCACTTCCGTTTTGACCATCCTGCTGTATAAACGAATCAGCGTTCCGGTCAAAAAGATGATTCTGGATTAAAAGACCTGCCACCGTCAATTATACAAAAGGAGAGTTACTATGAAATTCAGCGCAGACAAACAGCTTACCTTTGATCAGGCTGTATCCATCATGTTTGAGAAGCTCGGCGACTGGAAGATTATGGCGCTGGCCAGCTCGGTCAACGATTATGTCATGGTGCGCAACGTCAGCTGCCTGTTCTATGACAACAAAATCTGGTTTAAGACCGACAAGGATTTCCGCAAGACCCAGCAGCTGTATCAGAATCCCAATGTCGCCCTTTGCTGGAGCGGCGTTCAGGTGGAAGGTACTGCCCGGAATATGGGCCTCGTAGTGGAGGAGCCGGGCCGCCGGTTTGAAAAGCTCTACAAAGAATTTCTCTGGGGCAGCTACAACAAATACTCCCACGAGGACAGCGAGATCATCATCGAGGTGACCCCGAAGTTTGTGGAGGTCTGGGACACCAGCGAGGACAATTATGCTTATCAGATCTTCATTGATTTTGAGAAGCAGGAAGTCACGGTCAAACAGTACGACGAAAAATAAGACCGGAACGATCCTTTAGTTTTCTCTCACCCGCGAGTGGGAATCGGTGGAAGGGAACAAGGGCAGGCGTATTTTATGCGTCTGCCCTTGTTCCTGTTTAGAGGCTTGTATTCCGGAGCTGGAGAATGCTATAATAACATCATATGGTTGCGTGCGCAACTGATGCGCGTGCAACCATTCAATTGCGGCAGGCGGCTGCTTATGAGAATTTAAGGGCCTGCCTGCAAGGAGGAGGCATCTCAGAATGAACAGCTACCCAATGCGCAGCATCTACACGATTGCCCGCTGCGCGACCCTTTACCGGGATAAGCGGATGGAGCCCTACGGTCTGACCGGATGTCAGCTGCCCTATCTGCCCGAGATCTGCCGCAGCCCCGGCATCACCCAGGATCAGCTGGCCCAGATCCTGCATGTGAACCGCAGCAGCGTTACCCGGCAGCTGGCGCTTCTGGAGGAGAACGGGTTTATCATCCGTCGCCGCAGCACTGCCGACCGGCGTGCAGTGGAGGTCTATCCCACAGACAAGGCACAGGAACTGCTGCCGGTCATCCGGCAGGTGCGCCAGTCCTGGCGCGAGAAGCTCTTTCAGGATCTGGAGCCGGAGCAGCAAATGCTGCTGGAACAGTTGTTGGATCAGCTGGCCAAGCGGGCGGAGGAGATCCAATGAAAACGATTTTTGTCTATCTTAAACCAAAGCTTCCCATCATGACCTTCGGGCTGATTATCAAGATGACCGGCACCATTATGGAACTGCTGCTGCCCTGGATGCTCTCCATCATTCTGGACGAATGCGTCCCCGCACAGGATATGCGGGGCCTTCTTGGATGGGGCAGGGCAATGGTGGTCTGCTCTTTGCTGGCGCTGATTTTTAACGTGACAGCAAACCGCCTGTCCTGCCGTACCTCCCGGGATGTGACCCGGCGGCTGCGGCATGATCTATTCGCCAAGGTCTGCCGGCTGTCCTGCGCCCAGGCCGACCGCTTCACCACCCCTTCGCTGATCTCCCGGCTCACCAGCGATACATACAACGTCCACCAAATGGTGGATCGGATGCAGCGGCTGGGTATACGAGCCCCCATTCTGCTGCTGGGCGGCATCTTACTGACCCTCTCACTGGAACCAGTGCTGACCCTGGTACTTATTGCAATTCTGCCCCTGCTGGGACTGGTGGTCTGGTTTGTTTCCACCCGGGGCGTACAGATGTATACCCGCACGCAGCAGGCCTTGGACCTGCTGGTCCGCCGCGCACAGGAAAGCATGACCGGTATCCGGGTCATTCAGGCGCTTTCCAAACAGGAATATGAACAGAAGAGGTTCGACCAGGCCAACGCCGAAACAGCAGACCGGGACTATCGAGCCTCCCTGATGATGAATGTCACAAATCCGGTCATGAACCTGCTGCTCAACACCGGTCTGACCCTGGTGGTTGTGGTGGGCGCCTACCGGGTCAACAGCGGCGTGACCCAGCCGGGCAAGATCATCGCCTTTTTGAGCTATTTTACCATCATCCTCAACGCGCTGCTCATGGTCTCCCGAATGTTTGTCATGTACTCCAAAGGCGCTGCCAGCGGCCGGCGAATCGCCGAGGTGCTGGACGCTCCGGCAGATCTGCAAACGATGCAGATTCGCCCCACCGAAGGAGAACCCTTCCTGGTCTTTGACAAGGTCAGTTTCTCTTACAATAAGGTGGAGGATACTCTTACAGACATCGACTTCACCCTCCAGCGGGGTCAGACCCTGGGCATCATCGGTCCCACCGGCAGCGGCAAGAGCACCCTGCTGTGGCTGCTGCTGCGGCTGTACGACCCGGACAAGGGCTCGGTGCGGATTGATGGTCAGGATCTGCGCAGTATCCCGGCCGAAGTCCTGCACAGACGGTTCGGCGCAGTATTCCAGAACGATTTTCTTTTCGCCGGACAGATCGGGGAGAACATCCGGTTTGGCCGCCCTTTGACTGATGAACAGCAGGCTTCCGGCGCCCGCACCGCTCAGGCCGAGTTTATCGCCCGGCGGGAAGGCGGTTTTGCCGCCGAGCTTGCGCCTCATGGTTCCAACCTCAGCGGCGGGCAGCGCCAGCGGGTCCTGCTTTCTCGGGCGCTGGCGGCTGACCCCGAGATTCTTCTGCTGGACGACAGTTCCAGCGCACTGGATTACAAAACCGATGCCGCGCTGCGCCGGGCTCTGGCACAGGATTTTGCAGGCACTACCAAGATCATTGTGGCCCAGCGGGTCAGTTCCATTCAGAATGCGGACAAAATTCTGG
>CALXGY010000099.1 GCA_944387955.1 uncultured Faecalibacterium sp. | reverse complement strand
CACCACCTGGAAGGCCAGCGGGCACCCGCTGCCCTCTCCGAGCCGCATCTCCACAAGCAGGACGGGGTCCAGCCCCAGGGCCTCGGCCGCCAGCCGGTAGCCCCGCTCATAGGAGGCGTGGCTGGGAATCAGATACCCTGCCGCCCGGGGGCAGAGCCGCACCGCGCACAGGGCCGCTACCACCGAGATAAAACCGTCGATGACCACCGGCCTGCGGGCGGCTGCACCTCCCAGGAAGGCCCCGCACATGGCTGCAAGGTCGAAGCCTCCCACCTTGGCCAGCACCTCCACCGGGTCGGCGGGGTCCGGCTTGTGGAGGGCCAGCGCCCGGCGAATGACCGCTTTTTTGGTTTCAAAGCTCTGGTCGGTCAGCCCGCCGCCCCGGCCGGTGACCTCCTCGGCCTCCACTCCCAGCAGGGCGGCCAGCACCGCAGAGGAGGTGGTGGTGTTGCCGATGCCCATTTCGCCCACTCCCAGAAGGTCGGCGGGCACCTGCCGGGCCAGGGCCGCCCCGGTGAGGATGGCCTGCAATGACTGCTGCCGGGTCATGGCGGGTTCAATGGCAATGTTCCCGGTGCCCCGGGCGATTTTCCGGTTCAGCACGGCAGGGTCCCGAATCTCGGCATCCACCCCCACGTCACAGACCGTGAGGGCTGCCCCGAACTGCTTTGCCAGCACCGCCGCGCCGGTTTTGCCCCGGGTCAGGTTCAAGGTCTGCTGCAAAGTCACCGACCGGGGAGCGCTGGATACCCCTTCCGCCGTCACCCCGTTGTCCGCCGCAAAGACCAGAAGATGCTTGCGGGGAAAGGCGGGGTGCAGCTGCCCGGCGGCGCCCGCCAGCTGTACCGCCAGTTTTTCCAGTCGGCCCAGGCTGCCCGGAGGTTTTGCCAGCCGGGCCTGGTGGGCGCTTGCGTCGTCCATGGCCTGCCGGTCCGGCTCCGGGATGGCGGAAAGCAGCGCCGAAAGCTGCTGCTCCAGTTCTTCCAGTGTTTCCATGGCCTCTCCTCTCAATACTCCACCCCGAGCCGGGCAGAAATGCCCTTGTCGTAGGGGTGGCGGATCTTTTTCATCTCGGTGATATAGTCGGCCAGGTCCTGCAGCCGCTGGGAGGGGTTCCGGCCGGTAAGCACCACCTCCAGCCCGGCGGGCTTGTTTTTCAGGAATGCGGCCAGCACCTCCTCGTCGATCACGCCGCAGTTGCAGGCCGAGATGGCCTCGTCCAGCACCAGCAGGTCAAGGTCTTCGGCTGCCCGGGCCAGGGCATTGTCCAGAAGGAAGGAGTAGTCCTCCTTTGCAGCGGCCCGCCCGGCCTCGTCCATGAACTTGTAAAAGCCATGGTGGGTGAGGCAGAGCTCCAGATCCACCCCGGGGATCTGCCCCAGGACCTGAATCTCGGAGGAGGTGCCGTCCTTGAAAAACTGCACGAAGAGGACCTTTTTCCCGGCTCCGGCGGCCCGGACCGCCAGCCCGACGGCGGCGGTGGTCTTGCCCTTTCCGTCGCCGCAGTAGATGTGAATCAAACCTTCCATGTGTTATACCTCCCGGTTCAAAACGCGGTACACAAATTCCATGTCCAGCCCGCCGCGCACCGCTTCGGCCAGCCGGTCATACTGTTCTTCCTTGTAGGCTTTGGGGTCGAAGGAGCCCAAAGCTTCCAGATCCAGCCCCTTCTTTTCCGCCAGGGCCCTCAGAATGGCGTCGCTGACCCCCGGCGCATCGAACAGCCCGTGGATGTAGCTGCCGTAGACGTTGGGCGCGCCCATCACAAGGGGAGAAGAGGGGGAGCCGCTGCGGCCCATGTGGATCTCATACCCATTGTAAGCCTGCCCGCTGAGGGAGGCAAGCATTCCTTCCACCTTTCCGAAAACGCCCCGGGTCTGGGTCTGGACCTTTTCGGCACAAAAAATCGTCTCGGTGTCCAGCAGCCCCAGCCCGGCAATCTCGGTGACCCCGGCGGCCTCCAGCTGCTGGGGGTCGGAAATGCGTTTGCCCAGCATCTGGTAGCCGCCGCAGACCCCAAAGACCAGCACCCCGGCGCTGGCAGCTTTCAGGATGGCGGCTTCCAGCCCCGACTGCCGCAGCCACTGCAGGTCGGCAATGGTGCTTTTGGTGCCGGGCAGCAGGATCATGTCCGGGTCCTGCAGCTCGGAAAGGCGGCTCACATACCGCAGCGAAACATTCTCGCACCGCTCAAAGGGGGAAAAGTCGGTAAAGTTGGAGATGCGGGGCAGCCGGATCACTGCGATGTCCACCGCCCGGCGCTCGCCGCTCCGGTCAAACCGCTGGCTGAGGCTGTCCTCGTCCTCCAGATCCAGGTGAAGATAGGGCACCACCCCCGCCACCGGCACCCCGCACAGCTGTTCCAGGGTCTTGAGCCCCGGTTCCAGAATGGCCCGGTCCCCCCGGAACTTGTTGACGATGGTGCCTTTGATGCGGGCGCGCTCCTCCTCTTCCAGCAAAGCGACGGTGCCATAGAGCTGGGCGAAGACCCCGCCCCGGTCGATGTCCCCCACCAGCAGCACCGGCGCGTCCACCATCCGGGCAAGGCCCATATTGACGATGTCCTCCCGCTTGAGGTTGATCTCCGCTGGGCTGCCCGCCCCCTCGATGACGATGACGTCGTATTCCGCCGCGAGGCTGTTGTAAGCCTCCAGAATCGCGGGAATATACTCTTTTTTGCGGCGGTAGTATTCCACCGCCCGCAGATTGCCCTGTACCTTGCCGTTGAGGATCACCTGACTGCCCATGTCGGTGGTGGGCTTGAGCAGGATGGGGTTCATCCGCACATCCGGCTCGATGCCCGCGGCCTCGGCCTGCACCACCTGGGCCCGGCCCATCTCGCCCCCCTCCCGGGTGATGTAGGAGTTGAGAGCCATGTTCTGGCTCTTGAAGGGAGCCGCCCGCAGCCCGTCTTGGCGGAAGATCCGGCAGAGGGCCGCGCAGAGCAGGCTTTTCCCGGCGTTGGACATGGTGCCTTGAATCATGATGTTTTTGGCCATCTTCAGTCCTCCTCAAGACAGTTTGCAGCGCCTGGATGAGCTGCCGGTTTTCGTCTGGGAGCCGCACCGCGGTGCGGTACCAGCCCGGCCCGAGCCCGGCATAATTGGCGCAGTCCCGCAGCGCGATGCCCTGCCGCCGCAGCCCTTCGCACAGGCCGGGCCGGGCCTGAAACAGCAGATAGTTCGCGCTGCCCGGACAGACCCAGAGGCCCAGCTCTTCCAGCTTTGCTTTCAGCCAGGGGCGCTGGGTGTGGATGAGGGCCCGGGTCTTTTGGAGAAACTCTTTTTCCTGCAATGCCGCCACGCCCGCCGCCTGGGCCAGCACCGAGACGTTCCAGGGCTGCACCGCCGCCGCCATCCGGGCCAGAAGCCCGCTGTCGGCGCACAGGCCGTACCCCAGCCGCACCCCGGCCATGCCGTAGCTCTTGGTGAAGGCCTTGAGCAAAAACAGCTCCGGGTGCTCCTCCAGCCTTTGGGAAAGGCTCGCCCCGCCCTCGGAAAGGTCCAGGAAACATTCATCCAAAAACAGCCGGGTGCCGGTTTCCTTGCAGAAGGCCAGCAGTTTTTCCAGCAGCTCCGGGGGGATCAGCCGCCCGGTGGGGTTGTTGGGATTGCAGAGGAAGAGCACCTCCGGCCGGGTCTCCTCCAGCCAGCAAAGCAGCTCCTCCCCGGGCAGAAAGCCCTGTTCCTTTTGCAATGTCCAGCGCAGCACCTCGCACCCCACCCGGGCAAGCCCCAGGGAATACTCCGAAAAGGTGGGGGCCAGCTCGGCGGCCCGAGACGGGCGCAGCGCGTCGCAGTAGGCGTAGATCAGCTCTGCCGCGCCGTTGCCGCAGAGGATGTGCTGCGGCAAAACCTGTTCATGGGCCGCAATGGCCTGCACCAGGGCGCGGCAGTAGGGGTCGGGGTAGCGGTCCACCCGGCCAAGGGCTTCCTTCATGGCTTCCACCACTTCTTGCGGGGTGCCGAAGGGGTTGGTATTGGCCGAAAAGTCCAGCCGCACCGGCTGGCCATAGATGTCCCCGCCGTGGGGATTTTGTGTCCGATAGAGCATAGGCCCTCCTTATTTTACGAAGTACAGCAGCCAAAGGGCCTTCCCTCCGGCGCATACGACTAAGGCCAGAAGGGCGGCGCCATAGAGCAGGCGGCAGGCTCGGGGAATGTCCTCGGGCTGAATGGGCCGCAGCGGGTCCCCGATGGTGGGCTTTTTGTGCAGCACCCCATGATAGACCGCGTCCCCGGCCAGCTGCAGCCCCAGCAGCCCCGCGCAGGCGGATTCGGTCTGGGCGGAGTTTGGGCTGGCGTGGTTGTACCGGTCCCGGCGGAAGATCTTCCAGCCGCCAGCAAGGTCGAACCCCAGCAGCCCGCCCGCCGCCAGCATCAGCAGGGCGGACAGCCGGGCGGGGATAAGGTTTGCCAGGTCGTCCATCTTGGCAGGCACAAAGCCGATGTCCTGATAGGGCGGGTCGGTGTAGCCCAGCATGGAGTCCATGGTGTTGATGGCCTTGTAGAGAAAGCCCAGGGGCGCGCCCCCGAGGGCCAGATAGAGAAGGGGAGCCACCACCCCGTCGCTGGTGTTCTCGGCCACCGTCTCCACAGCGGCCCGGGTCACGCCGGCCTCATCCAGCCGGGCGGTCTCCCGCCCCACGATTCGGGAGACCGCCTCGCGGGAGGCGGCAAGATCTCCGGTTTTGAGAGCGGCAAAAACCTTCATGCTCTCCTCCTTGAGGGACTTTGCGGCGAGGATCTGCCAGCACATCACGCTTTCCGCCGCCAGCGCCAGCCAGGGGCTGACCGCCCGGCAGAGGGCCAGCAGCGCGGCGGGCAGGGCAAAGCAGACCCCCGCCACGATGGCCCAGAGCAGCGCCCCGGCGGCCCGCTCGCCTCCCGGCGTTTTGGGAAAGATCCGGCGGAACAGCTTTTCCAGCCCGGCGATCAGCTTGCCCATCCCCACCACCGGGTGAGGGATGCAGTAGGGGTCTCCCAGCACAAGATCGACACCAAAGCCGATCAGCAGCGCCAGCAGGGACGAAAGTACAGGGTTCACAGAGAGTCCTCCTTTATAGGTCACAGGTTGAGGCCGTACCGCTGTTCCAGCAGGGCCAGCACTTCGGAAAGAGAATGCCCCTCCGGCTGGGGCGGGCGGCCGATGACCACCAGGACGGCCCCGGCCCTGCGGGCGGCGGAGACCTTGGTCTCAAAGCCGCCGGGGGTCCCGCCGTCCTTGGTGACCAGGTAGCGGGCCGACACCGCATGGAGGGTGGCGAGGTTCATCTCCTCGGAAAAGGGCCCCTGCATGGCGATGCGGTGGGCAGGGGGCAGCCCCGCCTCCCCGCAGGCGGCCAGAGAGGCGCAGACCGGCAGCACCCGAGCATAGACCCGGGCCGAAAAATCCGGCATCCGGGCAAAGGTTTTCAGCTCCTTGCTGCCGGTGGTGAGCAGGATGTTCCCCTCCTGCTTTGCAAGGAACTCAGCGGCCGCGGCGGCGTCCGGCACAAAGACGGCCTCCGAAGGAAGCGCCGACTCCGCCCGGGCCAGCCGCAGATATTCCACCCCGCAGGCCCGGCAGGCCTGGGTCAGCTGCTCGGTCACCTGCGCCGCGTAGGGGTGGGTGGCGTCGATCACGAGGGAAAAATCATTCTCCCGGAAGAGCTGCTCCATGGCCTGCTCGTCCAGCCGCCCGGTGCGGACGGTCTGGCCGGGGGCCGGGTCCAGCAGCTGCCCGCCGTATTCGGTGGCGGTGCAGAGGGTCAGGCGCACCGGCGCGCCGCGCAGCGCCTCGGCCAAAGCGCGGCCCTCGGTGGTGCCCGCAAAGATGCAGAGAGAGGGAAGTTTTATAGCCATGGCTTCACCGCCCGATCTGGTACAGCAGCGCATTGCAGATGGCGGCGGCCACATTGCTGCCGCCCTTGCGTCCCCGGGCCACAATATAGGGGGCCGGGGAGGTGAGGATCTGTTCCTTGCTCTCCACCACATTTACAAAGCCCACCGGCACTCCGATGATGAGGGCGGGGGAGAGCCTGCCCTCCTCCATGAGGCTGTGCAGCGCCAGCAGGGCGGTGGGGGCGTTGCCGATGGCAAAGATGCAGGGCTTTTCGAGGGCGGCGGCCTTTTCCATTGAGACGGCGGCCCGGGTGATGCCCCGCTCCTTTGCTTCTTTGGCCACCTCCGGGTCGGAGATGAAGCAGTGCACCGTGCCCCCCAGCCGGGACAGAACTCCCTTGTTGATGCCGGCTTTGGCCATCTGGGTGTCGGTGACGATGTCGCAGCCCGCCCGCAGCGCCTTGAGCCCTTTCCGGACCGCATGGGGGGAGAAAACCAGATTGTCGGCGTACTCGAAATCGGCGGTGGTGTGGATCACCCGCTTGATGACGGGGGCGTTTTCCGGGTCCAGGGGCCGGTCTCCCAGCAGCTCCGAGAGGATCTCAAAGCTGCGCTGCTCGATCTCCATGGGTTTCAGATACTGGATCATGGCGGTGTTTTTCCTCCAGACATGTTTGATAGAAGCGGACCGCAAAGTCCGGGTTTGCGTAAAAGTGGAAGTGTGGGTACCCTGCGTACAGCCGCGGGGTGGCAAAGACGCAGGGCCAGCTTCTGCCGTTTTCCTTCCGGGCGGTAAAGCCGCTGCCGGTCTGCTGGCTGTCCCAGCGGTGGAATTCATGCCCAGGGATTTCCTCCCCGGCCCGGCAGAGCAGGTTGTCGGTCTCGGCCCTCAGCCGCAGATAGCCGAACCGGGTCAGCCGCCCGGCGTCAAAGCTCTTTCCGGGCAGAAAGCCCACCATGGGATAGTCCCCGATGGCTTCGGTCAGGTACATGAACCCGCCGCACTCGGCGATGCAGGGCAGACCCCGGCTAAGAGCTGCCCGGATGCTCTCTTTCATGGAGCGGTTTTCGCTCAGGGTTTTGGCGTAAAGCTCCGGATATCCGCCCCCCAGATAGAGCCCCTGGAGGTCCAAGGGCAGGGCAGAATCTTCCAGCGGGCTGAAGGGGATAAGCTCTGCCCCAAGAGCTTCCAGCGCCGAAAGGTTGTCCTCGTAGTGAAAGCAGAAGGCCTTGTCCCGGGCAACGCCGATCCGCACCGGCTCAGAGAACCGGGGCAGCGCCACCTCTTCCCAGCGAAGGGGCGGGGCGCTGCGGGCCAGGTCCAGCAGCCCCGCAAGGTCGATGCACTCCTCGGCCTTTTCGGCAAGTTTCGCCAGCTTTTGGCGCAGGTCAGTCACTTCCTCCGCCGTGATGAGCCCCAGGTGGCGGCTTTCCAGCACCGCCTCCGGCACCGGCGGCAGAAAGCCCAGGGGCCGCAGCCGCCCGCCGAACCGCTTTTGGATGGCCCCGGCCAGTTGGGGGTAGAGAGAAGGCGGGCACTGGTTGAGGATGACCCCATGGATCTGGCTGTCCGGCAGAAAGTTCAAAAAGCCTTCCGCCGCCGCCAGGATCGAGAGGCTGGCCCCCCGGGCGCCGAGCACCAGCACCGCCGGGGTCTCGGTGATGCGGGCCACCTCCCAGCTGCTGGCCCGGGGAGTATCGCCCAGCCCGTCGTAATAGCCCATGACTCCTTCCAGAATGGAAACCTGCCGCCCGGCGGCGTTTTTGGCCAGCAGATACCGCAGGGTGTTGGGGGAAAAGAAGTAGGGATCGAGGTTTCCGCTTTTGGCCCCGATGATCCGGCTGTGGAACATGGGGTCGATGTAGTCCGGCCCGCACTTGAAGGCCCCGACGGCGAGGCCCCGGTTTACAAGGGCCTGCAAGATTCCGCAGGTGACCGTGGTTTTGCCGCAGCCGCTGTGGGGCCCGGCCAGCAGGAGCCGGGGGATGGATGATTCCATAGTCTAGCCTCCCGTTTTGTTTATCGCTGGGCCCGGCGGACCGGG
This sequence comes from uncultured Faecalibacterium sp., assembly GCA_944387955.1. Lineage (GTDB taxonomy): Bacteria > Bacillota > Clostridia > Oscillospirales > Ruminococcaceae > Faecalibacterium. Next base: position 9,591 of record CALXGY010000099.1, on the reverse strand, counting down.
ATTTGTTTTTCCCGGGCCAGGTCCAGAAGGCGCTGGTTCAGATGGTTCAAACTCCCGATGGGCCCGCCCGCGTCCAGCACCAGCTCGCACCGCTCCAAAAGTGCGGCGGCCTGGGCGTACTGGTCGGGGCCCATGGGCTCAAAGGCCGGGGCGGTCACCACCGCCCCCGTCAGCGAGCGGGCCACTTGGCAGTCGATGTCGTTTTCAAACAGGATGCCGGTGGCAAAGGGCAGACCCTGCTTTTGCAGCGCACGGTAACAGGGAATGCCGCAGCCGCCCCCCGCCACCACAAAGACCTTGGGGTCCCCGGCAGGCCCGGCCAGTTCCACGCTGCCGAAAAGGGGATTGTAGGCTCCCGGTCCGAGGCCGTAGAGCTGCTGGATCAGCTCCTCAGAGAGGATCTGTTCCGGCGGGCCGAAGGCCGCGATTTTGTCCCCCTGGACGCAGAGCAGAAGAGCCGAGCTCTTCACCGCCAGGTCGAGCTCGTGGAGCGACAGCAGGACCGTGAGCTTTTGCTCCCGGGCCAGCTTGCGCAGCAGCTCCAGCAGCTCGATCTTGTGCCGGATGTCAAGGTAGGCGGTGGGCTCGTCCAGCACCAAAATCTCCGGCTCCTGGCAGAGGGCCCGGGCCAGCAGTACCCGCTGGCGCTGCCCGTCCGACAGGGTGGCAAAATCCCGCCCGGCCAGTTCCTGGGCATGGACGAGGGCAAGGGCGCGGTCTACCATAGCGGCATCCGCCTCGCTCAAACGGCCCAAAAGCCCGGTATAGGGGTAACGGCCCATGGCCACCACCTCAGCGCAGGTCATCAGCTCGGGCCGGACCCGGTCGGTCAAAAGCACCGCCATCCGCTGGGCCAGCGGCCGGGGCGCCCAGTCTCGCAGCGCCCGCCCGTCCAGCCACACCGCCCCATGGAGAGCGGACAGCTGGCGGGTGAGCGTCTTTAGGATGGTGGATTTGCCCGCGCCGTTGGGGCCGATGAGGGTCAGGACCTTGCCCTTTTCCAGGGAAAAACAGATGTCCCGGATCAGCGGCTGGCCGTTGTAGCCCACCGCCAGATCTTCGGTTTTGAGATATGCGGCCATGGCTCAGCCCTCCTGTGCGCGGCGGCGCTGTACCATCATCCAGATCACCACCGGCGCGCCAAAGGCGGAGGTGACCGTCCCAATCGCCAGCTCGGTGGGGGAAAAGACGGTCCGGGCGATCAGGTCGCAGAAAACGCAGAACACCGCCCCGCTGAGAAAGACCGCCGGCAGCACGAAGAGAGGCCGCGAGGACTTCAAAAGGCTCCGGGTGATGTGGGGCACCGCGATGCCCACAAAGGAGATGGGCCCGGCCAGAGCGGTGACGCAGGCGGAAAGCAGGCTGGACAGCAAAATCAGCGCCACCCGGAAAGGCTTGATGCGTACCCCCATGCTCTGGGCGTAGCCCTCCCCCAGGGCATAGGCCGAAATGGGCTTGGACAGCAGCATGGCCGCCGCCGTCCCGGGCAGGCAGAGGGCCAGAGCGGTGCGCACCGTCTCCCAGTTGGCCCCCGAAAAGCTGCCCATGGCCCAGTTGGTCAGGTTGACCACCTGGTATTCGGTGGCGAAGGTGATGCAGAAGTCGGTCACCGCGCCGCAGAGATACCCCACCATGATGCCGATGACCAGCAGCATGGACATGCTGCGCACCGTCTGGGAGAACAGCAGCACAAAGGCGGTGATGACCAGCGAGCCCGCAAAGGCCGCCAGGACCAGGCTCAGCGGGTTCAGGGGGCCGAGGGCCGGAGCCAGAAAGATGAGGGTGATGCCCACCACCATCTTGGCCCCCGAGGAGATGCCCAGCACGAAGGGCCCTGCGATGGGGTTGCGGAAAAAGACCTGCAAAAGATACCCCGACACCGAAAGCGCCCCGCCCAGCACGGCCGCCAGCAGCAGCCGGGGCAGCCGGATGCCGAAAAGAATTTGGCTCTCGGTGGAGCCCCAGAGGATCTGGGAAAGCTCCTCGGCGTATTTTCCGCCGGTCAAAAGGTTGGCCGCGCCGCAGCGCAGGCTCTGCCACACCAGCCGGAAGACCTGCCCCGGCGGGATAGGCACCGAGCCGATGTTGGCGTTCAGCACAAGGCCTGCCGCCAGCAGCCCGGCCAGCAGGATCATCACAAGAACAAAGCGCCCCGGGTCGCTCAGCCGGGCGGCGTGCAGTTTGGGTCGGTTCATGGGTCAGCACCCCTTTCTCTCGTTTGTGCCGGTCAAAACCGCTGGACCGAAAAACTGCCGCTCTTTCGAGCGGCAGCAGAAGGTATGGTTACGGCAGGCGGTAGAGGTAGGGCAGGTCCCCGGTCTCATTGGCCTCGCCGGTGAAGATCTGGTGGAAGCTCTCCACCATCTGGCCCAGCTCGGTGGTCACCTGGTAGAGGTTGCGCTTGGTGCACCAGACGTTGCCCTCCTTCACCGCCTTGAACTCGGCCAGCAGCTCGTTCTGGGCGATGAGGTCGGCGGTGGTGGCAAGATCGCCGCCCACCGAGGTGTTGTAGATCAGATAGTCGGCGTCCTTGGCCGCAGCGAAGAAGGCCTCCATCTCCATAGGCTCGGTGGAGCTCTCGGGGTCGCCGTCGTCCAGGTCCCGGAACAGGTAATCACCGCCGGCCAGCTCCAGCATCTTGCTGATGTAGTCGCCGCCCTTGCGGACCACCACGCTGCCGGAGGAGGGGCTGATGTAGAAGAAGGCCACGGTCTTGCCGGTGGCCTCGGCGCTGGTCACCTCGTTCAGCACAGCCACCTGCTCTGCGAACAGCTCGGCGGCCTTTTCCTCTTCGTTCAGCAGCGCGCCGTAAAACCGAATCCACTCGGAACGGCCCATGGGGTGATTTTCCAGGCTGGACTGGTCCACCAGAACTGCGATGCCCAGCTCTTCCAGCTTGCTCTTGGTCTCAGAGGCCTCGTCGATCATCCGGGATTCGATGGCCAGGGGGCAGCCCGCCTCCAGCAGCATCTCGTAATCCGGCTCATTGTAAGCGCCCACATAGACCATCCGGCCCTCGGCCATGGCTTCTTTGGCCGAGTCGATGTACCAGCTGCTCTCCTTGGTGCTGGAAAGCTGGATCAGATCGGCGTGGCCCAGGGAATCAAACAGGCTCATGGCCGAGGAAGCTGCCAGGTACAAATGGTCCAGCGGCTGGTAGAGGGGAACGATGTCCTCGTCGATGCCCTCGGGCAGGCTGCCGCCCTCGGGAATCACCAGAAAACGGCTGCCGTTGGACAGGCTCAGCAGCTTGTAGCCGCCCTCAAAATAGTCCACCGAGAACTGGGTGGCATACTGCAGCTCCATGCTGCTCTCCACCGCCCAGCCGTTGCCCAGCAGATCCTCGGCGGCAGCTTCGGCCACGGTTTCAGACTGTGCTCTGGCGGCGCTTTTGCTCTGGGAAGACTGCTCGGAGCGGGCAGAGCATCCGCTGAGAGCCAAGGCGGCACAGAGAACCGCGCAGGCCAGGAAAAGTGCAAAATGACGCTTCATTGTGGTTCCTCCATTGGGAAAAATTTATGGTCCAGGGCCCGTTGCCCGAACACCCGTTTTTACCGCCCTGGGGGAGACCGGCCGCAAAGCGCGGCCTTTGCCTGAATTTCCTGACCTTTTTGACGCAAAACAAAAAAGCCGCGGCCGCCCCCAAAGGGGCAGCCTCAGCCCGATTTCTGCACAAAAAAACAGCCCGTTCCCCAAAACGCGGGGGAAGAAGCCCATTCATTCAAGCAGGTCTCCTGACTTGCGCCTCCTCAGCCCATGTGCTGCCTTCTCAGGAAAATTCCCAATGACTGGCTTTCGCCGCGCACACGGCCTCCGCGCATACAGTGGCGGTACCGTTCCGGATTCTCACCGGATTCACTATTCTCCGCCGGTCCAAAACGGCCCCGGCGGCACTCAAATGCCTATTGATTTTCTTATGATACTACCAGAACTTCCCTTTGTCAACGCCCGGCAGGGGCAAAGAAGAAAAGACCCTGCCGGCCCTCACACGAAATGCGGCGTGATTGCAACGCACCGCTGCCCGTCAAATAGAAATTCCACAATCCAGGGCATGACATCCCGGATCTTTTCAAATGCAGCATATCCGAAGGAAGGATCGTAGAAGTGGATGATGGTGCTGAGAGCGGTGCCGTGACTTCCGATGACCAGATTTTTTCCGCTGTGCTGCTCCAGCACCTGATTCAGCGCGGCGATGCTGCGTCTTTGGACCTCCCCGAGGGATTCCCCGTCCGGCAGTTTGTAAGAAAAATCCCTCCACTGCCTTTCTGCAAAGGTGTTGAAATCCTCGATCCAGTCTCCGCCCACCTTTCGTTCACGAAAATCCTCCACAGTCTGGATCTCAAAGCCAAAGCGGTCCGCAAAATCCTTCACGGTATCCACAGCCCGCTTGTAAGGGCTGGAGAGTACCAGCTGGATCTGTTTGTCCTCGAGAAAATGGGTGACCCGCTTGCGGTCCTCAAGACCCTTGGGGGAGAGCTCCCGCAAAAGATCGTTGTGGTTTGCATAATTCGGCTGCGCATGGCGGACAAAAAATACCCGGGTCATAAAAATCCTCCCCCAAAAGACGCGATTGCCGGCGGCCTGTACGGCCCCGGATGCGGCTGTGCTGAAACTCGGATTTTTGTATTTTCAGCAGCAAAATTGAAAGATCCTGACATAAGATATTATATCGGCTCTTTGTGCGCGCTGCAAGAAAAAGCTGCCGGGAAATCCAGAAGAAGCAGCAAAACCGGAAACAGGTGGATTTGACGGAACCCAATGACCATAAACTCTTGACAAAACAACGGAAGAGGGTTATTCTAAGGTTATAAATAGGAATTATTACTGATTATAAGGGGGCGCAGAAATCAAATCTCTAAAACAAGAAGCAAGGGCGAGGGGAGACTCTCTGCCTGTTCAAACCATCAAAAAGGAGGTGCCCTTATGCGGCGTATGATTTTGTGGATGGGAGCAGCCGCTATTCTGGCGCTTTGTCTGTCCGGCTGCTTTGTGGTACCTGGAAAGGAAGCTGTTATGAACAACCAACAGTCGCTGCGGGCGGCCTCGGCCATCGAGGATCAGGAGTGGAAGACCCGGGAGGATGCAGGCCGTCTGCGGGAGATTTTCTACGCCGGGGGCTGCTTCTGGGGAGTGGAGTCCTATTTCTCCCGGGTTCCCGGGGTGGAATCGGTCTCGGTGGGATACGCCAACGGAACCACCGAACATCCCACCTACCGGCAGGTCTGCGGCGGGACCACCGGCCATGCTGAGACGGTGCATCTGGTTTATGACCCGGGCATCGTCTCGCTGCAAACGCTGACCGAACACTTTTTTAAAATCATCGACCCTCTGGCGAAAAACCGGCAGGGAAATGATCGGGGCGTGCAGTACCGCAGCGGCGTCTACTACACCGATGAAGCCGACCGGGAGACATTGCAGGCGGTATTTGAGGCCGAGCAGGCAAAGTACGCCGACCCCATCCAGACCGAGCTTGTGCCGCTGCGCTGCTATTATCTGGCGGAGGAGTACCACCAGGATTACCTCGAAAAGAACCCCGGCGGCTACTGCCACATTGATTTTTCCAGCCTGGCGGACTTCCAGCAGCGGATCGACCCCTCGGCCTACGCCCGGCCCTCCGATTCCGAGATTCGCGCCCTGCTCACCGAAGAGCAGTACCGGGTCACCCAGCAAAGCGCCACCGAGCGCCCTTTCAGCGGGGAGTACGACCAGCTGTTTGAACCGGGCATCTATGTGGACGTGGTCACCGAGGAGCCGCTTTTTCTCTCCACAGACAAGTTTGACGCGGGCTGCGGCTGGCCCAGCTTTTCAAAGCCCATTGACCCGCAGGTCATCCGGGAGTTTGAGGACCGCAGCCACGGCATGAATCGAACCGAAGTGCGCAGCCGGGTGGGCCGTTCCCACCTGGGCCATGTGTTTGAGGACGGCCCCGCCGAGCTGGGGGGCCTGCGCTACTGCATCAACAGCGCATCGCTGCGGTTCGTGCCCTACGACGAGATGGAAAAGGAAGGCTACGGAGATTTAAAGAGCCTTGTCACCGAAGCGTCCCGCAGACCCTGATTTTTTTAAAAAATGGTCCTGTTCCGCTGTCGTTTGGGCTCAAAGGTTCGGGCGGGGATGAGGGCTGCAAAGATTTCCCAGTGGATAGATCCCTCCTTTCTGCATACCCTGTCCTGGAGGGATAACACATGAACAAGCACAAAATCAAAACCTATCTTTTCTGGATTCTTGTTGCCGAAGCGGTGGGCGCGCTGGCGGGCTGGATCACCCGGGAGGATGTCCGCATTTACACCGAGAGCATCGCCCAGCCGCCCTTTTCGCCGCCGCCGCTGGTCTTTCCGGTGGTATGGAGTGTGCTCTATGCCCTGATGGGCATCAGCGCGGCGCGGGTGGCCATGACGGTCAGCGGCAGGCTGCGGGCGAGCTGTCTGTCCATCTTCGGGCTGCAGCTGGCCATGAATTTTTTCTGGAGCATCCTCTTTTTCCGCTTCCAGCTCTTTGGGGCGGCGCTGCTCTGGCTGGCCGGGCTCTGGATTGCGATCCTCTGGATGATCCTGCTGTTCCGCCGGGTGGAAAAGACTGCCGCCCGGCTTCAGATCCCCTATCTCGTCTGGGTGACCTTTGCGGGATATCTGAATCTCGGAGTCTGGCTGCTGAACTGAATCCCAGCGAAACGAACACCCTGGAAGCTCTCCATTTAAGCAGCTTCCAGGGTTTTTGCTGGTTGAGAAGGATTTGGGGGGCTGACCTTAAATCTGTACCCCCTTTGTGAGAAAAACGCTTCCCCCTTTGGACCAATCTTAAAAGGCTAAATCCCGGAAGCTGTCGTCTCCGTGCTCCTGGGCAAAGGCGGCCAGCTGGGCGGCCAAATCCTCGATGAGAGGGTAATCCAGCTGACTGGGCAGATCCTGCAGAGTGTGGGCGTGTCCCTTCTCCATAGAGGTGTCCATGGAGCATCCAAAGACCACCGGGAAGCAGTTGGAATAGCGGTTGAAGCTGATCTGATCGCTGAAATAGCTCCCGGCAGAGGGTTGTACCTCGCCGGAAAAGTTCAGCTGGCTGAGAGCGTCCCGGAGCTTTTGACCGTTGGCCTCGGCGGTCAGCAGGATGGGTTCCTCCTTGAGCCCGACGCAGTCGATGTTGATGACGCTGACCGTTTGGTATTGACCGGCAACCGCTTCGGCAAAGGCTTGGGAGCCGTCCATCCCCACCTCTTCACCGTTGAAGGCGGCAAAGATCAGGTCGTTTTTCAGATCCGGGGCGGCCTGCTGCACCAGCGCGGCGATCCGCATCATGGCGGCGGTGCCGGAAGCGTTGTCCAGCGCCGAGGGGAAAAGCTGCTCGCCCAGCATCCCGCTGCCGTCAAAATGAGCGCAGAAAACCAGAGCGTTTTCCCCCTCGCTGCCGCGGCGGAGGGCGGCAACGTTCCAGACCGCTCCCTCCGAGAGGGCAGGGCTCAGCCGGATCGAGAGAGAAGCCCCCTCTGCGCAGAGTTCCGAAAAGGCGCTGTCCAGGATCAGGAGGGTTCCTTCTCTCTGACTTAGAAGGGCGGTCTGTTCCCCGTTGCGCACCGGCTCACAGAAAAAGGCGGCGGAACCGGGGTTTTCCTGCTGCCACTGGATGCAGCTCAGGCGGTCGGGAGCAAAGTAGATTCCGGCCCCGTCCCGGCAGGCCTCGGGATCGGTGAAAATCGGCAGGGCGAGCTCCACCGCCGTCCGGGGCAGGGAGCACAGGTAGTCCAGCCCTGCCTCCAGTGGGATAAGCTCTCCCTCGGCAGTGGTGAGGGTCACTTGTGCCGCAAGGCTGCCGGGCTGATAGATGGTGCTGCCGTATTCCTGGTAGTAGGTGTCCAAAAAGAGAGTTTCCAGCCCCAGCGATTCCAGATATCCGGCGATGTAGGCGGCCGCCTTTTGGCCGCCGGTGCTGCCGCTGGCCCGTCCCTCAAATTCAGGAGAACAGAGAGTGGCAACGATCTCTTCGGCAGTATCCAGATCTGCGGGAAGGGCAGGGGATTCAGAGGAGCTTGTGCAGCCCAAAAGCACTGCACAGAGCAGCCAGAGAGCCAGCGGCAAAGTCAAAACCCGAATTTGTTTCATAGGCGGCCTCCTTCGAACATGAAAACAAAAGCTTACTCGGCGTCCAGTTCACGCTGGATCAGTTCATTTGCAAGGGTAAAAGCTGCGATCCGCCGCCGGGCCAAGGTCAGCTGGGATTTATAGCGGTCGGGGTTTTCCTTGGCTTCAAAGGTCTTGACCACCTCTTGCAGCTTGTGCAGGGTGGAGTCGATCTGACGTTTTGCCTCGTTCAGTTCCTCTTTGGTGTAGCGCATGGTTTCCTCCCTATCCAATCATTTGGGGTACTCTCCGTACTCGCAGCCCACGCTGGCTGCCTTGACCTCATCCACCAGCACCCAGCGGCCCCGCCGCTTTTCATACAGGCGGATGATGCCGCGCCCGGTGCCGCCGTTCCACAGCCGGGTGTGGCGCTTGAAGCCATCGGGGGATTCGTAGTTGATGAGCAGCATCTCGGACTTATTGCAGCTCACCGCCGCTTCCATTTTGGCCTTAAAGGTGGTTTGGACCACCTTCCAGAAAATTTCGGTCTCAGTCTCGGTGCACTCAAAGGAGGTGCGGCTGCCGGTCCAGAACTTGCTGAAGTTGAATTCGTAATCCTTGCCCTCGTAGTAGAACTGCCCCAGCAGCTTGCGGCCCAGGGCAACGCCGAACACCTTGGGGCTTCCGCCGCCGATCTCGAACACGCTGTTGCACAGCCGTTTGCCGGTGCGGCGGCTCACAAGGTCGTTGGAGGACAGCCACACCCAGGGAGAGGTGAAGTCTCCGCCCCAGTTTTTATCCGCATAGCCGTAGCAGCTCTCCGGCCGGACCCGGTACTCCTCGCCGTTGAGTTTGACCCAGCCTTCAAAGGCGGTTTTCATGCCCTCGGCGTGCCAGAACATCTCGAAGGCGTTGAGGGCGCGGAAAAACCGGGAAGCCCCGTACCCCACATGGTAGGCCACCTGCTTGTGGATCTCAAGATCCCATTCCATCTCCCCGGCATCGCTCATCCACTCGGGATGGGCGGCGGCCTGCTGGGGGGTGACCTTGACATGCCCGGTCATGTGGGTTTCGGTGCAGCTGCAGTCTCTGGCCTTCAGGTCCAGGGGCTGATTCATCGGGATGGAAACCTCGCTCCAGGGGAAAAACCGGTGCAGTTGGCCCTTTTCCTCTCCCCAAAAGCCCGCGTTCACCATGCAGTAGGAGGGGCGTTTGCCCGCTTTTTGGCCCTCCGGGTCGTTCCAGACCAGGACCGGCTCCTTTTGGGCCAGAGCAGGGTTGCACAAAAAATATTCGATGTAAAAGGCTTTCTTCTGCCCGGTCTTTGCATGTTCAGCTGTGAAGGAATGCCACCACCAGTCGTACCCTTTTTTGGACAGAGGGCCCTTCAGCATACAGTAATCCCGGGTAATGTCGCTCTTGTTCATCTGCGGCGCTCCTTTCTCTGCCTGGTTATAAACGCTTCCAGCGTCCGCCGGAAAATTTCCACTTTATCCCATTATAGTGGATGAAAAAAGGAAAAACAATCTTTGCCGTCCTG
>CALXGY010000098.1 GCA_944387955.1 uncultured Faecalibacterium sp. | reverse complement strand
TCCTGCACTGGCTGGGCGGCGCAGGCATCCACCTGAACAGCCGGGGGACCAACCTGATGATCGACCCTTTGCTGGAAGGATTTGATATGCCCCTGCTGATCGAGATGCCCATTCTTCCCAAAGCGGTTCCTGGGCTGGATGGGGTCCTCGTCACTCACATCGACAACGATCATTTCAGCCGCCCCACCTGCAAGGACCTGGCGCCGGTCTGCGGCAGCTACCATGCCCCGGCCTATGTGGCTGAGATAATGCGGCAGGAAGGGCTGCCCGGCAGCGGACACGCCATCGGGGAGAGCTTCACTGTGGGAAATGTGACCGCCGCCCTCACCCCCGCTGAGCACAACTGGCAGAATGAATCCTCCAAGTGGCATTACCGGGAATGGAAGCTGGAGGACTACTGCGGCTACTGGCTGGATACGCCGGACGGCAGCATCTGGCTGCCGGGGGACTCCCGCCTGCTGGAAAGCCATTTGAAGATGCCTCAGCCCGATCTGATCCTGCTGGACTTCTCGGACAACAGCTGGCACATCACCTTCGAGGGGGCGGTGCAGCTGGCCAACACCTACCCGAATGCAGACCTTGTCTGCATCCACTGGGGCAGCGTGGATGCACCGGACTGGACCACCTTCAACGGCAACCCGGAGGATCTTTTGTCCCGGGTGGTGAACCCTGAGCGGGTCCGCGCCCTTGCGCCGGGAGAGCCCTTCATCCTGTGCCGCCGGTCGGAAAAGGCCTGAAAAGGATTCTCTTCTGTGGGGCAGCCGGGGAGCTTTCCTCTCTGAATAATACAAAGACAAAAGGCGGCGCTGCCTCTCCCGAAAGAGCAGCGCCGCCTTTTGTTGCAGTCTGCCTGAAAAAGTTGTATTATGGGACCCGGCGGACAGGCAGGACAAAACATGAATGTGCAAGGAGGGAAAAGAATGATTCCTACAAGAAAGATAGACGAGCAGTTTTCCGCGCTGTTTTCGGCGTCCCGCCCGTTTTCGGAGCATCTGACCAAACGGGAGGACGACCAGCTGCGGGACAAATACGACCACAACGCCTTTTTCTATTCCGGGCAGCCCTCGGCGGAAGAGCTCCGGCGGGCTCTGGAATACCAGAAGCAAAGGAAAGACGCCTTCCTCAAACTGGAAGGGTATACCCCGCTGGAAAACGCCTTTGGGATGGAGGGAGAAACCACCCTGACCATGGTTCTGCCCAAGGGGGCCCGGCTGGATTCCTGGAAAACCAACCCCGAAGTCACCATCCGCACCCCGGATTTTGCAGAGCTGGAACAGCATGAGCTGCGGTACTACGGCCCGCTGTACGGCGAGGACTTCACGGTGCGCAACAACCGCCGCCTGCGGGAGAAACTTTGTTACCTCGGGGCTTATCTGAAGGGTCAGCTGGCCGGTTCCTGCTACCTTTACCAGGCGGACGGGTATACCTGCATGGACAGCCTGCTGGTGGGGGAGGCCTTCCGGCACCAGTATGTCGCCACCAGCCTGATGAAGCGGATCGCCGAACAGGTCCAAAAAGAGGGCGGCACCCTCTATCTCCACGCCGACCCGGAGGATACTCCCAAAGAAATGTACGCCAAAATGGGTTTTGAAATAGTGGACGAGGTGTACGAATACCTCTGTACCGACCTCTCCAGCCTGAAGCTGGGCTGAAAGCCAAAGGCAAAATCTCCTGCCTTTGCTTCCTTTTGCGGAAAATTTTCCTAAGAAAAACGACAAATGATGTGAAAAAGTCGAAATTTTGCCCAACTCTCCTGTGGCTCTACCGCTGGAAAGGAGAGTTTTCTGGACAATCCGCGCCCCAAAGGATACACTGAAAAAAAGCAAAAGGAGGAAAAGAATATGAAGCAGGAAAAGACGGCAGTCCGCAAAGGCTGGAAGCTGCTTTGGGCGGTTGTGATGCTGATGGCGGCGGCAGTCCTGTGGGGCGGGGTACGGAGCTCCGCCCAGCCAAACGCCGGTGAGATCTGTCTCTACGGCGAGACCCACGGCATTCGCCCGTACATCCAAAAGGAGTTTGAGCTCTGGGAGCAGTACTATCAGCAGGGCATGCGCCACCTCTTTATCGAATACCCCTATTACACCGCCGAATGTTTGAACCTCTGGATGCAGCAGGACGGCGACAGCATCCTTTACCAGGTCTTTGGGGATTTGAGCGGCACGGCCTGTGATACGCAGGAAACGCTGGAGTTTTTCCAAAAGATCAAAGCCCGCTGCCCGGAGACGGTCTTTCACGGAACCGACGTGGGACATCAGTACCAAACCACCGGCGCGCGCTACCTCGCATACCTGGAGGAAAACGGCCTTGCCGGCTCGCAGCAGGCAGCCCGTGCCCGGGAGGTCATCCAGCAAGGAGAGTACTACTACCAGAACAACGACCCGGTCTATCGGGAAAATAAGATGGCGGAAAATTTTCTCCGGGAGTATGCAGCTCTGGAAGGGGAGAGCATCATGGGCATCTACGGCTCCGCTCACACCGACCTGGAAGGCATGGACTATCTGACCGGCACGGTGCCCTGTATGGCAAACCAGCTCAAAGAGAAATACGGCGAAAGGGTTCACGCCCAGCTCATGGCAGATCTGGTGGAATACACCCCGCCCACCCTGGCCCAGCTGATTCTGCCTGCCGAGGGGCAGGAAAGAGCCTTTGTGCTGAACGGCCGGGAATATCCGGCGGTTTGTCTCGGCTGGCAGGATCTGACCGCCTTCCCGGGCGGCGCGTATCTGGCCCGCAGCTTCTGGCGGATGGACGGAGGAGCCTACGAGGTTTTTAAAAACTCGCCCCTTACCGGCAATGTGCTGCCCTGCAAGAACTTTCCCACGGCGGTGGAAACAGGGCAGGTATTTGTGGTGGAATACGTTCTGTCCAATGGCGGCACGCAGCGGCACTATCTCCGGGCGGATGGCACCAGCTGGCAGGGCAAACCCGCCACTGTGGGCTTTTTGCCGATTTGAACCGAAGTATAAGCACTTTGGATTGCTGCATGTCTTTATAAAAAGGAATGTCCGGCGGCGGTCTTGCGCATACAAGGCCGCCGCCGGATGTTTTTTAAATTCCTGATACTTTCCTTAGAATTGGGTGTTACCATAGCAGCACAAACCGAAAGGAGACAACTGCTATGAATGAAACACTGGAATTGACAAAATCCAAAGGCATCACCGAAACAGGGCTCAAATGGATCGCCCTGGTGACCATGGTGCTGGATCACATCCACTATTTCTTCGGTTTTACCGGCTGGGTCCCGGAGTGGTTCAGTATGGTGGGGCGGCTGGGTGCGCCGCTGTTCATGTTCTGTTTGGTGGAGGGGTTCACCCACACCCACGACCGGAAACGCTACTTTGCCAAGGTCTATGGAATCTCGGCTGTTATGTCGGGCCTGCTCTTTTTTATGGCCTACGCCGGCGTGCTGGTTCGGCCGGACGGCTTTTATCCCGCCAACGGCATCATGACCACCTTTGTGATCCTCATGGTGATCTGGCAAGGGATCGACTGGCTGGGAGAGGAAAAGCTGCTTCCTGGTCTGGCGGCGGTGGTTCTGCCGCTGGCCTGGCCGTTCCTGGCTTCTCTGCTGGCGGTGAAATTCCCGGCGCTGACGAATCCCCTGGGCTTTATCTGCTATGCTTTTGTTCCCATGTGGGGCATCACCGGGGACAGCAGCTGGCCGGTGCTGGCCATGGGCCTTGTGCTCTATCTGTTCCGAAAAAACCGGAAGGTGCAGGTGACAGCCTTCTGCGTCTATTACATCCTCTACGGCGTAGTGTATATGGGCTGGATGGCCTCTTATCTGCCGGATTTCACCTGGGGCCAGCTGTTCACCCGGTATTATGAGATCTACGGCATCCTGGCCGCGCCGCTGATGCTGTGGTATAATGGGGAGCGCGGCGGGGGACACAAGATGCTGTTCTATGTATTCTATCCCGCCCATGTGTATATTCTGTATGCCCTGTCCTGGGGGCTGTATCTCTGGCTGCACTGAGGAGGAAACGATGGCACATATCCTGGTGGTGGATGATGACAAGGATCTCTGCACCCTTTTAAAGACGGCTCTGGAGCGGGACGGGCACCAGGTGTCGGTCCATCTCAGCGGGGAAGAGGTGGACGAGGCGGCCTGCCGCTGGGCGGACTGCATCCTGCTGGATGTCATGATGCCGGGGGAGGATGGGTTCGCCCTCTGCCGCCGGATTCGGGGGCTGGCCGACTGCCCCATTCTTTTCCTTACCGCCAAAACCGAAGAAGCAGACATCCTCACCGGCCTGGGGATCGGCGGGGATGATTACCTGACCAAGCCCTTCCGAATCGCTGAGCTCCGGGCCAGGGTGGCCGCCCATCTGCGGCGGCAGCAGCGCACCCCCCACACCCGGCTGCGGCGGGGCGAGCTGGATTTTGACCTGGGGGAGAAAGCGGTTTATTGCCAGGACAAACCGCTCAGGCTGACCCGGAGCGAATATGCCATCTGTGAGCATCTGGCCATGCGCCCGGGACAAATTTTTTCCAAAGAACAGCTTTATCAGGCCGCATTCGGGTACGAAGGCGAAGCGGATGCTTCGGCCGTCACCGAGCACATCAAAAACATCCGGGCGAAGCTCCGGCCCATGGGGCAAAGCCCCATCGAAACGGTCTGGGGGGTGGGCTACAAATGGAAAAAAGAATGAAGCACCGCCCGGGCCTTGCGAGCCTCTTTTGGCGCTATCTTATCACCACCGGCGCAGCGGTCCTGCTGCTGATGATCCTCTGGTGGATGGGGCTGACCATGCTTCTGCGGTGCGGTTTTGTCCATGCCGCCAGCACGGCGGCCGACGGGGTGGAGGAAGTGGTCTTCTCGCTGGAATCCGGAGAAATTGCCCCCGAGGAGGTCCCCTATTACTACCGGTGGGCGATTTTTGACAGCGGCGGCCAGCCGCTGGAAGCAGGGAGTATGGATGCCCGCCACTTGGCCTATGCCAAATCGGCCATGGCGGGGGATTCTGCGCCCCAGGGGTTCCTTTATTCCCAGTATCACCGGATCGCTCGTCTTGCGGACGGGAGATTCTGCGTAATACAGTACGATTATTCCATGCCCTATGGCAGCGAGGTACTCCAAAGAAATCTGCCGGAGTTCCAGACCTGTGCGACGGTTGTTCTGGCGCTGTGCTGTCTGCTGGCGGGGGCGCTGTCCACCCATCACTTCGCAGGGCTGCTGCGCAGAGATGCCGCCCTCCTCACAGCTACCGCCAATACCATTGCCCGGCAGCGGCTGGATGAGCCGC
>CALXGY010000097.1 GCA_944387955.1 uncultured Faecalibacterium sp. | reverse complement strand
GCTGGAAGCCGGATAACCTGATTTACCGGCTTTTGACCCTGGTTAGAAATTATCTTCCGCTTGTTTATATCTTTGCAGTGCTGGCGGGCTGGACCGCAATCAGCTACTTTTTCATCGCCCGATTCGCCCAAAATCAGCAATGGCTTCTTTTTGGAGCCGAAGCCCTGGCCCACCCTGACGACGAGCCCATATGCCTGCCGGAGCGGATGAAAAACGCGGAGGACCAGCTGAATCTAGCGAGAGAACAGGCGCTGCGCAGTGCTCAGGCGGCCAAAGAAGCCGAGCAGCGGAAAAACGACCTTGTGGTCTATCTGGCCCACGATCTGAAAACCCCGCTGACCAGCGTCATCGGCTATCTGACCCTTTTGCAGGATGAACCCCAGCTCTCCGACCAGATGCGCGCCCGGTATACCGGCATCGCTCTGGAAAAGGCCCAGCGGCTGGAAGAGCTCATCAACGAATTTTTCGACATTACCCGGTTCAGCCTGACCCACCTGGAGCTGGAAAAGCAGGAAATTGATCTGAAACGGATGCTGGAGCAGATGAGCAGCGAGTTTGGTCCGGTTCTGGCCGAGCACCAGATGGATTGCCGGCTGGATCTGCCTGCCTCGCTGCGGCTGGTCTGTGACCCGGACAAGATGGCCCGGGTCTTTGACAACCTGTTCAACAACGCCTGCCACTATGCCTATCCCCATTCCTCCCTGCTCGTTTCAGCGCGGGCGGAAGAAAATCAGGTGGTCATCGTCTTTCAAAACGCCGGGGCGACCATCCCGCCCGAAAAGCTGGAGCGAATGTTTGAACAGTTCTTCCGGCTGGACCCCTCCCGCGGGACTCACACCGGCAGCGCCGGTCTGGGCCTTGCCATTGCAAAGGAGATCGTGCAGGCCCATGGCGGCAGCATCACCGCCGAAAGCGAGGCGGAACAGGTGCGTTTCACCGTCTGTCTGCCGCGGTAAGAAAATCGTAAGAAATTCCCCACAAAATCATCAGAACTCTGAAAGAGAAACCAAATACCTTTTTCGCCTTGTTTTGGTAGGATAGATCTGCCGAAACAAGGCGTTTTCTTTTGGGAGGTTTGGATATGAAACGAATTCTGGTGTTCTTTGGCGGGTGTTCGCCTGAGTACAGCGTATCTCTTCAGTCCGCTTATGCGGTACTGACCCGGATGGACCCGGCCCGCTTTTTTCCTTTGCCGGTGGGCATCACCCGGCAGGGTGAATGGCGGTATTATACCGGATCGCTGGACGCCATTCCCTCCGGCCGCTGGGAAGAGGGGCCCAGCCGCCCCTGCACCCTGTGCCTGGGTCGCAGCGCCCGGAAGCTTTTGCTGCTGGATCAGGACAGAGAGGCCCTTTCCTTTGACGCGGCCTTCCCCATTCTTCACGGGCAGAACGGCGAGGACGGGACCCTCCAGGGGCTGCTGGAACTGGCCGGTATTCCGGTGGTCGGCTGCGGGTGCCTCGCCAGCGCACTGTGCATGGACAAGGACCGGGCGCACAAGCTGGCGGTGCTGGCTGGGGTAAAGGTTCCCCGCAGTGTTCTTTTCCGCCGGGACGCCTCTGAAGCCGAACTCCTCGGCGCTGCTGCTGCGCTGGGCTATCCCCTCTTTGTAAAACCGGTGCGGGCCGGTTCCTCCTTCGGCATCACCCGAGTGACTGCCCCGGAACATCTGAAAGCGGCCGTATCCTCTGCTTTTGGCTATGACAGGGAGGTTTTGATGGAAGAGGCGGTGCAGGGCTTTGAGGTAGGCTGCGCTGTGCTGGGCAGCGAGGAGCTGACCGTGGGTACAGTGGACGAGATCGAGCTTTCCCAGGGATTTTTCGATTTTGAAGAAAAGTATACTCTGAAAACCTCCGCGATCCACTGCCCGGCCCGCATTCCGCCCGAAAAGGCCAGAGAAATTCAGGCCGCCGCAAAAACGGTCTACCGGGCGCTGGACTGCAAGGGATTTGCACGGGTGGATTTTTTCCTTACACCGGAGGGTGAAATTCTTTTCAACGAAGCAAACACCATCCCAGGCTTTACTGCTCACAGCCGGTACCCCAACATGATGAAAGCCGCCGGATTGGAATTCGGCCCGCTGGTGGAACGCATCCTGGAAACGGAGGTGCAGGTATGAAAACACTTGCCGGGCGTCGCATTCAGGACAACCCCCTGCTTTTGGTCAGCCGGTCTCACCCGCTGCCCCTCTGTGCTCCGCCCAAGCTGGCCCCGGCGGACCCGCTGTATCCCTGTGTCAAGCTGGAGCGGCAGGCCGCGGTCATGCTGCGGGCCTGCATCTATGCCGCAGGCGGGCAAAACAAAATTCTGCCGGTTTCCGGCTGGCGCAGCCAGGCCGAGCAGCAGGAAATTTGGGATAACACTCTCTCCGCAGAGGGTGAGGAATTTACCCAAAAGTATGTAGCCTATCCAGGGTGCAGCGAACACCAGACCGGTCTTGCCATCGACCTTGCCGCAGCAGCGGAGAAGATCGATTTTATCCGTCCGGAATTCCCGTTTGACGGAGTCTGCGGCGTTTTTCGGCGCAGAGCGGCAGAATATGGCTTTATACAGCGTTATCCTGCCGGGAAAGAATCCATCACCGGCATCGCCTGTGAGCCCTGGCACTTCCGTTATGTAGGGGTCCCCCATGCACAAATCATGGAAAAGAGCGCTCTCACGCTGGAAGAATATCTTGAGTTTCTGCGGGAAGAACATCAGCGCCGCCCGCTGAAAATACAGAGCGGGCTGCATGAGGTGAGCATCCAATACCATTTGGAAGAAGAATTCCATTCCCTGTCCGCAAAGGGCCGCTGTCAGATCTCACAGGACAACTGCGGCGGATTCATCATCACTCGTTGGAGGTAAAAAGATGTCTTTTCGGGAAGCTCTCTCGGACTGGTCCAAAGGGGACCAGCTCAGCGGTTTCTGGCTGCTTTACCGTCTGCGCGCCGGAGCAAAGTACAAACTGGCCCGGGACATTTGGACCCTTCTTCTCAATCGCTGTGCCCGACGTCATGGGGGATATGTCGGCCCGGGCGCAATGATACTGGGTCGGCCTTCCCTGCCCCACGGGCTCCATGGCGTTTACATCTCCCGGTATGCGGTTCTTGGAGCCAACTGCCGGATCTATCAGAATGTCACCATCGGAGAGGTAAACCGGCAGGCTCCGACCCTGGGAACAGGCTGCCTGGTGGGAGCGGGAGCCGTGCTGGTGGGCGGAATCCGCATCGGAGACGGAGCAAAAATCGGCGCAGGGGCCGTAGTCTCCCAGGATGTCCCGGCCGGGTGCACCGTGGTTTGCCAGCCGCCCCGCATTCTGAACCAGGAGGAAAAACATGTGTGATGAAAAAAGCCGGGCCTGGCGGGAATTGGACCTGGATGCACTCTCCCACAATGCCCGGGCCATCCAGGCTGCGCTGGCTCCCGACTGCCGGTTGATGGCGGTGGTAAAAGCGGACGCTTATGGTCACGGTGCGGTTCCGGTAGCCAGGCACCTGGAGTCCTCTGGAATAAAGGGATTTGCTGTTGCCTGCCTGGAAGAAGGAATCCAGCTGCGCCGGGCCGGCATTCAGGGACAGATCCTGATTCTGGGATACACGCCTCCGGAATATGCTTCCCTGCTGCTTCGCTGGTCCTTGACCCAGACGGTGGCAGATCTGAGCCACGGGGAAGCGCTTTCGGCACAGGGCATTCCGCTGGATGTCCAGATTGCACTGGATACCGGTATGCACCGGTTGGGCGTTCCTGCCGGGGATCGGGCGGCGCTGGCCCGACTCTACCAGCTGCCCGGCCTGCGAATCCGCGGCATATATTCTCATCTGTGCGTATCGGACAGTGCTGAGGGAAAAGATCAGGCATTCACTCAGGAGCAGCTGAAACAGTATTATAAAGCGGTTCAATGGCTGAAAGAACAGGGATACGCCCCCGGGCAGACCCACATTCAGGCAAGCTATGGGGTCTGGAATCTGCCTCCCCAGCCCTGCACCTGGGCGCGGGCAGGCATCGCTCTCTATGGAGTGACCAGCGACGGTCAACCCACCCGGCGGGATTTGGGGCTGCGTCCGGCCCTCTCTCTGCGGGCCCGGGTCGCTTCGGTGCGCACCCTCACAGCGGGAGAGGGCGCAGGATATGGGCTGGCATTTCAGGCCCGGCGGACCACAACACTGGCTGCTGTCACCATCGGCTATGCGGATGGACTGCCCCGAGACCTGCCGCAGCGGGGCGGAGTGGTTCTTCTGCGGGGCAGACGCTGGCCCATGGTGGGGCGGATGTGCATGGATCAGCTGCTGGTGGATATGACCGGCTGCCCCGATGTTCAGCCCGGAGAAGTCGTCACCCTCATCGGGCAGGATGGACCGGAGGAACTCAGCGCCCAAAATCTGGCCGCTCTGTGCGGC
>CALXGY010000096.1 GCA_944387955.1 uncultured Faecalibacterium sp. | reverse complement strand
CATGAGCGTGGTGTCCCTCTTTGGTTCGGAGGAAGGCATCTACAACGAGTTCGCGGTCATGGCCTTCCGCATCTTCCTGCTGCTCTGCCCGCTGACCGGCTTCCAGACCATCGCAGCGGTCTATCTGCAGGCGGTGGGCAAGCCGGTGAAATCCGCAATCCTTTCTCTGGCGCGGCAGATCATCTTCTTTGTGCCCACGGCCCTGATTCTCCCGCAGTTTTTGGGGGTGGTGGGCATCCTGTGGACCGGCCCTGTGGCGGACGGCCTGGCCTTCCTGCTGGCCCTGGGTCTGCTTTGGTACGAGCGTGAGCACCTGAAAAAAGCCCACAAGCTGGGAAAAAAGGAAACCTGAAAGGAGGTTACAGATATGAAAAACAGGATCGTGACCATCAGCCGTGAATTCGGCAGCGGAGGGCGCACCATCGGCAAGAAACTGGCCGAAGAGCTGGGCATCCCTTGCTATGACAACGAGCTGCTGCAGAAGATCGCACAGGAGAGCGGCTTTGACGAGAACTATGTCCGGGAGGCCGGGGAGTATGCGTCGGGCGGCTATCTGTCCGCCGCTTTTTCCCGCCGGGCCTCCGGCCCCAGCAACGCCGACTATCTGTGGAAGATCCAGTATGATCTCATCTCTGAGCTGGCACAGAAAGGCCCCTGCGTCATTGTGGGACGGTGCGCGGACTACATTCTGCGGGACAAGGCGGACTGCCTGCGGGTCTTTATCCACGCGGACCTGAAATTCCGGGCACATCGGATCGTGGAGGTCTACGGCGAGAGGGAGCAGTCCCCCGAGCAGCGGATCAAGGACAAGGACAAGCGCCGGGCCGCCTATCACCGGTTCTACACCGATATGAAGTGGGGGCACGCGCAGAACTACGACCTGACCCTCAACAGCGGGACCCTGGGCATCGAGCGGTGCGTTCAGATCATAAAGAGTCTGTACTAAGATAAAAAGGCCGGGATGGAAAGAGAAAGCCTCTTTTCCATCCCGGCCTTTTTGGCTTTAAAATCGTTCCAGCATCTCCAGCAGCCCGGCGGGCTCAGAGATCAGGGCATCCGCCCCGGCGGCGGTGAGCTCGGCCTTATCCCGGAAGCCCCACAGCACCCCCACGGCGGGCAGACCGGCGTTGTGGCCGGTGAGGATATCCACGTCGCTGTCTCCCACAAAGAGGGTGGAAGCCGGGTCGGCGGAGAGCTTTTCCATCAGGGCATAGAGCCCGGCGGGGTCGGGTTTGGTGGGCACGCCGGGCAGGCTGCCCCGCACCGCCGAAAACCGCCCCGGCCCGAAGTAGTGGTCCAGGATGCCGCCGCACAAAGCGTCCGCCTTGTTGGAGAAAACCGCGGTCTGCACCCCCCGCCGGGCCAGCTCTTCCAGCAGAGCCGGGATGCCGGGATAAGGGGCGGTCTTGTCCTCCTTGGGGGCGTCATAGCGGGCGGTGAACTCGGCCAGGGTCCGGGCCAGCTGCTCCGGGCTGCGCTGGCCGGCGGGGGAAAACCGCTCCACCAGCTTGGGAATGCCGTTGCCCACCATGTGCTTGTAGGCCTCCACCGAGAAGGTGGGCCAGCCGTGCTGGGCGCAGACCCAGTTGGCCGCGTCGGCCAGATCGTCGATGGTGTTCAGCAGGGTTCCGTCCAGGTCAAAAAGAATGGTATGGATCATACAGGATCGGTCCTTTCCGGCCCGGGCGGCTGTTCCAGAAAAGCCGCGCAGGCCATCCCATCCGGCACAGGCAGGCTGCGGACCCGCAGCCGGACCCGGCCGGGGAAATTCAACAAAAGGTCGGCGCGCCCGGCCGCCACAGCCCAGGGGCTTTGGCGGACGGTCAGCACCGGCGCGGATGCAAAGATGCAGAAGCAGCGCAGGCTGTACCCCCGCTGACACAAAAGGGTCAGCCGCCCCGACCGGGGCCAGGCGCCCTCCCGCAGATATCCCTCCGCAGCACTGACAAGGCCGCCCAGAGCCGCCAGGGTCAGCAGGGCCAGGGGCGCAGTGAGAGCGGGCAAAGCCCAGCGGGAGACCAGGGTCATGAGCCCCAGCAGCCCGAAAGCAATGCCTGACGGGAGGAAGAAGGCCAGGCTCCGGCCCTTGATGGGCACGGTGCCCACCGGCGGAAGATGCAGCCCGGGCACCAGCCGCCGCAGCAGCTCTTCCTGCCCGGCCCGGTAGACAAACAGGGGAGCATCCTCCCCCCGCAGGCAGCCCGCCGTGAGATAGACCGGGTAGCAGCGCAGCAGCCGGGCCAGCGGGGTCAGCCGCACCTCGGCACAGCTGAGGGCCGAGAGCCGCAGCCGCCGCTCGGTGCGGCGCAGCAGCCCGCCCCGGCTGGCCAGAGCGCCGCCGCCCTGCCAGACCGCATAGCGCACCGTATGGCTGAAACTGCGCAGCAGGCTCAGCCCGAACAGAAAGGCCGCCAGGGTCACAAACCAGGCAAGCCCTGCCGGAAGCCAGCGGGCCGCCAGTGCGGCGGCCTGGTCCAGCGGGGCCAGCCCCGGCGATACCGGCAGGTAATTCCGGCTCTGCCGCAGCGAGAGAAGGGCCAGCAGCAGGGTGGACAAGCCCCCCGCGCCCAGCACCGCCAGGGCCATCCGTTCGCCGCCCCGGGGGTGGTAGGACTGCTCCACCGGGACCGGCAGCAGCGCGTCCGCCAGGGCCTCGGCGCTGCGGCGGGACAGACAGAGCTGCACCTTGTGCCGCTGGTCCAGGGTGGTGGGGTAGAGGGTCAGCAGGCTGGCCCCGGTGAGGCGGCACAAAATCGGGCGCTCGATCTGCACCGCAGCCAGGTCGCTGCCCCGGATGGTCCGCCGCTGCCGGCTGAAGAGCACCCAGCCCAGCACCAGCTGCCCGTCGGCCGTCAGCCGCCAGCTTCCGGCCCACAGAATGACAAGGCTTGCCGCCGTCAGCAGCACGGCCAGCCCCAGGGACTGCCAGACCGCTTCGGTCAGCTCGGCCCACTGGCCCCGCAGCAGGGCCTGGGCCGGGGGGAGCAGGCAGACCAGCGCCGCCCGGCGCAGAAAGCCCAGGGCATACAGCGGGTGATACCGCTGAGGCGCGCCGGTCATGGGGCGTCCTCCGGCGGCGGTTCCCAGGCGGCGGGGACCGGGTGCCCCAGCTCTTCACAGAGGAGTTCTGCCTGGGAGCGGGGCAGCCCGGGCAGAATCGCCCCGGCCCCCGGGGACAGCAGCACCAGCACCCGGGCGCCGGACATCCGCAGCAGCGGACTGCCCAGCTCCAGCACCGAGGCGATGGAAGCCCGGGGAAAGGTGCGCCGGGTGGGGAAGAACCGCCCGGCCCGGATCACCAGCGCATACTCCCCCAGCTCGGCGGTCAGGCTGCCGGTGCGCAGCCAAAGGGCGGCCACTCCCGCCGCCCAGAGCATACAGAACAAAACCCCCCATATCGCCCCCTGCCAGAACAAAAAGGGCGCGGCAAGGATGCCCGGCAGCGCCGCCCAGAGGCAGAACACCGCCCGGCCCCGAAGGGTGGGGGCAAAGACCAGGGGAGAGGGCTGCCCGGCAGGCCCGCTCACAGCTTGTTCAGACCCCATTCATTGGTCAGCAGATGGAGGGTGTCGTCCCGGGTCAGGCAGAGGATGCGGTCCCAGGGCAGCAGCACCGTGTTGCCGTGGGGGATGATGAACTCGGTGTCCCGGGTGATGCTCACAAGGATGGCGTCGCCGGGGATGGGCACCTCCATGATGGTCTTGCCCGCGTACTTGAAGTTTTCGGGCAGCAGGATCTCGTTGAGGCTGGCGGTGCCGCCGCTGAGGGAGAGCAGCTGGCGGATGGTGTTGGTCTCGATCTCCCGCTCCAGGATGTGGCTCAGGTTATCGGTGCCGCAGACCACCGTATCCACCCCCAGCACATGCAAAAGCTCCCGGTTGTTGGGGTTGGAGGCCCGGGCCACCGTCCGGTCCACCCCAAATTCCTGCTTTGCCATCTGGCAGGCGATGAGGTTGTCCTCGTCGCTGCCGGTCACCGCCACAAAGGCGTTGCAGCTGGAGATGTCGGCGCTGCGCAGGATGTCGTAGCTGATGGAGTTGCCGCAGACCACCGGAATGTCCAGGGTGTCCGCCAGCATCTGGCACTGAGCCTCCACCGGCTCGATGATGGTCACTTCGTGGTGATGGGCCAGCAGGCTCTGGGCCAGATACATACCCACCTTGCCGCCGCCTGCAATACAAACCTTCATAAAAATACCTCTTTATACCATAAGTTGAAGCGATATCACTTGGAGAGGGCGCGGAAAACCGCCTGCTCGGTGAGAATGGTGGGGCAGATGGTCTCCAGACCGTAGTACCGGTGGTACAAAAGCTGCAGATGGGAGTCGGATACCCGGCAGATCACCTTGTCCTTGTGGAAGATTTTTTTGGCGATCTGGGAGGCCATCAGGTTCACCGAGTCGTCCTCGGTGACTGCGGCCACCGCATCGCAGCTCTCAATGCCGCCCCGGCGCAGGGTGTCGGGATCGGTGGGGTCGCCCACCAGGGCGGTGCCGCCGTAGGTATAGTCGTCAAAACTGTCCAGCCGCTTGAGCTGTTCGCTGTCCTTCTCGATGAGGGACAGGTCGTGCCCGATCCGCTCCAGGTCCCGCACCAGGGAAGCACCCACCTGATTGCAGCCGATTACAAGAATATTCATGGCAAATTACCTCGATATGCGTGAGAAATCCGGCTCCAAAAACCGGCGGCGGGCAAACCCCCGCCTTGCTCCTTATTATAAGAGATTTTGGGCGGCGGTTCAACCAAGCCATACTCCTTTTGTGTGAAAATTTGGCTTCCCGGCCCTCCGGCGGGAAATTTGGGGCGGAAATTTGGTTTTTGGGGTGCGCAGGGCCGCATAGTATGTTATACTGGGCATAGACTGCCGGTGCGCCTGCAAGACCCGGCGAATTTCGTTCAGAGGAGGGAAGCGCTACGTTTCTTGAAATCTTAAAGGCAGTGCTCATGGGCCTGGTGGAAGGCATCACCGAGTGGCTGCCCATCTCGTCCACAGGACACATGATTCTGCTGGAGCAGCTGGTCCAGTTCGAGGCCAGTGAGGAATTCATCTCCATGTTCCGGGTGGTCATCCAGCTGGGGGCCATCCTGGCGGTGGTGGTGCTGTTCTGGGGCAAGCTGTGGCCCTTCGGTGTACGGCAGGGCCGCCTGACCTCCAAGACCTCGGTCTGGGTGCTCTGGATCAAGATTGTTGCCGCCACCCTCCCGGTGCTCATCATCAGCCCGCTGGATGACTGGATGGAGGAAAAGTTCTACAACTACATCACCGTAGCGGCCATGCTGATTCTCTACGGCCTTTTGTTCATCCTGGTGGAAGCCCGTCCGGCTCCGGCCCGGGTCACGAGGCTGGAACAGATCAGCCTGCGGGATGCGGTCATCGTTGGTCTTTGGCAGACCCTGGCCATCATCCCGGGCACCTCCCGCAGCGGCGCCACCATCGTGGGCGGTCTGCTGCTGGGCCTGTCCCGCTCCTGTGTGGCCGAGTTCACCTTCTATCTGGCCATCCCGGTGATGGCCGGGGCCTCGCTGCTCAAGGTGGTCAAGTTCGCCGCTTCGGGGGTGGCCATCACCGCCACCGAGATCGCGGTGCTGGCGGTGGGCTGCGCAGTGGCCTTCCTGGTGAGCATGGTCTGCATCCGGTTCCTGATGGGGTATGTCAAGCGCCACGACTTCAAGTTCTTCGGCGTTTACCGCATCCTGCTGGGCCTTGTGGTACTGGGCGTGGCGGCCGTCACCGCTCTGGCCTGAACCCCTGAAAACCACCGGGAATTTCTCCGGGGAAAAACGGATTTTAAGGCGAAAACACGAAAAAAAGAGATGGACAAATCTCTCGGAGTTTGTCCATCTCTTTTGTGTTTTACAGGGAATGAGTTTTTACTGCATCGGGGCGGGGACCACCTGGTCCAGCGCAGTCTGGAGGATCTCCCAGTCGGGGGAGTCGGAGGCGGGCAGCGCGTCGGGATCGACCCCTGCATCCTCCATGGTGTTGGTCATCTCCAGCGGGTTTTCCCACATCTGCTGGGCGGCTTCGCAGACCAGCGGCCAGCTCTCCGAGAGGTTGTCCTGCTCGATGGGCTCCAGCTGGTCGAACCAGTCCCGCAAGCACCCGGTCACCTCATCGGCCTCCCGCTGTGCAAGGGAATTTTCCTCCGCCCACTCCATCAGCGCAGCCGCGGCGGATACGCTTTTAAGGCTGGAACCGGCGGTGCCCGGACCCCAGCCCAGGCAGGTTTCCAATGCCTCAGAGGGATCGGTCAGGGGAGCAAGAACCACCTCCTCGCCCGAGGGCATCGCTTCAGAGGAAGGAAGGGTGGATTCGATCACCGCGCTGGAGGCGGGAATCTCCGAGGAAGGCAAAAGGGGCTCCACCAACGAGGTGGAGGAGGACACGGCGCAGGCCACCAGCAGCCCTGCACAGAGCAGGCCGGCGGCGATCAAAGGGAGACGAGGGGAGCGTTTGCGTTGTGTGCGGCGCTTCATAAAAACGGACCTCCTTTGCTGTATGTCCAGCGCCCGAAGAGCGCTTTTTTCAGGGAAACTGCATTCACAAATGCAGAGCTTTCATTCTTAGTATACCGTCCGCCCGAACGGTTGTCAATGCGGCCTACTCAGGGGTCACGGGCGGGGAAAAGGGCCTGCCGAGGCGCAAAAAGGCAGGGGAAATGGGAACAAGAGAGCGTTGACCTGCCCGTCTGAAAAAGCTATAATGGGGCAGTTATAAAGAGGCGGCAGCGGCCCGCAGACCCGGCGGAGTCCGCGCCCGGACAGGAGGCAAAAATAAAGCGATGGAAAAGAATTTCAGCATAGAAGAGATGTTCTCTTTTTTGGATAAAGGGCTCAGCGCCTACCATGCGGCGGCTGCTGCGGCCGAGCTGCTGGAAAAGGCGGGTTACCGCCGCTGCCCCGAGTGCGCAGCCTGGGAGCTTGCGCCGGGCGGAAAGTATTACACCACCCGCAACGGCTCGGCGGTGATGGCCTGGCGGATGCCCAAGGGGCCGCTGACCGGCTGGCACGCCACCGCAAGCCACAGCGATTCTCCCACCTGGAAGATCAAGGTGCTGGACATGGAGGACGGATTCTACGCCAAGGCCGAGACCGAGGGCTACGGCGGAATGATCATGCCCAGCTGGATGGATCGCCCCCTGAGCGTGGCGGGCCGTCTGGTGGTGCGCACCGCCGAAGGGCTGGAGACCCGTCTGGTGGCTCCCGACCGGGCGCTGTGCTGCATCCCCCATCTCTGCATCCACTTTGACCGGGAGGCAAATTCCGGCAAGAGCTACAACCCCCAGGTGGACCTGCAGCCCATCTTCGGCGCCGCAGGCGGCAGCCTGCGGGAGCTGCTGGCCAAGGAAGCCGGCGTCCAGCCCGAGGACATCGTAGGCCATGACCTGATGCTCTGCGTGCGTCAGAAGGCCGAGCGGGTGGGCCTTGCAGGAGAATTCTTTATGTCCGGCCGGATCGACGACCTGGAGTGCGCCTACACCACCCTGTGGGGCTTTTTGCAGGGCCGCGGCGAGGAAGAGGGCCGCGGCGACATCTGGTGCATGTTCGACAACGAGGAGGTGGGCAGCTCCAGCCGCCAGGGCGCTCAGGGCACCCTGATGGCGGACGTGCTGGCCCGTATCGAAGAGGCCATGGGGATCAGCCGGGAACAGAGCATCCGGGCCCGGGCCAATAGTCTGCTGCTCAGCGCCGACAACGGCCAAGCCCGCCACCCCAATCATCCCGAAAAGAGCGACCCCCAGAACCCGGTGCGGATGGGCGGCGGCATCCTGCTGAAGACCAATGCCCGCCAGACCTACACCACCAGCGGCTACACCGGCGCAGCCTTTGAGACCATCTGCAAGGCGGCCGGGGTGCCGGTGCAGTACTTTGCCAACCGGGCGGATGTGCCGGGAGGCAGCACCCTGGGCAACCTGCTGGGCCACCAGATCGCCATGCCCATGGTGGACATCGGCCTTGGTCAGCTGGCCATGCATTCGGCGGTGGAGACCGCCAGCTGCGCCGACGCTGAGATGATGGCGAAGGCCTGCGCCTTCTACTACAATACCCCCATCTTCCAGCTGGAGGACGGGGTCTGGAAGATCCAGCTGTGAGCGGCGAAGCGGTAGGGCGATTTGCCCCCAGCCCCAGCGGGCGGCTGCATCTGGGCAATCTGGCCTGCAGTTTGCTGGCCTGGCTCTCTGCCAAAAGCCAGGGGGGCCGGGTGGTGCTGCGCATCGAGGATCTGGACGCCGCCCGCTGCCCCCGGATCTATGCCGACCAGCTGGAAGAAGATCTTGCATGGCTGGGGCTTTACTGGGACGAAGGCGGCTCCCGCGGCGGCCCCAAGGGCCCCTACTACCAGAGCGAATGCTCCGGCATCTACCTGCAAAGCTATCAGAAGCTGGAACAGCAGGGGCTGGTATACCCTTGCTTTTGCTCCCGGGCCCAGCTCCACGCCGCCAGTGCGCCCCACCGGTCGGATGGGAATGTGATCTACCCCGGCACCTGCCGGGCTTTGAGCCCGGAGGAAATTGAGGAGAAATCCCGCCGCCGTCCGCCGGCCTGGCGGCTGCGAGTGCCCGACCGGGAGATCGGATTTGAGGACCGGTGCATGGGCTGGTACAGCGAAAATCTTCTGCGGGACTGCGGGGACTTTTATCTGCGCCGGGCGGACGGGATCTTTGCCTATCAGCTGGCGGGGGTGGTGGACGACGCCCGTATGGGGGTCACCGAGGTGGTGCGGGGGGCGGATCTGCTCTCCTCCACGCCGCGTCAGCTCTATCTCTA
This sequence comes from uncultured Faecalibacterium sp., assembly GCA_944387955.1. Lineage (GTDB taxonomy): Bacteria > Bacillota > Clostridia > Oscillospirales > Ruminococcaceae > Faecalibacterium. The sequence continues at coordinate 15,623 of CALXGY010000096.1, read as the reverse complement.
TGAGCTTTTGGGCCTGAGGGCGCCGAAGTTTGCCCACTGTCCGCTGCTGCTGGCAGAGGACGGGCGGCGGCTGTCCAAGCGGGACGGGGACCAGAGCCTGGAAAACCTGCGGGCAAGGTACTCGGCCCCCGAGATCGTGGGCCGTCTGGCCTTTGCCTATGGTTTGCAGCCCGAACCGGCTCCCCGGACCCCTGAAAGCCTGATCCCGGACTTTTCCTGGGACAAGGTGCCCAAACAGGACATTTGTCTGCCCGAGGGGCTGTTCTGAGGAGAAGAGCAAAGTTCTCTTTCCTAAAACGATCCGGCCGGGCGGAATAGTGCGCCCGGGGCCAAAAAATCCCAAAAAATACAGCGCGCCCCGAGGGCTCCAAAGCCCTGCGGGGCGCGCTGTTGTTTTTTATCACTCCAGCGTAAACTCTGCCTGCTGGACGTCGCGGCTGTTAGGCCCGATCATAACGATAAAGGTGCCCGGTTCTGCTTTATATTCCATGGTGCGAGTATAGAATTTGAGCATCTCCTCGGTGATATCAAAGGTGACGGTCTGCGTCTCGCCCGGCTTTAGAGGGAGACGCCGGAAACCTTTCAGTTCTTTCACCGGGCGCACTACGCTGGCGGCCGGATCCCGCAGATAGAGCTGAACAACCTCTGTGCCAGGAATGGAACTGGTATTTTTAATGGTCACACTGGCCTGAATGCTGCCACCGGCAGATAGGGTGTGACTGCTCAGGGTTACGGCGCTATAAGCGGCGCTATGGTATCCCAGACCAAAACCGAAAGGATAAAGAGGCTCGTTGGGGCAGTCCATATAGCGGCTGGTGAACCGCCCGTGGTGGCCGCTGCCCTCGGCGGGGCGGCCGGTGTTAAAATGATTGTAATAGAGCGGCAGCTGCCCTACGGCCTGGGGAAAGCTGGTGGTTAAATGCCCGCTGGGAGCTACATTGCCAAACAACAGGTCGGCAATGGCTGCGCCGCCTGCCGTGCCGGGAAACCATGCCTCCAGAATGGCATCACAGTAGGGTTCCACATCGCTGAGTACCAGGGGGCGGCCGTTGAACAGGATGAGAACAATAGGTTTGCCCAGCTGGTGTAATTTTTCCATCAGCCGTTTCTGGGGAGCAGGGAGAGTGATATCCGTACGAGAACCACCTTCACCGCTTTGCAGCATATGTTCACCCATGGCCAGAACCACCACATCGCTGGCCTGGGCCAGATCGAGGGCTTCCTGTTCCCATTGAGCGACAGTTTTATCATCAGCACTGACGCCCTTCATAGCAGGAATGTTGCCGAACTCGCCCAGACAGCTCAGGTCATCCAGTGTAGGGCAGCCGACACACCAGCCAAAATTCTCTGCGGCTAAGATGATTTCCATGGCCGCCCGCAGGGTGACAGCCCGGGCCCGGTCAGCGTGAACCGCCCACATACCGATGATGTCTTTGCTGTCAGAATATGGACCGATGAGGGCGATTTTCTGCCCGGTTTTCGCCAAAGGCAGAATGTTGTTTTTATTTTTGAGCAGGACCATGGCCTCCTGTGCTGTCCGCAGGGCAGCTGCAGCGTGGGAAGCATCCTCTACACAGGCTGCGGCACGGGCTGCATCGGCTCCGCGGTAGGGGTCCTCAAAAAGGCCCAGCTCGTTTTTCAAACGCAGAATCCGCAGGCAAGCCTGGTCAATGAGGCTTTGGTCCAGCGTGCCGTCCTGCACCAGCGGGGCGAGCTGGTTGGCATAGCAGCCGGTTTTCATGTCAATATCTACGCTGGCTTCCATAGCCAGCTGGCTTGCCTGCCGGGAATCGGCAGCCACGCCGTGGGCGATCAGCTCCTGAATGGCGGCGTAATCGGTGATAATAACTCCGTCAAAGCCCCACTCTTTTCGGAGCAGGTCGTGCAGCAGCCAGCGGTTGGCTGTGGCGGGAATACCATCCACGGTGTTGAAACTGGTCATTGCCAGTTTGCAGCCCGCGTCCACTGCCGCTTTATAAGCAGGAAGATAGTTCTGGCGCAGCTGCCGCTCGCTCATATCTACCGTATTGTACTCCCGCCCGGCTTCTACTGCGCCATAGGCTGCAAAATGCTTGACGCAGCTGGCCATGCTCTCGCCGGGCGCCATATTGCCCTGGAATCCCTCAACCATTGCTTTGGCGTACTGGCTGTTGAGCCAGGGGTCCTCGCCAGGGCTTTCCAGACAGCGGCCCCAACGGGCATCCCGAATCAAATCCACCGGGGGGCTGAAGGTGACCATGCAGCCGTCGGCAGAAGCTTCCTGGGCGGTGATGTGGTAGTCTGCCCGGATCAGATCCGGGTCCCAAGTGCAGCCTAGGGCCAGGGGAATGGGATATACGGTTTTATAGCCGTAGATCACATCGGCCATAAAGATAAGGGGAATTTTTAACCGGCTCCGGCTCAGATAATGGTTCTGAATCTCCCGGACTTTTTCTGCACCCAGAACATTCAGGACGCTTCCGCTGACATCTACTGTATCCTGGGTGATTCCCAATTTCTGCTGCGGACCGGTAGAGAGTTCTTCTGCGCCGTAACAACCGCCATCCAACTGGATCAGCTGCCCGATTTTTTCTTCCAGCGTCATTTGTGCAAAGAGTTCCAGCAGTTTTTCGTCTGTCATACCAATACCTTCTTTCCTTGTTGAATTAAAACAAAAAGCCCGGCGGAACAGTCCGCTCCGCCAGGCGTGATTTTAAGAGTCGGCTGCTTCCAGCATGCTGTCATCAAAGCCGAAGAGATAGGTGCAGACACCTGTCCCCACAAAGCCGATGACAGAAGCGGCAATGAAGCCCCAGCCGCCGGGGAACATTCCCATGGCGGGAAGAGTCAGGACGCAGGTGGTGAGCATCATGGTGAACTGAGAACCGGCAATGCCGGCCATCAGACCGCCGATACCGGTCATCACCATGGCAATATAAAAGGGCTTTTTATACTTCAGAACAATGCCGTAAATCGCAGGCTCTGTAACTCCGCCCACAATGGCCGAAATAAAGGTGGTGTAACCCAGCTGTTTGAGCTTTTGGTTGCGGGTTTTGAGGGCAACTGCCAGAGCGGCACCGGCCATTGCATAGTTGGTGCCAGTGGTAACCGGGAGCATGGTGTCATATCCGTTGACAAGCATATTGTTGATGGCAATGGGAAAGGTAGCCATATGAGCTCCCATAACCACCAGCAGGGGCCACAGGAAGGCCATAATGGTGCCGGCAATGGCGGGATTGAGGCCGTAAACGAACAGATAAACACTCGCGACCACTTCGCCAATCCAGATCATTGCAGGGCCAATCACCACCAGGGTCAGAGGCACCATGATCAGCAGACAGAGCAGGGGAACAAAAATGCCGCGAACCAGTTCGGGAATCAGTTTGTTGAGGAGTTTCTCCAGCTGAGCCAGGACCAGAACGGCAACAATGGGAGGGATGACCGAGGTGCTGTAGGTTACATTGGTGATGGGCAGACCGAAAAAGCTCAAACCGCCCTCGGCAGCCATAGCAGTGGCCAGATTGGGATACAGCAGGGTTGCCACCACCGCAAAGGCGACAAACTGGTTGCAGCCAAATTTACGGGCCGCTGTGATGCTCAGCGCCAAAGGCAGGAAGTAGAGGAAAGCATCGCCGGCGGCGTACAGTACCGTGTAGACATCGCTTTCGGTGCTCAGGACGCCCAGGGTGGTCAGCATGACCAGCAAGCCTTTCAAAAGACCGGTGGCCATCATGCCGCCCATGGCAGGCATAAAAACGCTGCCGATTACATCAAGAACCGAGAACTTTTTCTTTTCTTCGGATGCAGCGTCGCTGCCAACAACAGGGGCAAGATTCTGATCGGTGATCACCTTGAACACGTCGGTGACGTGGGTGCCGATCACCACCTGGAACTGGCCGCCCGAACGCAGCACCTTGATGACGCCTTCCACCTGGTTGACTGCTTCCACATCGGCCTTGCTCTCATCTTTCAGCACGAAACGCAGACGGGTGATGCAATGGGTGACGGTTTGGATGTTGTCCCGGCCGCCGACTTTTTCGATGATCTGGCAGGCCATTTTTGCATAATCCTTAGCCATTTTGATTCCTCCTGATAGAATGTTTGGTCGGAAAAGCCCCGAACTTTGTTCTCAGTATATCGGGAGTACAGGGAAAAAAGAATGTCCGTAAATGGTCACTTTATGGACCAAATCACAGATGTTTGGTACACGGGATTGCAGAGGGAATGCTTTTTAGGCATAATAGGGACAGAAAATCACGAAAGGAGAAACAATTATGACGCCGGAGGAACTGGATATAAGGCTTCGCAGCCACTCCAAACATGAGAAACTTTACTTACAGGGATGGCAGAATCCAGAGATCATCCGGGTTATGAAAGAGATTGTTTTTTCTGGAGAAAAGTTGCATGTTGTTATGCTGAGTGAGAAACAAGCTGCGATCAGCGGCGGAAAACATTCACGATTCAACGCTTATCCCGTCCATATCCATCCTTGGGTGGAGTTCAATTATATGTACTCGGGTTCCTGCGTTCAGCGGGTGAATGGCATACCGGTTGAACTAAAGGAGGGGCAAACGCTGCTGCTTGACCAAAATACAGTTCATGAGATCCCAATTCTGGGGGAAAATGATATCCTGCTGAACATCTTTATCCGGCGCAACTATCTGAACGCGGATTTTTTTAACAGGATCTCTCAAAAAAATATTATCTCGCAATTTTTTGTCAATACGATTACTGAGGGGATTGAACACGACAGCTACATTTTTTTTGCGTCGGAACGCAGTCGGAGGATGTCTCTGTTTATAAAAGAATTTTTCTGTGAGTGTTTTGACCCGACCTCTTTTTCAGAAGATATCCTTCGCAGTTTGTTTGCACTGATTGTCACCGAACTCATCCAATGCTACAACGAGGACGATGCCCAGAAGATGGCCCACAGAAAAGAAAGTTCGGTTTTGCCTGTGTTGAAATACATTGAACAGAATTACCAGACCGCAACTTTGCAGGGGGCGGCAAACTGTGTCCACCTGAACTGCAATTACCTGTCCAATCTGCTTAAAGCGCAGACCGGCAGCACCTTTCATGAATTGGTATGCAGGCAGCGGATGACACAGGCGAAAAAACTCCTGCTGTATACCCAAAAGCCGGTGAGCGAAATTGCTGGTGATGTGGGGTACGAGAACACGACCTTTTTCTACAAAAAATTCAGGCAAGACACGGGCATCACCCCGGCAGAATACCGCCAGAAGGAGGGGTACCAATAAAGAGAATTTTCTGCTCCTCCGATTTTTGAATCATAAAATTGGATAGAATGATAGAAACAGGGCCGCACACCTGCCGGAACCATTCCAGCAAGTATGCGGCCCTGTTTACACAAGGACAATTTCAGCAGATTTGTTTTATTGAACCCACCATACAGAACATTCTGTTTACTTCTATATGGCCCGCTGCCTCAAAGCGGGGGTTTGTTTAGCGGGGGCGAACCTTGGGGCATTTTGCAGCAGCCCGTGATATCATGATATGAGAGAATGAAGGAGGCTACTTTTTCAGAGGGTCGTGCAGGACCTGCTTGGGCAGGATACAGGTAAAGCAGAACCAGCGGTCCTTGCAGCTGAGGAAAAACTCGCCGCCCCGGTTCCGGACCACCTGCTGCACGTTGTGCAGCCCGATGCCGTGGCCCGGTTCGGATTTGGTGGAGACAGGCAGCATATCCTCGGTTAGGGGAATATCCTCGGTCACCCGGTTGCGCACCGAAAGCAGGAATCCGTCCGGGTGCGGCCGGGCGCGAAAATCCACCTGGGGCGGGTCGGCTTTCTGCGCGGCGTCGATGGCGTTGTCCAGCAGATTGCACACCAGGGTCACAAGTTCTGTGCTGGACAGGGACAGGCCGCTGAGATCGCACAGATTGAAGTTCAGCAGGACCCCGGCCTGCCGGGCGGCGTAGTACTCCCGGCTGAGCAGTGCATCCAGCAGGGGATTGCGGGTGTTGACCACCAGATCCAGCGCCGACATATCCTCGGAGAGATTGGCGATGTAGCTCTTGGCCCCGGCCAGATCCTCCTTCTCCAGATAGTAGCGCAGCACGCCCAGATGATTTTTGAACTCGTGGGTCAGTCTGCGCTGGGTCTGATAGGAATCCATGAGGGCGTCCGCCCGCTGCTGCTCGATGAGCGCCTGCCGGTCCGCATTGCTGGCCCGCTGGATCTGGCTGCTGAGCATAACGAACCCTGCAAAACACAGGGTGGAGGAGAGGACCAGCCCCACGCTGATGAGGAACATATAGCTGTATGCTTTGGAATAGCTGCCGAACTGCATCAAAATCAGGTTCAGCAGTCCGATGATGCACAGGTACAAGGTGCCGATGGCCTTCTGGGAAGGGGAAATGGTATGGGTGTACCGGCGCAGAAAGCGCAGAACCACGAACACCAGGCCGTTGAGCACCACAAGGTAAAGATGGGCCGCGTAAGGCACACGCCAGACCTCCTCCATCGGGATGCCATAGAGGGCAGAGGTCAGGGCGCCCAGAACGTTTTCATAAAAAAGAATGGTCACTCCGCTGAGCAGCAGGGCGTTCATCTTTTTGTAGGGCCTGCCGCCGAATAAAAAGGTGGTGAAGCAATACCGCCCTGAATTGAAAAGAATGGAGGAAAGGGAAAACGCCACATAATCTCCCCAGAACCACTGGGTGATTCCCCAGAAAAGAAGCGCCAGGGCCCAGGAAACCCAGAGAGGATATTGTTTTCTCCGGCCCAGAACAGCGCTTTGGACCTGGAGCACTGCGCCGAATTCCCCCAGACAGACCAGACTGTGGATGGAACGGGCGGTCATTTCCATACGCTCCATTCCAGGTAGGTTTTGCGCATGGCGGAGTAGCTCGCACGGCTGGCGCTCAGCCGTGCACCATTGCAGAGGATGACCTTATAGCCGGTGATTTTCTGGATGTAGCGCATGTGGGCCACGGTGCTGCGCCCCACCCGCAGAAACCCGCTCTCAAACAGCTCGGCGGGCAGCTCGGACAGCTTGCTGTAATAGGTGCAAAGCGGAGTCTCGAGATCCTCGCCCCAGACATGGATCTGGCGTCCGTCGCTCTCCAGAAAAAAGATGGAGTCATAAGGGATCTGGTGGGGATGGCGGTTGACCGTAACCGAAAGCACCTTCTGCTTTTGGAGCAGCTCGGAGCACACGTCCTCCAGGCAGGGGGGAAGGGTGCGCTCGATGTCCGGCTTGAGCAGATAGCGGAAGGCCTTGACCGTATATCCTTCGGGGGCGAATTCCAGGTAGGCGGAAACATAGATCAGCATCAGAGAGGGATTCTGCTGCTTGAGCCGCCGTCCCAGCTCGATGCCGTTGCTATTGCCCAGCTGTACATCCAGAAAAGCGATTCGGGCCGCAGCTGCTTCGGAGGAGTGCAGCACCTGCTCGGCACTGGTACAAAGAGTAAACTGAACGGGGATATTTTTGGCAGCAAAAAAAGCGGCGGCTGCGTTTTGAAGCTTTTCGCCAAAAGCAGGCTCGTCGTCGCAGATGAGAATATACATGATGAATTCCCCTTTTATATTCATATATTTCTTTGCCGGAAGACGTATCATTTCCGCCGGAAAGAAATGGCTGTTTTGCAAGAACAGCCGGCCGCAGACAGAAGGGTGAGAAAGGAAAGTCCTGGAAATAAATACAATTATAAAATACACAATTCAAATAGGATTTGTCAAGTGGATGTCAAACCGTAAAAGGAATGAAAGCCGGTTTTTTAAAAACAAAAAATGGACGATTTTATTGGACAAAACGGAGAAAATAAACTGACCTTAAAATATGGGAATAGATGGATGGTCTGCTTCAAAACCAGGAAGAAAAAATCCTGTACACCCAGGGCGGCGCAAAGAAATGCCCGCCGGAGCCTGGGGACTCTTTTTGCCTTTGGGGAAGCCGCCGGACTATTTACCCTCGCTCTGAGATATGATAAAATAAACCCGGGAGAACCGTTCCTTGCAGAAAAATTTCTCGGAAAAGGACGGCTTTTTTGAATATCACCCCGGCCCCGGGCCGGGAAGGGCGCAGCGCGTGCAGGCGCTGCGCAGAAGAGATAAGATAGGGAGGTAAAACAGCCTATGCCGCAAACAGACCACAAGGTGGTGGTCATCGGCCACCGCAACCCGGATACCGACTCCATCTGCTCGGCCATTGCCTATGCCGCGCTGAAAAATCAGACCAGCGATTTGGTGTACGAGCCCCGCCGGGCCGGAAAGATGAACCAGGAGACCGAATTCATCCTCAAAAGATTCGGGGTGGACCCGCCCCGGCTTTGCACCGACGTGAACCCCAAGATCCGGGACGTGGACTACCGCGAGATGCCGGGCGTCTCCGGCTCCACCAGCCTGCGCCGGGCCTGGCAGATCATGCGGGACCAGACCATCGACACCCTGCCGGTGGTCAGCGAGTCCGGCGAGCTGGAGGGCGTCATCACGGTCAAGGACATTGCCACCGCCAACATGGACGTCTTTGACACCGAGGTCCTGGCCAAGAGCCGCACCAGCTACAAGAACATCCTGGAGACCCTCGGGGGCACCATGGTGGTGGGCGACGAGAACGGGGTCTGCACCGGCGGCAGCGTCCACATCGGCACCGCTACCCCCGAGATGCTGGAGAGCGTGGTGGAAAAAGGGGACATCGTCATCCTCACCAACCGCTACGAGAGCCAGCTGTGCGCCATCGAGATGGAGGCTTCGCTGCTGATCATCTGCAACGACGCCAAGGTGGGCCGCACCATCCAGCGCATTGCCCAGGAGACCGGCGTGGATATCATGAGCGTGCCCTTTGACACCTACGCGGCGGGCAAGCTCATCAGCCAGTGCGCCCCCATCTCCTACTATATGACCCGGGACAACATCCTCAAGTTCACCCGGGTGACCCCGGTGGCGGATGCGACCCGGGTCATGGCCAAGGTACGCCACCGCTATTTCCCCATCCTGGATGAAGAGGGCAAATACTGCGGCATGGTCAGCCGCCGCAACATCATCAACCTGCAAAAGCGCAAGATCATCCTGGTGGACCACAACGAGGCCACCCAGGCGGTGGAGGGCTTCGACCAGGCCGAGATCCTGGAGATCATCGACCACCACCGGATCGGCAGCCTCCAGACCACCGGCCCGGTCTACTTCCGCAACCAGCCGGTGGGCTGCACCGCCACCATCGTCACCCAGATGTACGACGAGCAGGGGGTGGAGATCCAGCCCAAGATCGCCGGGCTGCTTTTGAGCGCCATCCTCTCCGACACCCTCATGTTCCGCAGCCCCACCTGCACCCCTGTGGACCAGCGCACCGCCGAGCGGCTGGCAAAGATCGCCGGGGTGGAGATCGAGGCCTTCGCCGCCGAGATGTTCGAGGCGGGCGAAAAGCTGGACAGCAAGACCCCCGAAGAGGTCTTTATGCAGGACTTCAAGGTCTTTATGTGCGGCGACATCCGCTTCGGCGTGGCCCAGGGCAGCTATATGACCCGCTCCAACCTCGAGGCGGCCAAGAAGCTGCTGGAGCCCTATCTGGCGGAGGCCCGCAACAAGCAGAAGGTGGAGGACATCTACATGCTGCTTACCGACGTGAAGAAGCAGGAGAGCGTGGTCATCTGCACCGGCCGGTACGCCGGCGGGGTCATGACCACCGGTTTTGACAAGGAGCCGGAACCGGACGGCAGCTGGGTTCTGCCCGGGGTGGTCAGCCGCAAAAAGCAGTTCATCCCCGCAATGATGGAGGCCTACCAGGAACTGTGACCCGGCCGGGCTGAAAACACAAGACCGAACAGGAGTCTGAGCCATGGCGATGTTTGAATTTTTGAAAAAGAAGGACCACACCCCGCCCGTCCTGCCCGAGGGCACGGTGCGCCGCCGGTACACCATCTGGGGCCAGGTGCAGGGGGTGGGCTTCCGCTATCGGGCCAAGTATGCCGCCGAGCAGCTGGGCCTTGTGGGCTGGGCCGAAAACATGGAGGACGGCACGGTCCAGCTGGAGGTACAGGGGGACCCGACGCTCTTCCCCAAGATGTTCCAGATGATCCAGCGCAGCGACTACATCCAGATCGCAGGGATGCGCCAGACCGACATCCCTCCCGACCCCTGGGCAAGGGGCTTCGGGGTGAGAGGGTACTGACCCGGGCCGGATTTGGCCTTTCCTGAGCGCACAAAAAACAGAAAACCGTCGTTTTTCACCGGGGAAACCCGATGCAGAAACGGCGGTTTTTGCGTTTATGGATGCCTCAGTCCCGTTTCCCGTTCTGGATGAACCGGACGAGGGCCTCCGGGTCCTCAAAATCGTCGTAGTCGCCCCAGATGCCTTCCCGATGATAAACGATCCCGTTTTTCTCGTTTCGTTCGAGGCAGTCCATCAGTTCCTCCAGGCCGTACCGCTTGAGGAAGAGGGTGAATCCATAGGGCTTTGTCTTGGACAGCAGCCCTTTTCTGCATTCCTGCGGGCATTCAGAGCAGCGGGAGAGCCCTTTCCCGGCGGAACAGGTCAAGTTCTCGCACCGGTCCTTGTCCGGGCACTGTCCCGAGCCGCAGCCCTGACAGCTGCTGTTTTCCGAGCACAGGCAGCAGGCAAGCCCGCATCGTGCGATCCCCAGTTCCCGTTTCATCTGGTTTCCTCCTTTTCAAACGCCCAAAAAGTATTTTTCGGAGATCCGCGCAAACCCCAGCTTTTTACATGTTATTATTGTATCACTTTAAAGCGGGAAAGTAAAATCCATGCCCTCATCCATGCCCTCATTTATACCATCATTTTTCTTGAAAAGTGAGTGATTGAATGGTATGATGGTCTCTGGAGGAAGATGCCATGTACAACAAAAAGCCGCCCTTTGAGATCACGGATGCGATCCTGTCGGATGTGGTGAAAATCGGAGAGCTTGTGGGACAGGTGGGCTCCATCAGCGACCTTTCCACAAGTCCCAAACTGCGCCGTGAGAACCGCATCAAGACCATCTATTCTTCTCTTGCCATCGAACAGAACACCCTTTCTCTGGAACAGGTGACGGCTGTTCTTTCCGGCAAGAGGGTCCTTGCTCCGCCCAAGGACATTGCAGAAGTGAAGAACGCCTACGAGATCTACGATCACCTTGCAGCCATGGACCCCTATTCCATGGAGGATCTTCTGGCGGCCCACGGGGTCATGATGCGCGGATTGGTGGAGGACGCCGGAGAATTTCGTTCCCGTCCTGTGGGAGTGGTGGACAGCAGGGGCAATATCTTACATTTTGGGACTCTGCCGGAGTATGTTCCCGCTCTGATTGGGGAGCTGCTGGAGTGGACCAAAACCAGTTCTCTGCCTGTTCTGATCAAAAGCTGCGTCTTTCACTATGAATTGGAGCTGATCCATCCCTTTTCGGACGGCAACGGCAGAATGGGCCGGCTCTGGCACACCCTTCTGCTGTCCCAGTGGAATCCCTTATTTGCCTGGCTTCCGGTGGAATCCATCATCCATGATCACCAGCAGGAATACTATCAGGCCATCAACCTTTCCAATGCGCAAGGGGAGTCCACACCCTTTCTTTCCTTCATGCTGCGGATCATCAAAGAAGCGCTGTCCGAAGCCATTGTTTTGTCCGGCGAGGTCCCCGCATCCCGCGCCCGGCAAAAGGAACTTCGATGGGCTGCCATCGAACATTATCTGCTTGCTGTACCCGTCCTTCAAAATGCGGATGTTCAGCGGCTGTGCGGCGTTTCTTCTGCTACGGCCAACCGCATCCTGAACCAGCTGTGCAAAGAGGGAAAGCTGGAAAAAGTTCGGACCGGTCCGTACTGGTCGTATCGCAAACCAAAAGAGCAATAAAAAAACGCCGTCGGCTGCATCCATTGCAGCCGACGGCGCTGTTGTTTATGCCGCGATCTTCAAGGGGGAATCTCCGCTCCAGAGGGTGCCGTCCAAAAGGCGGGTGAGGGCAAAGGTCCCGTTTGCCGAGACCCGGGCCGGGTCCAGGGCGTAAAAGTCGCTGAGCTTCAGGTTTGCCGGGTCGGCGGCCGGGTCCAGCCCCACCACGCAGACCCAGTGGCCGTAGGCGTCGCTGGTGGAAATGTGGGGGTAGTCCACCTGCTTCCAGCCCGAGGAAGTGCGGTGGTATTCGTAGGTGGTCACCCGGTTTTGGTGCTTGGAGACCCCGCTGACCGCCGTGTTCTGCAGATGGAGGATCACCGGCCGCCCGGCGGACAGCTCGGCGTACAGGGTGTCTAGGCACTGGGCCAGGGTGCCGGTATAGCTGACGTACCCGCCCGCCGACCAGACCGCGCCGCCGGACCACATGCCGCTGCCCGAGGAGACCTTGCCGTCCAGGATGGTGCGGGCATAGCGCAGCGCGAAAAGGCTGCATTTCCCGGAGGTCTGGTTGCCCACCGAGAGGATCTGCCCCTGGTCAAAGGGCAGAAGCAGGATGCCGTCGGTGTTCTGCAATGCGCTGGAGGCGGCGGGAGCGGCTGCCCCAGCGGGCAGCGCCAGCGCGAGAGCGAGAGCCAGAGCGGCCAAAATCAGGGCGGACAGGCGGCGGGCAGAGCAGAGCGGGTGCATGGGCGGGTACCATCCTTTTTCCTAGCTATTTTGTAGAAATTTCGTGAATTTCTGGAAAAAATATACCACAAAATAGGGGAGAAAAGGTTTCAAAAATGTGAAAACTGCGCGAACCGCATCGGAAGGGGCGGAAAATGCACAAAGTTTGCCCCGATGAATTGACAACCGCACCGCTCCATGCTACAATGAGCTAAATTTGGAGAGATGAAGAAGATTCAGGGTCTTTCCAAAGCAATTCTTCTTGGACCACTCCGACAGGGAGTCAAGGCCATACGGACAGCCGGGTCCACTGCCGAGCGACGGTGCAAAGCCGTCATTATTGATTGAGTTAAAAGCTCAAATTTTATAAGTTGGTTTCTTACAAACCGAAGAGCGCTCCCGCGCTGACTTGTGAAACGGTCAATAAGAGTAGTAAAAGGTTAATTGCTTTCATAGACTCTGACGCAGACACCCTCTCCCTCACCGTTCCAGACACCCTCCCCGCAGCAGGCATCCTTCTGCCTGCCGGTCAAGGGCTGCTGTGAAGGTGTGCAAAATAGGGACATTTCACGGGCCAGCCGGGCATTATGCACCGGTCGGCCCGTGTTTTTTTGCGCGGGAAAAGCCGTGTGGGCGCACAGCAAGGAGGAAGGATGGAAGAAAAGACCGTAGGGCGGCTCAACCAGAGCCGTGCGCCCATCTATGAGGCGCTGGAGCAGTTCCGGCGCATGCGGGTGGTGCCCTTTGATGTGCCGGGCCACAAACGGGGCCGGGGCAATCCCGAGCTGACCGAGTTTTTGGGGGCCCGGTGCGTCGGGGTGGATGTCAACAGCATGAAGCCCCTGGACAACCTCTGCCACCCGGTGTCGGTGATCCGGGAGGCCGAGCGTCTGGCCGCCGACGCCTTCGGGGCGGCCCAGGCCTTTTTGATGGTGGGCGGCACCACCAGCGCGGTACAGAGCATGGTGCTCACCGCCTGCAAGCGGGGAGACGAGATCATCCTGCCCCGCAACGTCCACCGCAGCGTCATCAACGCCCTGGTGCTCTGCGGCGCGGTGCCGGTCTATGTAAATCCGGAGACCGACGCACGGCTGGGCATCTCCCTGGGCATGAAGCGGGACCAGGTGGCCAAGGCCATCGCCGAGCACCCGAACGCGGTGGCGGTGCTGGTGAACAACCCCACCTATTACGGCATCTGCTCCGACCTCAAGGCCATCGTGGAGATGGCCCACGCCGCCGGCATGCTCTGCCTTGCGGACGAGGCCCACGGCACCCACTTCTATTTCGGCGAGGGGCTGCCCATCTCGGCCATGGCGGCCGGGGCGGACATGGCCGCCGTCTCCATGCACAAGAGCGGCGGCAGCCTGACCCAGTCCAGCTTCCTGCTGGCGGGGCCGAAGGTCCACGCGGGCTATGTGCGCCAGATCATCAACCTGACCCAGACCACCTCCGGCAGCTACCTTCTGATGTCCAGCCTGGACATCTCCCGGCGGAACCTGGCCCTGCGGGGCAAGCAGGTCTTTGAGCAGGTGAAGCGGCTGGCCGAGTACGCCCGGGAGGAGATCAACGCCATCGGCGGTTACTACGCCTTCGGGCCGGAGCTGGTGAACGGGGATTCCATCTTTGCCTTTGACCCCACCAAGCTCAGCGTCCACACCCTGGACATTGGCCTTGCAGGCATCGAGGTCTACGACCTGCTGCGGGACGACTACGACATCCAGATCGAGTTCGGGGACCTTGGCAACCTGCTGGCCTACATCTCCATCGGCGACCGCATCCAGGAGGTGGAGCGGCTGGTGAGCGCCCTGGCCGAGATCCGCCGCCTGCACCAGAAGGACCCCAGCGGCATGATGCGCCACGAGTACATCGACCCCGAGGTGGTGGTCAGCCCCCAGGAGGCCTTCTACGCCGAAAAGATCAGCCTGCCTTTGCGGGAAACCGAGGGCAAGGTGTGCAGCGAATTTGTCATGTGCTATCCTCCGGGAATTCCCATTCTGGCCCCCGGCGAGAAGATCACCCGGGAAATCCTGGATTACATCGAGTACGCCAAGGCCATCGGCTGTTCCATGACCGGCCCCGAGGACCCCGAGATCCAGCGGCTGAACGTTTTGGCCTGAGCGAAGGAGGGAAGAGCAATGGAATTTTGGTTCAGCGAGCACCACACCCCCGACGTAAAGCTCAGCCTGCGGGTGGACCGTCAGCTCTACTCCCAGGAGAGCGAATACCAGCGCATCGACGTCTTTGACACCCCGGAGTTCGGCCGGGTGCTGGCTCTGGACGGCAACGTCATGCTCACCGAGCGGGACGAGTTCATCTACGACGAGATGATGACCCATGTGCCCATGGCGGTGCACCCCAACATCCGGCGGGTGCTCATCATCGGCGCCGGAGACGGCGGCGTCGTGCGGGAGCTGACCCGCTACGAGCAGATCGAGCGGATCGACCTGGTGGAGATGGACGAGATGGTGGTGGAGGCCTGCCGCCGCTACCTGCCCGGCAACGCCTGCCGTCTGGACGACGAGCGGGTGCACATCTACTACGAGAACGGTTTGAAGTTCATCCGCCGCCGGGAGGACGAATACGACCTGATTATTGTGGACTCCACCGACCCCTTCGGCCCTTCGGAGGGACTGTTCACCCGGGAGTTCTACGGCAACTGCTACAACGCCCTGAAAGAGGACGGCATCATGGTCAACCAGCAGGGCAGCCCCTTCTACGGCGAGGACGCGGCCGCCATGCAGCGCAGCCACAAGCGGATCGCCAGCACCTTCCCCATCAGCCGGGTCTACCAGGCCCACATCCCCACCTATGCGGCGGGGTACTGGCTCTTTGGTTTTGCCAGCAAGAAATACCACCCCATCGACGATCTGAACGCAGCCCGCTGGAACGGCCAGCACCTGCGCACCCGCTACTATACCACCCGGCTGCATGTCGGGGCCTTCTATCTGCCCGCCTTCCTGGAGGAGATGCTGCAGGAAGTGGAGTGACACCCCGCCCCCTTGCCGGGGCCCAGTTGATAAAAAAGGAGATACGACTATGAGCAGAGTCCTCATCATCGGCTGCGGCGGCGTCGCCTCGGTCGCCATCCACAAGTGCTGCCAGGTCCCGGAGGTTTTCACCGAGATCTGCAT
>CALXGY010000095.1 GCA_944387955.1 uncultured Faecalibacterium sp. | reverse complement strand
TCCCTCCAGCAGCTGGCGGAGGTGGGGGTGGACCTCAGCAAGGTGACCCCCAGTTTTGAGGGGGCGCTGATCATGATCAAGATGGGGGCCGCCATGTCCATTGTGCCCTGTCTGGCCAACGCGGTGATCCCCGGCATGGTCAAGATCCCGCTGCTGGACTATCCGCCGGTGATGGTGGAGATCGGCGCCATGCGCCACACGCCCCGGCTGGAGGTGCAGTCCTTCATCGAGATCGCAAAGCAGAAGTATTCCCGCTACAATCAGAGCCAGCCCCTGACCGAGACCCTGCTGTAAAGGCGTTTGTGCACCCTTTTTCCCTTTTTGGAATAGGAAGGGAAAAGGAGGAATGCGTTTTGAATGGATTTGTTTGGGCCGCCGGGCTGATTCTGCTGCCCGCAGCCTGCACCGCGCTGGGGGCGGCAGGGGTGTTCCTGCTGCGGCGTCCGGCAGAGGGCCGCGGGCGGAGGATGCTCACCGGCGGGGCAGCCGGAGTCATGCTGGCGGCCAGTATCTGGAGTCTGCTTCTGCCTGCCATCGAGCGGGCGGAAAATCAGTCCCTGCCGGTCTGGCTGCCCCCGGCGGCAGGGCTCTGCATCGGGGCGGCGGGGCTGCTCTGGGCCGAAAAAGCGGCGGGTTCCCTGTTGGAATCCGGCGCCGGCCAGGGCGGACGGATGGTGCTGGCGGTGACGCTGCACAATCTTCCCGAGGGCATGGTCACCGGCCTTGCGGTGGCTCTGGCGCTGGCCGGGGCGGAAAACGCGGTGAGCGGGGCCTTTGCCCTCAGCCTCGGCATCGGGCTGCAGAACATCCCTGAAGGAGCGGCGGTCAGTCTGCCGCTGCGCCAGCAGGGGCACAGCCGCTGCCGTGCCTTTGGGGTAGGGGTGGCCTCGGGCCTGGTGGAGCCGCTGGGCGCTCTGGCGGCCCTGGCTCTGGCAGGCTGGGTGCAGGCTGCGCTGCCCTGGCTCATGAGCGCCGCCGCCGGGTGCATGGTCTGCGTCACCGCCCAGGAGATGATCCCCGAGGCGGTGGAAGCAGACGAGGCCGCCGGGGTGGTGAGCATCGTGCTGGGCTTTGCGCTGATGATGGCGCTGGACCTGGCGCTGTAAAAAAGGGCCGTTCCCGAAGGAACGGCCCTTTTTGCATGATGATGGATGATTTGGTCGGGATGCTTCCCCCGGCAAGGATGGATTCGATGGGGCTCTGTACGGTCATTTGATGGTTTCCCATTTTTTGACCGTTTCCTCCACCTGCTTTCTCAGCTGTTCGGTGTATCCGACGATCTGATACAGCTCGGTGTCCATGTCAAAGAAGTTCTTTGTCTTGTCCTCAACATGCAGGGTGCGTTCCATCCGATTCCGGTATTCCTGCAATTTTTCCTGGATCTGCTGATCCTGCTCGGAAACAAATTTGCGCTTTTCCAGAAAATCCATCCCCTTGTTTTCCTCCAGCAGCTGCTGCCGGTATTCTCTTGGGGATTTATTGAATGTTTTTTAAAATTATAATTGAAGGATTTTAAATCCGGGAATCCATGCTTGGATGCGATTTCAATAACGTTTTCATTGCTGGTGCAAAGCTCCAGCGTGGCCTCCCGAAGCCGTATCCTCATAAGATATTCGTAAAAATTGATTCCCACATGTTTTTTGAAAAACAGGGACAGATAACTGAGATTGTAAGAACAGAGCCTGCCAAGATCGCTGAGGCTGATTTTTTCTTGATAATGGCTTTCGATATACCGCACGATCTTGCGGATCAGTTCATCGTCTTTTCGTATCTTTTTCTCGTCGCTGGCGGAATTTTTTGCCTTGGGAGGAAATGCGTCAAACAGCAGTGAGAGCAGATGATTTAATTCACTTTCAAATTTTAAACGTACCAGCGGATCTTTTGAGCCGATATGGCTTATCATATTTGCCAGGATGCCGCGGATGAGAACAAACTTCAGCTGATTTCTATTTTTTCATCTGTATTTCCGCTGAAATAATAGTTGCGGATGGGAGCATAGTAATCCTTCAGATAATCGGGATTTACTCTAAGGAGCATCGCCTTGCTGCTGGTGGATTTCGCCAAGGTTGCGTGGCCTTCATTGGGGGTCAAAATCAAAAAATCATCCTGTTCCAGAAAGACCGTTTTTCCTCCATAGTTTACCTCGATTTTTCCTTCCAGAACAAGCATGATTTCGATATCGTAGTGCCAGTTGTAGCGATAAGGCCCGAGATAATAGATGTACTGTTTTGCGTTCAATAAATGGCTTTTCGCCTCAAAGCGATAGAAAAATTCTCCTTCCCGCTCGTTTGGCAGAAAGGAGTCCTCCGGGATGGAATCCTCCTGTTTGATCGTGCTCTCATCCTGCTTCATACAACGCTCCTTCTGATCTGCGGCATTCTGGGGTTCGGACGTTTTGTTTTGTGCCGCCTAAAAATTCTCTTTTTTGGATTGCGGCTTCGGCCTTTTTTGAGGGCCTCTTTCGGTACAGCCCGTAAATAGTCTGTTTGTTTGGACAAAATGGATGGTTTTTCTTTGAATTGTTAAGAAAAAACCTGGCGCTTCACACATGCAGCCCCTTCTGCATTCCCTGTCGATTTTGGCAAACATACGGGAAGATATGTCGAATCGAGAGGGGTATAATGGCCTCAAGAACAAGGCCAGCTGAGAAGAAAAACCTCTCATCCAGCCGAAGTATTTTATCGAGGAGGAAAACGATCATGATCAAGTCCAAACACCTGGCGTCCCTGCTGTGCGCGGGCATCCTGTTCAGTATGGTGGGATGCGCTGCGCCGTCCCAGCCTGCTGCATCGACGGCCGCGTCTGAAACCAAGACCGAGGTCATCACACAGGTGGTACAGGGAGAACCTGTGGCCCTGCCTTCCGTTCCGACCACCGACGGTATCACCATGCTGGAGGGCGGAGTCCAGCTGAGATGGTTCAACAACGCAGGCTTTGAGATCGTTCTCCCCAGCGGCAAGCACATCATTGTCGATCCCTATCTGGACAGCGCAAACGTGGAGCCCTTCCCGGTGGAGGAGATCGAGCGCTGCGACTATCTGCTGGTCAGCCATGTACATTCGGACCACGTTGCCGACATCCGTGCATTGGAGGACAAGTTCGGCCGCTTCCCCATCTTTGTGGGCCAGACTGCAGCCGATACGCTGTTCGCAGAGTATGACCTGGATCTGAGAAATATGTATGTCTGCGATGACGGCTTTGTCTATGAGTTCGACGACGTCAAGATCACCGCATTCACCGGCCGTCATACCGAGGCCCCCAATCCCACCCGGCGCAGCGCAAGCTACAAGGAAGATTCCACCAACACCGGCTGGTGGGGCAATTTTGAGGTCATGAGCTATCTGATCGAGGCTTCCGACGGCACCGAGATCCTGATCTGGGCCGGCATGACCACCGAGGATCAGAAGTATAAGTATGAGGACCTCCGTCCCGACATTGCAATCATGCACCTCAGCCCCAAGAGCGACGCAGAGATCTTTGCAGACATGGTGGCTTCCTGGAATCCCAAGCTGGTCATTCCTCATCACTATGACGCCATCAAGGCCGGCGTCGAGCAGAACCCCGATCAGATCGACCGCAACCTGACCGAGGAAAAGCAGGAAATGTTCATCACCTACGATGAAAACAACGTTGCCCACTTTGACGAGGATGCATACGTGAACTACTTCAACGAGGCAATCGTCGAGGCCTGCCCGACTGCTCAGATGATCCGGATCGATCACCACACCTGGTATCGCTTTGGCTTCTCCTATGCAGCCATTGCAGAAGAGTAATCGCATTTAGCAAGCTCCGGAGTGCCGGACCGCGGCAGAAGATAAAATAACAGAAATCCTTTCCTTCCGGAATGCCGTCAAACGGTGCTCCGGAGGGAAAGGATGTTTTTTTTGCGGCTTTGCCGCTCCAAAGTGCGGGGAAGGGCAAGGCAGACTTCTTGGAAAAAGATAGACAGGCCGAACTCGGTGCTTCAGCTTTGGGCTTTCGGCCCGGTCTGCTCGATGTAAACGCTGGTGGAGGGGAAGGCAAAGCTCACCTTGTCTTTCACCATGATGTCCATGAGATTCAGATTCAGGGTGTTCTGGATTGCAAGGAAGCGCTCGGTATCGGCGGTGCGCAGATAGGCCGACACCAGCAGGTCGATGCTGGAAGCGCCGAACCCGGTCAGCCGCACCAGCACCGATTCCGGGTAGACGTCGGGGCTTTGGGTCAGCATCTCGGTCAGGTCTGCCATCAGCTTTTCCAGCTGGGGGCGGGTGGTGTCGTAGGTGACCCCGAGGGTGAAGCGGTAGAGCCGCTTCTGCCGCTCGGCGCAGTTGTTGATGGTGGTGTTGCACACCGAGCTGTTGGTCAGAATATAAAGGGAATTGTCCAGCGCCCGAATGCGGGTGGAGCGGAAGTTGATGTCCTCCACCGTACCCTCCACGTCTCCCACCACGATCCAGTCCCCGATGCGGAAGGGGCGCTCCAGCAGGATCATGATGCCGCTGAACAGGTTGCTGGCCGAGTCCTGGGCCGCGAGGGAGATGGTTAAGCCGACCAGTCCCGCGCTGGTCAGCAGACCGGTGACCGGCAGCCCGCTCTCCTGGGCGATCATCATAACGCCGAGGATGACGATCAAAAGCTGATAGAGCTTGCGCAGGGCCGACAGCAGGGTCTTGTTGGAGCGGACCTCCGGGCCGAAGGCGGCCACCAGCCGGTCGGTGAGGGAAGAGGCGTTGTACAGGCCGTGACACAAACAGAAGATCAGGGCGATGCGGTAGGCCTTCAGCAGAGCCGCCGGGATAAAGACCGGAACCCAGGGCAGCGCCCGCAGAGCCAGAAAGATGCCGGTGAACCAGACCAGCCGGGCGGCGGGACGGTCAAAGCTGCGGATCAGGGTGGGCAGCACCGTTACCCGCCAGTTCCGCTCCAAAAGCTTGGGGAACAGGCAGCGGTCCAGCCAGCGGCTGAC
Source organism: uncultured Faecalibacterium sp. (assembly GCA_944387955.1). GTDB lineage: Bacteria > Bacillota > Clostridia > Oscillospirales > Ruminococcaceae > Faecalibacterium. The sequence continues at coordinate 9,398 of CALXGY010000095.1, read as the reverse complement.
CATCCAGCCGGCGACCAGCAGCGCCAGAGAGATGAGGCCCCTGGCCGCAAAGGCGGCATACCCTTCCAGCTCCAGCGAGCCCAGGGTAAAGGTTAGGGTCTTAATGGAAAAAATCATGAACGATACTCCTTTGATTTTACGTGGATTGCATGGATATTTTAGCATACAAGGGCGGCAGGGGCAATTCCTTTTTCGACCGGTTCCGACCTCTCCCCGGTCGGAAAAGAAGGGCAGGCGCTGTCGGGGGGTTGATTTTTTCTGCGGCTTCTGTATACTCTATTTCCAGAAAGTTCGTTTCAGGGCGGGGTGAGATTCCCCACCGGCGGTACAGCCCGCGACCACCCCAAGGGGTGCTGACCCGGTGAGATTCCGGGGCCGACGGTCACAGTCCGGATGAGAGAAACGGCGGGCAGAACCTGTCTTTGCGCCCTGCTGCGTCCTGTTTGGGAGGCGGCAGGGCTTTTTTTGCAGCTTTGCCTGCATCATCGTGTGAAAAGAACTTTCCCACTTTATGTTTCAGGAGCCCGAAGGCTCCGGAAGGGAATTTTATGAAAAGAAACCATACCCGTTCGCTCACCGCGGCCGCCATGCTCTCGGCGGTGGCCTTCATCCTGATGTGTCTGGATTTTCCGCTGCCCATGCTGCTGCCCCCCTTCATCAAGATGGATTTTTCCGAGCTGCCTGCGCTGCTGGGCTCCTTTGCTCTGGGGCCGGGGTACGGCGTTGCGGTCTGCCTGATGAAAAATCTTTTGCAGCTGGTGCTGCGGGGCACCTCCACCGCCTGTGTGGGGGAGCTGTGCAACTTTGTGCTGGGAGCAGTGTTCGCCTGGACGGCGGGCATGATCTACCAAAAGCGCAAGAGCCGGGGCGGCGCGATGCTGGGGGCGCTCATCGGCGCGGCAGTCATGGCGCTGGTCAGCCTGCCGCTGAACTATCTGGTGGTCTACCCGGCCTATGTTCAGTTTTATCATATGCCGCTGGAAACCATTTTGGAGATGTACCGGGCCATCCTGCCCTCTGCGGGCGGGCTGCTGGAGTGCCTGGCCATCTTCAATCTGCCTTTCACACTGGTCAAGGGGCTTTTGTGCGCGCTGATCTGCATGATTGTCTATAAACCGCTGTCCCCGCTGCTGCATGGGCGGAGATAAAGGCGGCATACGCGCGGTTTTGATTGATTTTTTGGCGCGGGCGTGATACACTTTGCCCTGTATCCTGCATGATATGGAACAAAGCGCAAAAGAATGGAAATACAGAAAGAGGAATCGTGATTATGGTAGCAATGTTGGTTTCGGTCATCGGGCAGCGGGGAACAAACGCCCTGGCCTTCCTGCTGGCCTTTATCCTGACCGGGCTGATGATCAGTCTGTTCCGCAGCCGTCTGCCCCAGGACCATGGCCGCGCCTATGCGGTGAACGGCGAGATCTCCAAGGGCAAGGCCCGGGGCGCGGGACTGATCTTTGTGCTCTGCATCGTGCTGGTTTCGCTGGCCTTTATGCCCTTCTCGGTGGAGTATGTGATCTACATGGCGCTGCTCATCGCCTCGATGCTCTCGGGGTATCTGGACGATGCGTCGGACACCCCCTGGGATGAGTACAAAAAGGGGCTCATCGACTTCGCCATCGCGCTGCTGACCGGCATCACCTATCTGAACTTCAACGGCTGCTCGGTGGAGCTGCTGCACTGGCAGTTCACCCTGCCGTATCCGGTCTACCTGCTGCTCATCGTCATTCTGATCTGGGCCAGCATCAATGTAGTCAACTGCACCGACGGCGTAGACGGCCTGTCCGCCAGTGTGGGGATGCTGAGCATCGGCACCTTTGCAGGCATCTATTCGGCCCAGCTGGGCAGCTATGTCACCTCGGCCTGGGTGTTCATCGGCTCGCTGCTGGCCTATCTCTGGTTCAACGCCAAGCCCTCTTCGGTGCTGATGGGAGACGCGGGCAGCCGGGCCATGGGCTTCTTCCTGGCTTTGATGGCTCTCAAGAGCAGAAACCCCTTTGCCTTCCTGCTGGCGGCGCTGGTCTTTATCCTGGACGGCAGCCTGGGCATCCTGAAAATCAGCCTCAAGCGGTTCTTGAAAATCTCCATCCTCAAGAACACCCGCACCCCGCTGCACGACCACGCCCGCAAGAATCTGGGCTGGAGCGATGAGCAGGTGGTGATGCGCTGGATCATCCTCCAGTGCGCGGCCTCTGCCCTGCTGCTGGCTCTCGCCGAGCTGTAAAGAACTATAAGCAAAACAAAATCGCTGCTTCGCCGGCTTGGCCGGTTGGGCAGCGATTTTTTTATGGATGGATGCAGCTGACCGAAATGCCTTGCCTCCCCGTCTTGGCTCCCCTTGCGAAGGGCAACGATCTCGACCGCCGCCTGCGGCGGATTGAGGGAGAGATCGTTGGGGCCGCCGTCTGAATTTTCAAGGGCCGCCCAAGGCCCGCTGAAAATTTAGGCAACGGCAACCCGTGTGCTGTCACCGACGAAGGAGGTGACTGAGGGGTGGGGAGCTGGCGCACAGCGACTAAGGGACGGACAGATAGCCCTAGAAAGGGCGGAAGAAGGGACGCGCTGAGCTTTGCCAAGTCTTTCTATTATACCTGTTTATTTGGCAAAGTAGAAAAAAACATAGGTTATAAGCCAACTTTTTAATTTTGCCAACATTTGGCGAGGTTCAAATAAGTGGGCCTGCCGGGGAACATCTAAAGCCCCGGCAAGGTCTGGCAAAGCCCTGAGGGTGGAACCTTGCCCAATACGCCCATCCCAGGACAAAGTTCAAAAATCCAGCGGTGAAGCCAAATTCCTGAACTTTGCCAAATAACATAGGGGTACCAGAGCCATTGACAAAGTCGAGGACTCACTCCTCCGCGTAATCCGGCCCTTCCCGCAGCGCGAACACCAAAAGGTCGGTGCAGCTCTTGCGCTCCTCGGTGAGCTTTACCCGGGTGATGCGGCTGTTGGAATAGGTCTTGTAATAGTAGCTCCCCGAGGCGGGGCAGATGCAGCAGGAGTAGGTGGTGGAGTCCGCCAGGCCGTCGGCGGTGCGCACGGCGCCCCGCACCATGGCCACCGAGTCCAGCACATGGAATACCTGCTGGACACAGGCGTCCTCATCCGGGCTGCACAGGCTGTTCTGTTTGCAGAAAAAAGCCTTCACCAGCCGGGAAGCGGGGGAAAAGTCTCCGGGCAGCCCCATCGCCCCCATCCCTTCCCCGAAGGGGGTGAGGGAAAGAGTGGGACAGAGCCGGTTTTCCGGCGGCGGCGCAGCCAGGGACAGATACTGCCGCAGATTCTCGGCGTGAAAGGGAAAGGGCGGATTGTTGGTCAGCACCCCAAAGGGATTTTCATAGAGTTTCAAACCCTCCCGGGTCTGTTCTACGGTCAGACTGCCGGAGGCATCCGACACCAGCCAGTGCAGCGGCGCCAGCGGCAGCGCCGGGCTGTAGGGCAGGGCGGCCAGCTCCACCCGCTCCAGCAGCGCCCGGGCCTGGGCCAGATCTGCACACTTTCCTAACAGATAGGGAATGAGCTCGTAGGGGGCAAGAAAAATTTTGCCCTCCTCTTCTTTCAGCTCCTCCTCGGGCCGGTAAAAGGCGTTGTCGGGGAAGTTGAGCCCCGCCGCGCACAGCCCCTTCTCGTTGGCGGCCTCGGCGTAAAGAGGGTAGTTGCCCGCCACATGGGCCATGCCGATGATGGCATAGTGGGAGGGCAGCACCCCGGCCCGCTTGGTGGAAAGGGGATAGTTGCGGGGAGTGATGACCACCCGCTCCCCGAAGGAGTGGGGGAAATCCATATTGCGGCCGAAATACAGAGTGTCCTTGAAGAAAGAAAAGGCTGTACACATAAGGCGTTACCTCCTGCCCCGGAGGGCGAGACTCTCCGTTTAATATGCAGAGAAGGACCCGGATTTATTCGATGATTCGAGCCAGGGCGTCCCAGTCGATGCGGCGGTCCCGGCAGAAGAACTCCCGGTCATGCTCGCCGATGGGCCGCAGCACCCGGCAGGGGCTGCCCGCGGCCACTACATTGGCGGGGATGTCCCGGCTGACCACGCTCCCGGCGCCGATCACCGTGTTGTCCCCGATGCTCACCCCCGGCAGCACGATGACCCCGGCCCCCAGCCAGCAGTTGCGGCCGATGTGCACCGGCAGATTGTACTGGAGGGCCTTCTCCCGCAGCTCGGGCAGGATGGGATGGCCTGCGGTGGCCAGGATGCAGTGGGGGCCGAACATGGTGTAGTCCCCTACATAGATGTGGGTGTCGTCCACGCAGGTCAGGCCGAAGTTGGCGTAGATCCCCTTGCCGAAGTGGAGGTTTTTCCCGCCCCAGTTGGCGTAAAAAGGCGGCTCGATCCAGCAGCCCTCGCCGCACTCGGCCAGCATCTGCCGCAGCAGTTCGGCCCGCTTTTCCCGCTGAGTGGGGCGGGTTTGGTTGTAGTCGTACAGAAGCTCCAGGCACTGGTCCTGCTCGGACAGGATGCTCCCCTCCGAGGGGTCATAGAGCTGCTGGCTGTGGATGGTCTTTTCCGGGTCCATGGCGGCTCCTTTCTCAGCACTTTTCTCAGCGCATTTTGCGGATCAGGATCTGGGCGCTGGGGTAGTCGCCGTAGAGCTGGGGCATCGTCAGACCCGCGTACATCAGCTGGGCGCCGGTGTACTTGAGCCCCACCATCCGGCGGGCGGCAGGGTCGGTGACAGAGGCCAGCAGCTGCCCCTGCAGATCCACCCGCAGGATCTTGTAGGTGGCCTTGGGGTCCAGACCCTTCCACTGGAAGTGCAGCGGGCGGGGGTTGCCCTGGGTGTGGACCACCACCAGGTTCATAAGGGCCTGGCTGCCGTCGGCGGCCACGAACTCCCAGCCGTGCCAGAACCGGGTCTGAGCGGGGTCGTTGAGCCGGTAGTAGTCGCCGGTGCGGATCAGCTCGGAATAGCTCTTGTAGCGGGCAATCTGCATCCGCACCTGGGAGATCTCCTTCCGGGTCAGCTTGTTCAGGTCCAGCTCATAGCCGAAGGTGCCCGCCATGGCCACCACGCCGCGGGTACCCAGGGGCACGGTGCGGCCGGTCTGATGGTTGGGGCAGGCCGAGACGTGGGAGCCCACCGCCGAGATGGGGTAGCCGAAGGAGGTGCCGTACTGGATGGAAAGACGCTCGATGGCGTCGGTATTGTCGCTGCACCAGATCTGGGGCATATAGGCCAGCATACCGGCGTCGAACCGGCCGCCGCCGCCCGCGCAGCCCTCAAACAGCACCTGGGGGAACCGGGAAGTCAGCCGGTCGATGAGCTTGTAGACCCCCAGAATGTAGCGGTGGGATACCTCGCCCTGCCGCTCGGGGGGCAGCGCGTGGCTGTACACGTCCGCCATGTTGCGGTTCATGTCCCACTTGATGTATTCGATCTGGTTTTCGCTCAAAAGCCGGGTAAAGCAGTCGGTGAGGTAGTCCACCACATCCTCCCGGCTCATGTCCAGCACCAGCTGGCTGCGGCCCATGATGGGGTCCCGCCCAGGCAGGGTCAGGGCCCAGTCGGGATGGGCACGGTAGAGGTCGGAGTCGATGCTCACCATCTCCGGCTCGATCCAGATGCCGAACTGCATCCCGAGGCCGTGAATCCGGTCGATCAGCGGCGCAAGGCCGCCCTTGAGCTTGTCGGTATTGACGTACCAGTCCCCAAGGCCGGTGGTATCCGAGTCCCGTTTGCCGAACCAGCCGTCGTCCAGCACCATCAGCTCCACCCCGAGGCTGGCGGCCTTTTGAGCGATGTCGTAGATCTTGTCCTGGTCGAAGTTGAAGTAGGTTGCCTCCCAGTTGTTGATGAGCACCCGGCTGGACTGGGACGCGGTGGAGCGGCACAGGGCGCTGCGGATGAATCGGTGGTACCGGTGGGATAGATCTCCGAGGCCCTCGTGGGTGTAGCACAGAAGCACCTGGGGGGTGGTGAACTGCTCGCCGGGGGCCAGATGCCAGCGGAAGTTGTCGGGATGGATGCCGGTGACCAGGCGGGTGGAACCATTGTAATCCACCTCGATGTCGGTGCAGTGGTTGCCCGAGTAGACCGGCATCACGCCGTAGCAGCTGCCCCAGTCCTCAGTAGCCTCCGGCTCGCAGAGGATCACAAAGGGGTTGTGATGGTGGCTGGAGGCGCCCCGCAGGCTGCCCACCCGGCGGATGTCGCTGCCCAGCCGGGTGCGCTCGAACTGGCGCTCCATGGCGTGACGGCCGTGGAACTGGATGAGATCCCACTCGCCGAAGGGCAGGTCCAGGCAGGCCGAAGCCGCCTGGTCCAGGGTCAGGGCAGCGTCGCTCAGATTGCACAGCACCGCCGCCCGGGTGATGATGCCCAGCTCTTCATACACGCTGTACAGCAGCCGGACTTCCAGCCCGAGAACGGAGTCCTGCATCAGGATGCAGAGGGTCTGGCAGTCCGGGCCGAAGGCGGCAGGCAGGCCCTCCAGGGTATAGGGGCCATCCTGGATGGTGTGGGTCTTATAGAAGAACTCCGCCCCGCATGCGCCCTGGGCGTTGTTTACCCGGGCAGCGGTCACCCGGAAATCTCCCCGGTTGGCCGCGGGATATTCCTGGGGCAGCACGTCCGGAGAACAAACGCCGCGCTCGTTCTGGGTGGCGTAATAGTCGGGCGAAAAGCCGTGATCCGCTGCCGGGAAGAGATGGAAGTTGCTCCCATCCCCCAGCTTGCGGCCGTAATAAAGGTGCAGCAGATGGCCCAGGGGGTCCAGCTGCATCTGATAGCTCGAGTCTTTGGTGTGAAGGTTGAATACCGAATTCTTCGGGTCAAACTGAATGCTCATAGGCATCTTTCCTCCGCAAATCTGCTGTGCGTATTCCGAAATTACTGATTATTATAGCGGTGCGTGTGGGGATAGTAAATATCTTTTTGTTGATAGGGGCAAGACTTTTGTCGAAGGTTCCTGCCCGGCGGTTGCGTACAGGGAAGGTAGTTATTATAATAATACCATACTAAGAGAGGGAAGGCAAAGGCCCGGATAAAACAGGAAGGAGACAACAGATGGAACTGCGCAGCAGCCGAAAAAAGCCCACCGTACAACTGCGCTACTATGAACTGCCCGAACGGGAACCGGTTCTGGCTCTGATGGGGCCGGAGTGGGTGCGGGTGTACGGCAACGAGCCCGAAAACCTGCATTTTCATAACCTCATGGAGATCGGGGTCTGCCGCTGGGGGGAAGGGGAGATGGAGATCGACGGCCAGTCCTTTTCCTACAAAGACGGGATGATCACCATCATTCCGGCCAACTGTCTGCACAGCACCGTCAGCCGGGATGGCGGGCTCAACCAGTGGGAGTATCTTTTTACAAACCCGGAACAGGTGCTCACCCATGCTTTTCCTGAAGACCCGGTCTTTGTGGAGGGGGTGCTGCACCGGCTTCAGCAGAGGTCCTGCTGGATGCCTCTGCCCGAGGGCGGGCCGCTGCGGGGGCTGATCGACCAGCTGCTGGATGAGTACCGCTCCGAGCGGCCCTACCACCACCAGGTGGTGGAGGGAATGCTGACCGCCCTGCTTTTGCTGGTGGCCCGGATGTCCGAACAGGAACCCCGGCAGCAGGAGCTCCCGGTGGCCGCCGAGCTGCGGCAGATCATGCCGGCGCTGGAGTACATCGGGCGCAATTACATGAACCCCATCACGGTGCAGGAGCTGGCGGCCCAGTGCTCTTTGAGCGAGGCCCATCTGCGCCGCAAGTTCAAGGAATATCTCAACATGTCCCCCGGCGAATATCTTACCGCGGTGCGCATCCGCCAGAGCTGCGAGCTTTTGAACACCACCCGGTGTTCCATGATGGAGGTGGCGCTGCGGGTGGGCTACCAGAGCGTTTCCTCCTTCGACCGCAACTTCCAGCGGCTCATGGGCATGACCCCTTATCAATACAAAAAGAATGGAAAAAATTATCAGGGAAAGCTGCTGGATTACAAAATTGCAGCCAAAAAAGGATGGAAAACCCGGGAGGATGTTTGAATCCTGTCCTCATTGGGTGTACAAAAATACAGAGTAAGATTTGTATAATCCGCTGATATTCGTTAAATTTTAGGGCAAGTCTGATCGAGGTATGATTGGATTTGCTCTTTTTTTGATTGAAAACACACGCAATTTTCAGGAAATACTTGGTATAATACATACAACAAAAGCAGAGCCGAGAAAAAGAATTGTGAAAAATATACATATTTCGACCACAGTTCTGCGGGTGCTGCAATTTTTTAGGATGAAGGAGAAAAGTGCAATGAAAAAGATCTCTCGTCGTACCTTCCTTACTGCAATGGCTGCTGTGAGCGCAGCCAGCGTCCTGACCGCCTGCGGCGGCTCTTCCAGCTCCACCGCAGCCTCTACTGCGACCTCTGCAGCCGGTGGTTCCAGCTCCGCTGCCGGCGGTCACAAGCTGTCCGCCTACGCCTGGGACGCAAGCTTTAACATCCCCGCTCTGCAGGCTGCGGCGGATGACTACAAGGCAAACGTCGACCCCGACTTCGAGCTGGAGATCATCGAGCAGTCCCAGTCCTCCGACGTTGAGAACGCCATCACTCTGGCTGCTTCCGCCGGTGATTACAGCACCCTGCCCGACATCGTGCTGTTCCAGGATCACTACATCCAGAAGTACGTCAAGGACTATCCCGATGCCTTTGTCCCGGTAGAGGGCGCAGATGTGGACTGGAGCGGCATCAGCGAGGAGAAGCTGTCCTACTCCACCATCGACGGCGTGCACTACGGCGTGCCTGTGGACAACGGCACCGTCATCTTTGCCTACCGCACCGATCTGCTGGAGCAGGCAGGCTACACCATCGACGACATGACCGGCATCTCCTGGACCGACTTCATGGATGTGGGCGAGGCTGTCTTTGCTGCTACCGGCAAGTACCTGCTGTCCATGGACGGCGACGGCAACGACCTGATCTACATGATGCTGCAGGCCGAGGGCGCCAGCCAGTTCAAGGACGGCGAGCCCTACATCACCGGCAACGAGCCGCTGCGTGAAGTCTGCCAGGTCATCGTGGACATGGCCAAGCGCAACGTCTGCTATCTGGCCAACGACTGGTCCAGCTACATCAACCAGACCATCCTGGGCGACATGGTGGCCGGCGTCATGAACGGCAACTGGATCATCCCCACCATGCGCCAGGTCCCTGAGAACTCCGGCAAGTGGGAGATCACCAGCCTGCCCACCCTGGCCGGCGGCGAGGGCTATGCCTCCAACGGCGGCTCCTCCCTGTACATCACCGCCAACTGCGGCAACGTGGATCTGGCCAAGGCATTCCTGGCCTACACCTTCGGCGGCAGCACCGAGACCTACGACAACGCTCTGCGCAACGGCGGCGTCATCACCACCGTTCTGGCCTGCGGCGAGTCCGATGTCTACAACGAGGGCGTTGAGTTCTTCAACAA
>CALXGY010000094.1 GCA_944387955.1 uncultured Faecalibacterium sp. | reverse complement strand
GGATGTACCACTGTCTGCAAGGCCGGGGAGAGCTGTATTTCATCGAGTATAAGGCCCCGGACAGCCCGGAATTCCAGCCGGTGGGGGATGTGACCCTCTGCCGGGCGGACCTGCCCATCGTCATCGGAAGACGGGATCTGAGAGGGCGGGGCATCGGGCGGCGGGTGGTGCTGGCCCTTGTACAGCGGGCCCGGGAACTGGGCTTTGAAAGCCTCGGCGTGCAGGAGATCTACGCCTGGAACCTGCCCTCCCAAAAGCTGTTTGAAGGGGTGGGGTTCCGGGCCGCCGGCCCCACCGAGCAGGGCAGCAGCTACCGGCTGGAACTGTAACAACCACAGAAAGGACTTTGGTACCCGGCGATGGAACAAATTTTTCTGCTGGAGGATGACGAGGCCCTGGGCCGGGGCATTGCTCTGGCGCTGGAAACCCCGGAGCGCACTGTGACCCGGGCGTCCAGCCTTGCGGCGGCGCGGGAATGGGTGGAAAAGGCTGCGTTTGCGCTGCTCATCCTGGACATCAACCTGCCGGACGGCAGCGGGCTTGGGCTGCTGCGTCAGCTGCGGGCGGCGGGCAACACCACCCCGGTCATCCTTTTGACCGCCAACGACCTGGAGCTGGACGAGGTCACCGGGCTGGAAGCCGGGGCGGACGACTACATCACCAAGCCCTTTTCCCTGGCGGTGCTGCGGGCAAGGGTGGCGGCCCAGCTGCGCCGGAGCGCGCCGAAAGCTCCCTCCTCCCTCCAGCTGGGGCCTTTTTCCCTGGATTTTGAGGGGATGGAGTTCCGCCGGGCGGGGGAGAAAATAGAACTCTCCAAAACCGAGCAGAAGCTGCTGCGGGTGCTGGTGGAAAACCGGGGCCGCACCGTCCCCCGGGCCGTGCTGACCCAGCGGGTCTGGCCGGAGGGGGCGGAATTCGTGGAGCCCAACGCCCTCTCGGTCACGGTCAAGCGGCTGCGGGCCAAGCTGGAGGCCGACCCCGCAAAGCCGGAATACCTCAAAACGGTGTATGGCATCGGCTACACCTGGGCGGTGAATCCATGACCGGCTGGATCGCTGTGGCCATCGCGCTGGCGATTGCTGCCGGGGTCGTCCTGGTGTCCCGCCGGCGGCAGGCCCGGCTGCTGAGGCGGCTGGACGAGATGCTCACCGCCGCCATGGACGGGGAGTTTTCCGAGACATCCTTTGATGAGACCCGCCTTTCCGCGCTGGAAAGCCGTCTGGCCCGGTACCTGGCGGCCAGTTCTCTCTCGGCCCGGAATCTCCAGGCCCAGAAAGACCAGATCAGCGCCCTGATTTCGGACATCTCTCACCAGACCCGCACCCCGGTGGCAAATCTCCAGCTCTACGCCCAGCTGCTGGAAGAACAGCCCCTGACCCCTCAGGGCCGGAACTGTGCCGAGGCCATTGCGGCCCAGTCGGAGAAATTGCAGACCCTCATCGAGGCCCTGGTCAAGACCTCCCGGCTGGAAACCGGCATCCTGGCTCTCCACCCGGAACCCGGCCCTCTGGCCCCGGCGGTACAGCGGGCCGCAGCCCAGTACCTCCCGGCGGCAGAAGCAAAACAGATCCGCCTCACGGTGGGCAAAACGGAGGGCAGCGCCCGGTTTGATTCCAAGTGGACCGAGGAAGCCCTCTGCAATCTGCTGGACAACGCGGTAAAATACACCCCCGCAGGCGGAGCGGTGAACGTAGAGGTCCGGCCCTATGAGATGTTCACGGCGGTCTGTGTCCGGGACACCGGCCCCGGCATCCCCGAAGCAGAGCAGGCAAAGATCTTCGGCCGGTTTTACCGCGCCCCCGGCGCTTATGCACAGCAAGGGGTGGGCATTGGCCTGTATCTGGCCCGGCAGATCGCCGAAAAGCAGGGCGGGTACATCAAGCTGGAGAGCGCGCCGGGCAGAGGGAGCTGCTTTGCCCTCTTTCTGCCCCGGGAATGAAGCGACCCGCCCCACAGATAGAGGTATAAAAATGATCAACGAATACGAAAACGAGAACTTTTTTCAGCAATACGCCCAGATGCCCCGCAGCCGGGACGGTCTGGCCTCGGCGGGAGAGTGGCATCAGCTGAAGCCCCTCTTTCCGCCGCTGAAAGGGAAAACCGTTCTGGATCTGGGCTGCGGCTATGGCTGGCACTGCAAGTATGCCGCAGACCAGGGAGCAGAGCAGGTGCTGGGAATCGACCTGAGCCCCAAAATGATCGCGCAGGCACAGCAGCGCAACAGCCATGAGCGGATCACTTACCGTGTGTGCGGGATCGACGCCTACGAATACCCGGAAAACCAGTGGGATTGTGTGATTTCCAATTTGGCACTGCACTATCTCCAGGATTTGGACCCGGTTTTTCAAAAGGTATTCCGGACGCTGAAACAGGATGGAATCTTTCTTTTTAACATAGAGCATCCGGTGTTTACCGCCGGCATCGGGCAGGACTGGATCTATGCAGAGGACGGAAAACCAAAGTATTGGCCGGTGGACGACTATTTTCTGCCCGGAGAACGGGTCACCCATTTTCTGGGCTGCGAGGTACGCAAGCAGCATCACACATTGACCCAGATCCTGATGGGCCTGCTGCGCAATGGGTTTGAACTGGAGGCGGTGGAGGAAGCGGAGCCTCCCGCAGAAATGTTGGATATGCCGGGAATGAAGGACGAGCTTCGCCGGCCCATGATGCTGCTGGTACGGGCAAGAGCAAAAAAATAATGGCGGTGGGCCTGACGGAAGGGTTTCTTTCAAAACTGTCATCTTCTCGAAAGGGCCGGGAAAGATTTGTGTGATAAAGTCTGTATTGTCCAAGGACAATACAGACTTTTCTTTTGGAGGAATGCTGCATGACGATTTTGGAAACCAGAGACCTGAAAAAATACTACGGCTCCGGGGATACCCAGGTGAAGGCGCTGGACGGGGTGGATCTCACGGTGGAACAGGGGGAATTTGTGGCCATTGTGGGCACTTCCGGCTCGGGCAAATCCACCCTGCTCCACATGCTGGGCGGGCTGGACCGCCCCACCTCGGGCACGGTCACGGTGGACGGCAGAGAGATTTTTGGGCTGAAGGATGAGGCGCTGACCATCTTCCGCCGCCGCAAGATCGGCTTTGTGTTCCAGGCCTATAACCTCGTCCCGGTGCTCAGCGTCTGGGAGAACATCATCCTGCCCATCCAGCTGGACGGCCGGGCGGTGGACGAGGGCTTTGTGCGGGAGGTGGTCTCCGCCCTGGGCCTGGAAAAGAAGCTCCACAGCCTGCCAGGCCAGCTGTCCGGCGGCCAGCAGCAGCGGGTGGCCATTGCCCGAGCTCTGGCGGCAAAGCCCGCCATTCTGCTGGCGGACGAGCCCACCGGCAACCTGGACTCCAAGACCAGCCAGGACGTGCTGGGCCTGATGAAGGTCACCGGCCAGAAGTTCGGCCAGACCATGGTGATGATCACCCACAACGAGGAGATCGCCCAGATGGCCCACCGGATCGTCCGGATCGAGGACGGCCGGATCGTGACGCGGTAAGGGGGTGAGGGGATGAAGGTATCCAATCGGGGCTGCATCCGGCGGCTGAGCCTCCGGGCGCTTTTGGCGAACCGCACCCGGAACATTGTGGCGGTGCTGGCCATCGCGCTGACCGCGCTGCTTTTTACCAGCCTGTTTACCATCGCTCTTTCCATCAACGAGGGAATGCAGCAGAGCAACTTCCGCCAGGCGGGCGGGTATGCCCACGGCTCTTTCAAATACCTCACCGAGGAGCAGTTCCGCCAGTTGAAAGAACACCCCCTCATCCGGCAGTGGGGCCTGCGCCGTTTTATCGGGATGCCCACCGGCGTTCCCTTCAACAAATCCCATGTGGAGGTGGGCTATTCCGATGCCAACGAGGCCCACTGGACCTACTGTGACCCGGTGGAGGGCCGCCTGCCTGCCGAGGGCACCAGCGAGGCCGCCACCGATACCCATGTTCTAAAGCTGCTGGGCGTCACCCCGGAGCTGGGGGCGGAATTCACCCTGACCTTTGAGGTGGACGGCCGCGAAACCACCCAGGCCTTTACCCTCTGCGGCTGGTGGGAGTACGATGAGGCGGTGGTGGCAAACCATGTCCTGATCCCCGAAAGCAGGGTGGACGCAATTTTGAAAGAGGTGGGGGTCACCCCGCCGGGCCAGGACGGCATGACCGGCAGCTGGAACCTGGATCTGATGCTGAAACACGGCGCCCGCTCCATTGCCGCCGACCTCGACCAGATCCTGGCGGACAGCGGCTATCAGACCCAGGACGCCGCCGCAGAAAACTATATTTCCACCGGCGTCAACTGGGGCTATACCGGGGCCCAGCTGTCCGACCAGCTCGACCCGGCCACCCTTTTCCTGCTGGCGGGGATGCTGGCGCTGATCCTCTTCACCGGCTACCTCATCATCTACAACGTCTTTCAGATCTCGGTGGCCGGGGACATCCGGTTTTATGGCCTGCTGAAAACCATCGGCACCACCCCGCGGCAGCTCCGGCGGATCATCCGCATTCAGGCCCTGGCCCTCTCGGCGGTGGGCATCCCGGCGGGCCTGGTTCTGGGCTGGCTGGTGGGCGGGGTGCTGACCCCGGTCATCACAGCGCAGCTCAACGATGTGGCTGTGACCGTATCGGTCAGCCCGGTGCTGTTCGGGGCCTCGGCCCTCTTTGCTCTGGTCACGGTCCTGATTTCCTGCCGCCGCCCGGGCCGTCTGGCGGGCAGGGTCTCGCCGGTGGAGGCGGTGCGCTACACCGAGGGCAAGGCCCCGAACCGGCAGAAAAAACGCAAGGGGAAAGGGGTCTCGCTGCTGTCCATGGCCTGGGCCAATCTGGGCCGCAGCCGGGGCAAGACGGTTATTACCATCTTGTCCCTGTCTCTGGCGGTGGTGCTGCTGACCTTTACCGTCACCTTTGCGGGCGGCTTTGATATGGACAAATACGTCTCCTATTTCACCGCCAGCGACTTCATCCTGGCGGATGCCGGTAAGCTCCAGGTGAGCTCCACCGGCTTCAACAGCGGTATGGCAGTGGGGGAGGAGGCCATCGCCGCCGTCAACGCCCAGGGCGGCATCACTGAAAGCGGCCGGGTCTACGGTCAGTCCATTGGAATGAATGAGTTTATCACGGAGGAACGGTTTATTGCAAACAACGGCCGCTGGAACTCAGAGGACTCTCTGCAATGGCTGATTGACCACACCCAGCGCACCGAGGACGGCCTGCTGGCGGACAGCGTCCAGCTCTACGGGATGGAACCCTTTGCCCTGGATCATCTGACCGTATTGGAAGGGGATCTGGAGAAGCTGAAAGAGCCCGGCGGGAACTACATTGCCGCAGTTTATAAGAACGACGATTACGGGGAACCGGACATGGAAAGCAACTGGGCCAAACTGGGGGACACGGTGACCATCCGGTATATCGAGGAGTTTGAATATTATGAGAACACCGCCGATGAGTCAGGCCCCAGCTTTATCGCCTACGCCAAAACCTACCGGGATGTCGATTACACGGCGGCCGCCCTGGCGACGGTGCCCCCGGCTCTGAG
>CALXGY010000093.1 GCA_944387955.1 uncultured Faecalibacterium sp. | reverse complement strand
TGCGATTGAGCTGGATCATGTAGCCGAGACCGCGGTTGGACGCCAGCATCTCGGCAGCGCACAGGGTCATCCAGGCGGTGCCCAGGGAGATGCGCAGGCCGGTGAAGATCAGCGGCAGGGCGGTGGGGATGGCCACCGTGAACAGCATCTCCCGGCGGGAAGCGCCGAAGGTCTGGGCGACCCAGAGGTGGACCGGCTTTGTCTGCTTGATGCCGGCGTAGGAGTTGATGACGCAGGGCACGAAGGCGGATACAAAGATGATGGCGGCCTTGGCCCCGAGGCCGATGCCGAACCACAGGATCATCAGGGGAATCCAGGCGATGGTGGGCACCGGGCGGATCAGGTCAAACAGCGGGGTGACGAACATGTCCACCTTGCGGAACCAGGCCATGGCGATGCCCAGGGGAATGCCGATCACCGCGCCCAGCAGATAGCCGGTGAGAGCCACCTGCAGGCTGGCCAGGATGTGGCCCCCCAGGGTGGCGCCGTCCGGCGCGGTCTGGGTGAGCTTGCCGATAAAGGCTTCCACCACCTGCACCGGGCTGGGCAGCACGTAGTCCGGCTTGAGGTGCAGAACCGCGGTGCACAGATACCAGATGCCGAAGAAGGTGCACAGCGAAATCACCGACACAATGCCGAACTTGATCTTTTCCTTGCGCTTTCGGATGGCGTATTCATTCAAAGGAAATCTCTCCTTTCAAGTGGAGAGGGCAGCCCCTGCCGGACCGAGCCGGCAAGGGCCGCCCTCAAGGATGGGGAGCTGATGAGAAGAAGGAAATCGAAGGATCAGAAGCCCAGAGCTTCCTTGACGATGGTATCGTCCACATGCTTTGCGATCTCGGGGAAGCGGCTCTCCTCCAGCAGCTGCTGGGCGACCCAGAGCGCGCCGGTGATGGCCACCGACTCGCCGATGGTGATGCCCTGGGCCTCTTCGCTGGTCACGAAGGGACGGGTCTCGATCTCGGTGACGCAGGCTTCCAGGGTGGTCTCGCTTCCGTTGGAGGTGTACCAATCCAGCAGCATCTGGGCGGCCATGTCCTGATCGGCCTGGAGGGCGTCGCAGGCCTGGAAGAAAGCTTTAACGTAGTTCACCAGCACGTCGCGGCGCTCGGTGTAAGCCTTGTTGGATACGATGATGGAGTCATACTGGGGAACGTTCAGGCTGCTCAGGCTGGAGGTCACCACATAGCCCTCGCTCTCGGCGGTGAAAGAGGTGGGCGGGTTGAGGGCGGCGACATCGCAGTTGCCGGTCTTGAGGGCCTGGTAAGCGGCGGGGAAGTCCATACTGACGATCTGCACGTCGTCCGGGGTCAGGCCCAGCACTTCCAGCCATTTGTTGACGTTCAGATGGGAGATGGTGCCGGTGCTGGTGGCGATGACCGCACCCTTGACCGTCTCCGGGCTGCCCAGCACATCCGGGTAGGAGGGGTTGGTGCCGCTGGCCTTGGCGATGGGGGAATCGGGGCTCACCAGAGTGTACAGGCCGCCTTCGGAGTGGCCGATGTCGGCGATGCAGTAGGCGCCGTAGATGGCCAGGGAGTTGACCGCCGCTGCGCTCAGGGTGCCCACCTCCCACTGGTCTGCGGCCAGCGCCTCGTTCATGGCGCCGCCGTTGGAGAAGTAGACCGTCTCGATCTTGAAGCCGTTGGCTTCATCCAGCTTGTTCTGCACCATATACTCAATGGGCAGAGAGTTCAGGAAGGGCATGACCGCCACCTTCAGCACCGGAAGATCCGATGCATCGGCGCCCTGGGCGGCCGTGGTGCTGGTCTTTCCGGCGCCGCCCGAAGCAGCGCCGCCTCCGCCGCAGGCTGCCAGCGAAAGCGCCATGATGCCGGCCAGGAAAAGGGCGGTCAGTCTTTTCAGTTTCATATCTGTTTTTCCTCTCCTTTTTTCTTTTTCTTGGGTGTTCATGCGGCGTCCCGCCGGTGCCGCTTGTGTTGTAAATATTCTATCATGGGCGGAAAAAAGGGTAAATTCGCACAGCCGACTTGAAGTTTTGTTTTCTTGACATGGTTTTGAACGCCAACCTTAAAATCTACAAGTAATGAGAATGAAATTTGTACAATAAGACAAAAACTGCCGCGAAACCAAAAAACGGACAAAGATCTTCTGAAAAATAAAACCGCGCTCTGCCGAAAAATGCCGCCGGCTCTCCCCAAAATGAGGTTTTCCGGCAATGGAAAAATCCGCCCTTTCATCCCCTGAGGGAACAAAAGAGCGGATTTTTGCGGTTTTGTTTTTGGGTGGGAGGGTTCACCGCCGCGCAAGGGCCTCGGCGCGGGCGATCTCGGCCAGCCGGTTTCCGGCGTAGGAGAAAAACCGGCGGAAAGCCGGGCAGAAATAGTTGTGGGTGCCGGATTCGTCGGTGTACCAGTCCCGCTTGCAGCCGCCGAAACAGAGACTGCGGCAGGGGCATTCGGCGCATTCGGCGGGGGGCTGTTCGCCCTGAGCCAGGAAAGCCTGGGCTTTTTCGCAGCTGAGGAACTGCTCCAGCCCCTGCTCGCCCAGTCTGCCCAGCTTCCATTCGTCCAGGCAGTAGAAATCGCAGGGGTACAGGGTGCCGTCCCCCTCCACCACCAGATAGGAGCCGCAGCTGCCGCTGGTGGCGCAGGTGCCGGAGGGCATGCCCATGGCCAGATGTACATAGTCGTCAAAGAGGCGGACGCTGGTGTAGCGGCCGTTTTTCCAGTCCAGGTACCATTCGTCGAAGAGCCCGCAGAGAAAATCCGCGTACAGTTCGGGGGTCAGCGAATACTCCATGCTGCCCCGCGGGGCTCCCAGCGGGTCGAGGCAGGGGATGAACTGGAGAAACCGTCCCCCCAGCTTCTGGAGGGCGTGGTAGACCTTGACCGGGCTCTTGGCACAGGGGCGGGTGACGACGCAGAGGATGTTGGTCTCCACCTTCTTTTTTTGCAGCAGGGCCAGGTTCCGGGTCACCCGGTTCCAGGTGGAGCGCCCCGCAGCGTCCGGGCGCAGCTGTTCATGGATGGTCTTGGTGCCGTCGATGCTCACTCCCACCAGAAAGCGGTGCGCCGCGAAAAAGTCGGCCCATTCCTCGTCCAGGGCCAGACCGTTGGTCTGGATGGCGTAGTCCACCTGCACCCGCTTTGTATTGCACTGGGCGACCCTGGCCACAAAATGCCGGAAGTAGTCCAGCCCCGCCAGGGTGGGCTCGCCCCCCTGGAAGGCGAAGGTGACCCGGCCCCGGGGCTCCAGCGCGGCAAAGGCCTCTTCAATGAGGCGGTCGGCGGTTTCCCGGCTCATCCGCCCGGCGCTGGCCTCGGCACGGTTGGCGGCTTCATCCTCATAAAAGCAGTAGCGGCAGCGCATGTTGCACAGGCCGGAGGCGGGCTTGATGAGAAAATTCAGGCTCTGCATAGAAGCTTCTCCTTTTGCTGGTTGATTCCTGTCTTCAGGATACCGCACCCGGTCCGGAAAAGCAAGACAAAAGCTCCGGGCCTGGGGCCAAACGGCCGCAGCTGACCCGGAGCGTCTGTGATTGCTGTGATTGCTATGAATAATTAGAAATTCCAGGGGACAAACAGGCTTTCATGGAGAAAGAGCTCTTCCATTTTGCAGCAGCCCAAGAAGGCCCGGAGGCTTAAAAATCAGTAGTTGTCGCAGCTGACCTCAAAGAAGCTCTTGGAATACTGGCAGGTGGGGCAGACCTCCGGCGCAGCGGTGCCTACCACGATGTGTCCGCAGTTGCGGCACTCCCAGACCTTCACCTCGCTCTTTTCAAAGACCTGGGCCGTCTCCACGTTGTGCAGCAGGGCGCGGTAACGCTCCTCGTGGCGCTTCTCGATGGCGGCCACCAGGCGGAACTTGGCGGCCAGCTCGGGGAAGCCCTCCTGCTCGGCGGTCTTGGCGAACTCGTCGTACATGTCGGTCCACTCGTAGTTCTCGCCCTCGGCCGCGTGCAGCAGGTTCTGGGCGGTATCGCCCAGGCCGTTCAGCTCCTCGAACCAGAGCTTGGCGTGGGCCTTCTCGTTCTCGGCGGTCTTCAGGAAGAGCTCGGCGATCTGCTCGTAACCCTCATTGCGGGCCACCGAGGAGAAGTAGGTGTACTTGTTCCGGGCCTGGGACTCTCCTGCAAAGGCGGCCTGCAGGTTCTTCTCGGTCTGGGTGCCGGCGTATTTGCTGCCGCCCTGGGGTGCTGCCTCTTCGATCTTCTCAAAGACC
This sequence comes from uncultured Faecalibacterium sp., assembly GCA_944387955.1. Lineage (GTDB taxonomy): Bacteria > Bacillota > Clostridia > Oscillospirales > Ruminococcaceae > Faecalibacterium. The sequence continues at coordinate 18,039 of CALXGY010000093.1, read as the reverse complement.
GAGGCGGGCTGCTTGCAGATGGGGCAGGTGAAGTTTTCGGGCAGGGTCTCGCCCTCGTAGATGTAACCGCAGACTTTGCATTTCCATTTGCTCATAGTCGTTCCTTTTCCTTTCTGTTCTTCCTTATGGTGGTTTGTCTGACCTTCTGCGGCCGGCCGGATGGCGCCGCTGTGGTCGGTGTAATGGGTGTGGAGCATCTTCTCGGCCATCTCGCTGAGGGGGCGGCCGTAGAACTGCTCATAAACAGCTTTGATCTCGGGGTTCTCGTGGCTTGTGCGGAGGGCCATGGCGGCGTCCCGCTGGTACAGAGCGGCGATGCGGCTTTGGCGAACCTCGTGGGGGTCTTTCAGCAGGTTTTTGGGCTGTCCGCCGCCGCCGATGCAGCCGCCGGGACAGGCCATGACCTCTACAAAGTGGTACTCGGTGCCCTCCCGCTGGATCTTTTCCAGGAAAGCCCGTGCATTGGCGGTGCCGTAGAGGACCGCCACCCGCAGCGAGAGACCGCCAATGGAAACGGTGGCCTCCCGGGCTCCCTCGTAGCCCCGCACCGGCTGCAGCTGGAGGAAGGATTCCGGCGCAGGCTCCCCGGTCAGGAAATCGTAGGCAGTGCGCAGCGCGGCTTCCATCACACCGCCGGTGTTGCCGAAGATGACCCCCGCGCCGGAGGAGCGGCCCATCAGGGAATCGTAGGCGGAATCCGGCAGCTCTTCCCAGCAGATTCCCGCCTGGCGGGCCCAGCGCGCCAGCTCCCGGGTGGTGATGACCTGGTCGGTATCCCGCAGGCCGGGCAGACCGAGATGGTCCGCCGCCCCGTGCATCTCCTCCCGCCGGATCTCGAACTTTTTGGCGGTGCAGGGGGTCAGGGCTACATGGACGATCTTTTCCGGGTCAAGGCCCATTTTTTGGGCAAAGTAGGTTTTCACGGTGGGACCCTGCATCCCGATGGGGCTCTTGGCGGTGGCGAGGTGGGGCAGCAGCTCAGGGAAGTACAGCTCCGCGAAATGGACCCACCCGGGGCAGCAGCTGGTAAACGGGGGCAGGGGACGGTCTCCGGTCTGGATGCGGCGGATCAGCTCGCTGGCCTCCTCCATGATGGTCAGGTCGGCGGCAAAGTTTGTGTCCAGGACGTAGTCCGCCCCCAGCGCACGCAGTAGGGCGACCATCTTTCCCTCCACAAATGCGCCGGGCTCCATCCCGAATTCCTCTCCCAGGGCGGCCCGCACCGAGGGGGAGGTGCTGACGACCACGATCTTTTCCGGGTCGGCGATGGATTTCTGTACGGCGGGGCACTCGTCCCGCTCCAGGATGCTGTCCACCGGGCAAACATTGGCACATTGGCCGCAGTAGATGCAGATGGCATGTCCGCCGGTTTGGGCAAAGGTGTAACTGCCGTGTACGCTCATCAGCTGGGTACAGGCATCCTTGCACATCCCGCACTTGATGCATTTGTCCTCCAGACGGAGGATGCTGGGGTTGTCCGCCTCGATGGGCACTCGGACGGACAGGGGCAGATGCTCCAATTCATTCACCTTCTTTTTTGTTCTGTTTCTTTTGGCATTCTTCACACAGATAGATCAGCTTGAGGTCATAGGCCAGAAGCGGAACCTCTATCTGACCTTGTAATTGGGCCGTCAGATCGGTCAGGTCCAGATCCAACAGTTTGCCGCAGCCCTTGCAGACCAGGTGGTCGTGCCGGGCGATCCGGTCGTAGCGGTCGGGAGAACCTTCCATGGACAGCTTGCGGATGCGGCCGGTTTCCCACAGACGGTTGAGGTTGTTGTAAACGGTCGCCCGCACCACCTTGGGGTAGACCTGGCGCAGAGCGTCGAACACCTGTTCCGCCGTCATATGGCTGCGGGAGGCCTCCACGATCTCCTGGATCTTTTTCTCATACTTGGACATGTGGGCCTCCTTTTTTAGAATAATTCTAAATTTAGTATACAGAGGGCGAAGGAAAAAACAAGGGGATGGACCTTGTTTTCACAAATCTTTTGCGAATTATTCCTAAAAATACAAAAAAGGCAGATGTATACTTTGATATTTGTCCCAGAAAGTACGGCTTGTTTCCCAAGAATCAGGTCAAAAGATTGTAAAAAACGGCGAAAATAAAGGCGCGCTTTGCCTTTTGAAAGGGGACACATTATAATAAAGTCATCCCGGAATGGTTTTATCTGAGCACAGGGAGGGGAAACGGGATGAAGGAACTGAAAGGGGAAAATATGTCCTTTGACGAGCGGGTGCGGGAGATCGAGATGCAGCTCAACGATACAGAGGACGATATCGTGGCCTACATTCGGGAGCACCGGCAGAACATCCAGCATCTTTCGATCCAGACCATGGCGGGAGAGCTGTATGTAGCCCCCAACTCCATCATGCGGCTGTCCAAAAAACTGGGGTACAGCGGCTTTGCCGAGCTGAAGTTCGCGGTGCAGAACGAGTCCCGCCCCCAGAAAAAGACCCTCAGCCGCCAGCTGATGGAGATGCTGCCCGCCAACATTGTCAAGACGCTGGACGTCATCGACGAGAAGGAGCTGGCACAGGCGGCGGACATCATGCGGCGGGCCCACTGCTGCATCTTTGCGGGGGTGGGGGATTCCACCTATTACTGTGAGCTGCTGGGCAAGAACATGCGCTGCATGGATTATCGGGTCCAGTATTACCAGCAGATCCATGATATGGACTACGCCGTGGAGCACGGCTGCAAAGAGGATGCGCTCATCATCATCAGCGCCCGGGGGGAGAATGAGCGGCTGGTGAACCTGGCCCGGAAAGGCCGGGAGATCGGCATGAAGGTCATCAGCATAACCCACATGAGCGACAACCCCCTGGCGAAGCAGGCAGATCACCGGCTCTACTTCTGGGGAGAACACCGGGTGGTGCAGGGGTACATCGTCACCGACCGAACCGGGCTGATGCTGCTGGTCCGGCTGCTCAGCGAAGCGTTCTGGAATGAAAAGAACAAAGCCTGATTTTACAAAAAGGCCGCCGCAGGAACCGCTGCGGCGGCCTTTTTGTGCTGCGGGGCGGGAATGTGTGGGAAATGACGTGTACAAATGCACATTTTGGAATTCTTTTGTTTATAATTCGCCAAAACCCGACCCGCTCAAAAAGCCCGTGCTATAATGAAGATAAGAAAACCAACGTTGGTAAACGATCTGTAGCGCCTTCCGAATTCAAAGGCGCTGCCCTCTGTCGGAAGAAAGGATGCCGGACATGAACTTGAAAAAGGTTACCAACAAAAATTTGATCGCAATCGACTGCGATTTTCAAACCAAACAGCAGGTCATCGAGTTTCTCGTGGACCGTCTCTATGCCGAAAAGAAGGTCTCCTCCCGGGACGGATTCCTGAAAGCGGTCATGGAGCGGGAAGCCCTCTCTGAAACCGGCGTTTCGGATGGCATTGCAATTCCCCACGGCAAAAGCGACACGGTCCGGGAGGCTGCCTTTGCGGTGGCCCGGGTGAAAAAGCCCATCGCCGACTGGGAGAGCATGGAGGAGGACAACCAGGTTACCCTGATTTTCCTGTTGGCCATCCCCGCAGCCCAGGCCGGAGACACCCATCTGGAGCTGCTGGCCGAGCTGATGACCAAGGCCCAGGACGAAGCGTTCCTGAACGCCCTCAAGACGGCCCCCACAGTGGACGCCCTCTATAACTGCCTGGAAGTGGCGGACAAGTCCGATGCTCCGGCCAACCGCAGTTACAGCAAGACCATCGTCGCTGTGACCGCCTGCCCCGCAGGCATTGCCCACACCTACATGGCAGTCGAGGCGCTGGTCAAGGCGGGCGAAGAGCTGGGCGTCAAGGTCTATGTGGAAAAGCAGGGCGCCAACGGTGTGGAAGGCCGCCACACCCCCGAGCACCTGAAGAACGCCGACGCGGCCATCTTTGCGGTGGATGTGGCTGTCAAGGAGGTTGAGCGGTTCAGCCACCTGCCCATCCATAAAGTGCCGGTGGCCGCTCCCATCAAGGACGGCAAGGCCGTCATCCGCGCCGCCCTGGAAAAGGCCGAAAAAGAGCAGAAGGGCGAGTATAAGGGCGCTGCCCAGCTGGAGGAGAGCGGCGGCTCCATCTTTGAGGACATCAAGAAATCCGTCCTCACCGGCATTTCCTACATCATCCCCATCATCGTGGCGGGCGGTATGATCAACGCCTTCGCGGTGCTTCTGGCCCAGGGCTTCGGCCTGCAGGAGCTGGCAGCCACCGAGCAGTCCTGGCTGTGGTGCTTCAAACAGATGGGCGGCGGCCTGCTGGGCACCATCATGATCCCCGTCCTGGCCGCCTATATGGCTTACTCTCTGGGCGACAAGACCGCCCTGGCTCCCGGCTTTGCAGCCGGCATCGCCGCAAACCTCATCGGCGGCGGCTTCCTCTGCGGCATGCTGGGCGGTATTGTGGCCGGTTACTCGGTCCGCCTGCTGCGCAAGACCATCCCCGCCAAGGGCACCCTGGCCGGTTTCGTCTCCTTCTGGGTCTACCCGGTCCTCAGCACCATTATGGTGGGCATCGCCATCTTCCTGCTGCTGGGCAAGCCGGTGGCCTGGATCAATATGTCCCTGATTCAGTTCCTCGGCTCTATGAGCGGTTCCAACGGTGCGCTGCTGGGCGCTGTCCTCGGCATCATGGTCTCCTTCGACCTGGGCGGCCCGGTCAATAAGGCGGCCTATACCTTCTGCGTCGGCGCTATGGCCGAAGGCATCCTGATGCCCTACGCCGCCTTTGCTTCTGTCAAGATGGTTTCCGGTTTTGCCATCACCGCTGCCACCAAGCTGGCCGGCAAGCTGTTCACCAAGGAGGAGCAGGACATCGGCCGTTCCACCTGGATTCTCGTTCTGGCCGGCATCACCGAGGGCGCGATTCCTTTCATGATGGCCGACCCCATCCGTGTGATCTTCCCGCTGTGCGCAGGTTCCGCTGTGACCGGCGCCATCATCGGCAGCATGGGCATCGGCCTGGATGTGCCGGGCGCAGGCATCTTCTCCCTCTTCCTGCTGAAGGGCGGCGTCGGCGGCGTTGCCAATGCAGCCATCTGGTTCTTTGCCGCTGTGATCGGCGCGGCCGTGTCCACGGTGCTGCTGGTCGCCCTGCGCAAGAGCAAGCTCCGCAAGGCTGAGAAGAAGGCAGACTAAAGGAGGGGGCAAAGATGGCAAATCAGATCCACGTTGTCCCGCATTTCCACTGGGACAGAGAATGGTACTTCACCACCGAGGAATCCAAGATCCTGCTGGTGAACGACATGGAAGAAGTGCTCCAGATGCTGGAGACCAACCCCGATTATCCCTGCTTCGTGATGGATGGTCAGACCGCAGTGCTGGAGGATTACCTCTCGGTCAAGCCCGAAAACCGGGAGCGCCTGCGCCGTCTGATCCAGGCGGGCAAGCTGATCATCGGACCCTGGTACACCCAGACCGATGAGATGGTGGTGGGGGGTGAGTCCATCCTCCGCAACCTGTTGTACGGCAAGCTGGACTGCGAAGAGTTCGGCCCCCGGATGATGATCGGCTATCTGCCCGACTCCTTCGGCCAGAGCGCCCGGATGCCCCAGATCCTCAACGGCTTCGGCATTCACCGGTGCATCTTCTGGCGTGGCACCTCCGAGCGGATGGGCAGCAATAAAACGGAATTTGTCTGGGAAGGGGAGGACGGCGCCCGGGTGATGGTGCAGCTGATGCCCCTGGGATACGCCATCGGCAAATACCTGCCCACCGACCCCGAGGCCCTGAAGAACCGTCTGGATAAATATTTCCCGGTGCTGGACCGGGGCGCCACCACCGACCACATCCTTCTGCCCAACGGCCACGACCAGATGCCGCTCCAGAAGAACATCTTCGAGGTCATGCAGCAGATCGAGGCCTGCTACCCCGGCCGCAAGACCAGGCTGAGCCGGTACGAGGATGTGTTCGACATCATCGAACAGGTGCCGGAGCATGATGTGCTGCAAGGCGAGTTCCTGGACGGCAAATACATGCGGGTGCACCGGAGCATCTACTCCTCCCGGGCGGATCTGAAGTCTGCCAACACCCGGATCGAAAACAAGATCACCAACATCCTGGAGCCCCTGGCCTCCATTGCTTACAGCCTGGGATTCGACTATCACCACGGTTTGATGGAAGCCATCTGGAAAGAGCTGCTGAAAAACCATGCCCACGACTCCATCGGCTGCTGCTGCAGCGACAAGGTGCACCGGGCGGTGGGAGACCGGTTCTTCCTGGCGGAGGACCGCGCCGACAACCTCATCCAGTTTTACAAGCGGAAGATCGTGGACGCCATGCCCATCGACCGGGCGCTGGATAAACTGACCGTCTTTAATACCCTGCCCTATGAGCGGGATGAGGTGTTCCTTGGCGAAATCATCACCAAGATGAAGCGGTTCACCCTGGAGGATGACCAGGGCCGGAAGATCCCCTTCGAGGTCCTGAACACCGAGATCGTGGATGCAGGCCTGATCGACCGTCAGATCGTCCACTACGGCGATTATGACCCCTTTGTAAAGTATACGGTCGCTGTGCGGGACGCCATCCCCGCCATGGGCTACAAGGCGTATCTGGTCCTGCCCGCAGAGGAGGCTCTGACGGTGTCCAAGCCGCAGACCCCTGCCGCGCCGGTGCTGGAAAACAGCTGGTATAAAATCACCGTGCAGCCCAACGGCGCTTTGACCGTGGAGGACAAAGCCACCGGCAAGCGGTATGAAAATGTGCTTTTGGTGGAGGACGGCAGCGACGACGGCGACGAGTACGATTATTCGCCGCTGGAAAAGGATTTCGTCCTGACCAGCAAAGAGGCTCAGGCTCAGGTGCAGGTGCAGCAGTTCCGCCATCTCACCACGGCACAGATCGCCTTTGAGATGCAGGTCCCGAAGGACCTGGACAGCCGCCGGGAAAAGAAGCTGGACGGCCGGATGGAGATCCGGTTCCGCCTCGAGCTGCGGGAGGATTCGCCGGTGCTGGCAGTCTCCATGGAGGTGAACAACCAGGCGAAGGATCACCGGGTGCGCGTGCTGGTGCCCGGGGGCCTTGCCGGCAAGTGGTCGGTCAGCGACAACCAGTTCGGCTCCATCCGCCGTCCGGTGGCAGACCCTGCCATGGAGGTGTGGGAGAAGGAGCGCTGGTCCGAGCGGCCGGATTCCATCTATCCCTTCCTGTCCTTTGTCCGTCTGGACAGTCCCGAGGGCCTGGCCGTGCTGACCAACTCGGTGCGGGAATATGAGATAGTCGGGGAAAATTACGACACCATCGCCCTGACCATCTTCCGCGGCGTCGGGCTCCTGGGCAAGGAAAACCTTTACCGCCGCCCGGGCCGTCCCTCCGGCATCAAGATGGAAACCCCCGATTCCCAGATGCTGGGTGTCCAGCACTATGAGTTTGCCCTCACGGCGGATCTGGACCATCTGCCGCAGCGGGCAAAAGAGTACCTGACCCCGCTTGTTTTCTACAACAAGATGCCGTATAATGCAATGAAGCTGAACGCTCCCGTACAGCAGACGCCTTACACCTACAGCCTGCTGCGGCTGGACAATCCCTCGGTGATCGTTACCACCCTGAAGAAGGCGGAGGAGGGCAGCGGGCTGCTGCTGCGCTGCTGCAACCCCACCGGCAAGGCACAGCAGGCCGCCGTAGAATCGGCCTGGCAGTGGATGGGAGACGTGATGCTGGACGAGACCGGCCTGTGCGGCAGGGAAGGAAGCGGGCTGGAGCTCGCCCCCAACCAGATCCGGACCCTTCTTCTGGCGGAAGGGAGGGCGTGACAAATGCCCATCCTGAAGCTGAAGCCCGCCTGCAAGGAATACATCTGGGGCGGGACCCGACTGATGACCGAATTCCACAAGGAGTACAGCGGCGCTACCCTGGCCGAGACCTGGGAGCTGTCCTGCCACCCGGACGGGCCTTCCACCATCCTCAATGGACCCTGGGCAGGGAAGACCCTGGCCGAGTACATCCAGGTCCAGGGCCGGGAGGTACTGGGAGAGAACTGCCGGAGATTCTTGGAGTTTCCCATCCTGACCAAGCTCATCGACGCGCGGGACAACCTGTCCATTCAGGTCCACCCGGGCAACCTCTATGCCCTGAAAAACGAGCACCAGTACGGCAAGACCGAGATGTGGTATGTGGTGGACTGCAAGGAAGGCGCGTTCCTCTACTACGGATTCTCCAAAGAGGTGGACAGGGAGGAATTCCGCCGCCGCATCGAGAACAACACCCTGCTGGAGGTGCTGAACAAGGTCTATGTCCAGAAAGGGGACGTGCTCTTCATTGAGGCGGGCACCATCCATGCCATCGGCAAGGACATCCTGATCGCTGAGATCCAGCAGAATTCCAACATCACCTATCGTGTGTACGACTACGGCCGGGTCGGCAAGGACAACAAACCCCGGGATCTGCACATCGAGAAGGCGCTGGCGGTGACCCGGCGCATCCCGCTGATCCGGAGCCGCTCGGCGGTGCCCCATCTGGCCCGCTGCGACTATTTCACGGTGGATAAGCTCAATCTGGACGGAGAGGTGATGCAGACCCTCTCGGGAAGAATTACCCCGGCTTCCTTTGCCGGAATCCTCATTCTGGAAGGAGAAGGCCGGATCTGCTGCGGCGGAGAAACGGTGGAATTCCGCAAGGGAGACAGCCTGTTTCTCCCCGCCGGGAGCGGCAGTTTCCAGATCGAGGGCCGCTGCGAGGCGCTGCTGACCACCATAGAGCCCAAGCAGGACCCGGTCCGGATCGCGGTCAGCCTGGAACCCGGCTGTGCCCAGCTGGGCCTGATGGATAAGGACCAGGTTTGGATGGAGCAGCAGGCGGTTTGCGTGCCGGAGGAAGAGCTGCCCGCACAGGCTGCCCGGCAGATCGGGGAGGCGGTGCAGCGGATGCTGGACCATCAGGGCCTGACTTTGGACCGGTGCGTGGGCATCGGGGTCACGGTCCCCGGCCAGGTGGACCGAAAGGCCGGGCGGGTGCTGCGCTCCGAGGCGATGGGCTGGACCGACGTTCCCTTTGCACAGGAACTGCAAAAGCTGCTGCCGCTGCCGGTCTATCTGGCCAAGGCGGCCCCGGACCGACCCGCGGAAAATGGCCTGGCAGAGGCTGCCGGTCTGGTTTAAAGGAGGAAAACGCGATGAAAATCTTGCTTGCATCCGACTCGTTCAAGGGGTCCCTGACCTCGGAACGCATCGCCCAGCTGCTGGAACAGGCGGTGGCACAGGTCTTCCCCGAAGCAGTCACCGAAGGCATGCTGGTGGCCGACGGAGGAGAAGGGACCATGGAGGCGGTGGTGGCCGAGCTGCACGGGACCACCCGGACGGTGGAGGTCCAGGGGCCGATGGGCACGCCGGTGCAGGCGTCCTATGGATTGCTGCCCGGCGGGCGGGCCCTGATCGAGATGGCAAAGGCCTCCGGCCTGCCGCTGGTAAAGGACCAGGAGCGGGACCCCATGCAGGCCAGCAGCTACGGCACCGGAGAGCTGATCCGGGACGCGCTGGACCAGGGCATCCGGGAAATCGCCATTGCGGTGGGCGGCAGCGCCACCAACGACGGCGGTATGGGCGCCATGGCGGCGCTGGGCGTGCGCTTTTTGGATGAAAAGGGCGCTGTCCTGCCCGGCTGCGGGGCGGACCTGGGCCGGGTACAGGCCATCGACCTGAGCGGGCTGCATCCGGCGGCCTCCGAGGCTCGCTTCACCGTGATGTGCGATGTGACCAATCCGCTGCTGGGGTCCAACGGCGCGAGCCGCACCTTTGGCCCCCAGAAAGGGGCGGACCCCGCCATGGTGGAACAGCTGGAAGAGGGGATGATGCACTACGCCGAGGTCACCGAGCAGGCTACCGGCGTCTGTGCAGCCTTCCTGCCCGGCGCCGGTGCAGCCGGAGGACTCAGCTTTGCGCTGATGAGCTATCTGGGCGCAGAGCGTAAGCCTGGTATCGAAACGGTGCTGGATCTGATCCGCTTCGACCAAAAGCTGGAAGGCGCCGACCTGGTCATCACCGGCGAGGGCAGGATGGACGGGCAATCCTCCTTCGGCAAGGTGCCCGCCGGTGTGGGAGAGCGGTGCAAGCGGGCCGGAGTTCCGGCGGTGGCCATTGTCGGCGGCCTGCTGGCGGGGTATGAGGAGATCTACCGCCACGGCATTTGCAGTGTGACCACCACGGTGAACGGGGTGATGTCTCTGGAAGAAGCCATCGCCCACAGCGAGGACCTCTACCTGGACGCAGCCTGCCGGATGCTCCGCGCCATCCGCTGCGGTATGGAAATGAACCGGGCTTGAGAGCCGAGAGCCGTCGGCAGAAAGCAAAGGCGGGAGCCGCTGCAACATGCGGCGGCCCGCACAAAAACCAGAAAATCATAAACCGGGCGCCGGGAGAAACAGCTTCTCCCGGCGCCCGGTTTTGTGCTCGGCACAGGTTCGGTCTTTCGGACTTTTCAATCCTCGTCCCCGGCCTTGAAATTGTAGATGGGGCGGAGAATCTTCAAAACCTCCGCCGTAGGGCCGATGTTGTCCAGGATGTTCTGCATCCCTTTGTAGGCCATGGGGCATTCGTCCAGGGTCGCTTTGCTCACCGAGGTGGTATAGACCTGAGCCATCTCCTTTTTGAACTCGGAAACGGTGAAAGAGTTCCTGGCGTTTGCCCGGCTCATCAGACGGCCGGCGCCATGAGGGGCGGAGCAGTTCCAGTCCTCGTTGCCCTTGCCCACGCAGAGAAGGCTTCCGTCCCGCATGTTGATGGGGATGAGCAGCCGCTCTCCGGCCCTGGCGGAGACCGCGCCCTTGCGCAGGATCATGGCGTCGGTGTCGATATAGTTGTGGATGGTGGTAAACTGCTCCTCTACATGGAGCTTCATCCCCCGGAGGATTTCGTCCATCATTGCCTGCCGGTTGAGCATGGCGAAGTGCTGGACGATCTTCATGTCGTGGATATACTGCTCAAACAGCTCCCCGGATACATAGGCCAGGGCCTGGGGGATGCTGGTCTGCTGGAGCCCTTTCCGCCGTTTGAGCTCTTCCTGAATCTCTTTGTCCCGGCCTTCCGCCTTCATCTGCCGGATCAAGGCCGCAAGGGAGGCGCTGTCGGCGTGGTTCAGCGCCTTGTAGCCCTCTTCCTGGTAATAGTTGGCCACCTCTACGCCCAGATGACGGCTGCCCGAGTGGATCACGATGTAAAGGCTGCCCTCATCGTCCTTGTCCACCTCGATAAAATGGTTGCCGCCGCCCAGAGTGCCGATGCTTTGCTCGGCCCGGAGCAGCCGCACATGCCTTGCACAGTACAGCTGGGAGAGATCGATCCGGCTGAGGTAGGAATGGACCTTGTCCCGAATGGAGAACCCGGAGGGGATCTTCTCATGGATGAGCTTATCCAGCCGCTGAAGTTCCAGATGGGTTTCCCGAATGCGGACGGTTTCCATACCGCAGCCGATGTCCACCCCCACCAGGTTGGGCACAGCCTTGTCGGTGATGGTCATTGTGGTTCCGATGGTGCAGCCTTTGCCAGCGTGGATGTCGGGCATGAGCCGAATCCGGCTGCCCGCGGTAAATTCCTGATCGCACAGCTGCTGGACCTGCGCGAGGGAAGCCTGATCCACCACATCGGTGAATATCTTGGCCTCGTTGTATTTTCCTTTGATTTCGATCATGGTCTTTCCTTTCGGCTATACAGCCTGCGGGCCCAAACCCGGGGTTTGGGCATGGCCTGTGCATCCTGCTGCTGTTTTTAGTTTGCGCTCTCCGCCGTTTCTGCATCCTGGGTTTATCATAACACAGAGAAGGCGGGATGGAAAAGACTTTGAATGAGATTTTCGGCGTGACCGGCAAAAAAGGTGGAAAACTCTCCTTTAAAGAGCGCAAGATGGGCCGGTTTCCGCGTTGCATCGGCATGGAAAGGCCGTCCCGGCGGTCTTTGTGGGCCTGGCCCTGCCTCCTTGAAAATTTCGGAAGCACTCCTTTTGCATCCTTTCCAAAAAGTTTTTTGAAAAGGCCTTGACTTTATTTCAGTAAAATAGTAAAATGCACTCAAACCAGTGAGAAAGCATAAGTACCGCCGCGATACCCCTGCTTTTACAGAGAGTGCCGGGTCAGCTGAGACCGGTGCAAGGCAGTTGTTGGCGGGAATGGGCTTTTGAGGGCAAACCAAACCGTGCTGTACGGCACGCAGTAGGGGCGACGGAGAGCGTCTTCGTTAACAAAGCCGGTATGTGTTGGCATACCATGAGAGGGCAGGGTCATACCTGTCAAGCTTGGGTGGCACCGCAGGAGTGTATTTCCGCTCTTGTCCCAATGCACGAACGTGTTTTGGGACAAGAGCGTTTTTTCTTGCCTTGTCCCGCAAGAAAGGGTCCGTGACCCGGAAAGGACAAGTACTATGAAGACCGAAGCGAACATTCCGTACAAGATTTATCTGGAAGAATCCGAGCTGCCCACTGCATGGTACAATGTGCGTGCAGATATGAAGAATAAGCCGGCCCCCCTGCTGAACCCCGGCACATTGCAGCCCATGACGGCAAAAGAGCTGGAGGGCGTTTTCTGTGATGAGCTGGTGCAGCAGGAACTGGACGACACCACAGCTTTCATCCCCATTCCGGCGGAGATCCGGGAATACTACCGCATGTATCGTCCCAGCCCGCTGTGCCGTGCCTACCGGCTGGAAGAAGCTCTGGGCGCCCCGGCAAAAATCTACTATAAATTTGAGGGCAACAACACCAGCGGCAGCCATAAGCTGAACAGCGCCATTGCACAGGCATACTATGCCAAAAAGCAGGGGCTGAAAGGCGTGACCACCGAGACCGGAGCAGGTCAGTGGGGGACCGCGCTCTCCATGGCGTGCAGCTACTTTGGACTGGACTGCAAGGTCTATATGGTCAAGGTCAGCTATGAGCAGAAGCCGTTCCGCCGGGAAGTGATGCGCACCTATGGCGCGTCGGTTACGCCCAGCCCCAGCATGACCACGGCGGTGGGACGCAAAATTCTGGCGGAACACCCGGACACCACGGGCAGTCTGGGCTGCGCCATCAGTGAAGCCGTAGAGGTGGCGACCTCCACCCCCGGTTATCGCTATGTGCTGGGCAGCGTGCTGAATCAGGTGCTGCTGCATCAGAGCGTCATCGGTCTGGAAACCCAGGCCGCGCTGAAGAAAATCGGGGTGAAGCCGGATATCATCATCGGCTGTGCAGGAGGCGGCAGCAACCTGGGCGGCCTCATCAGTCCTTTTATGGGTGAAAAGCTCCGGGGCGAGGCAGATTATCGTTTTATCGCGGTGGAACCTGCCAGCTGCCCCAGCCTGACCCGCGGCAAGTTCGTCTACGATTTCTGCGACACCGGCATGGTCTGCCCGCTGGCCAAGATGTACACCCTTGGTTCCGGCTTCATCCCCAGTGCCAACCATGCAGGAGGCCTGCGTTATCACGGCATGAGCAGCGTTCTGAGCCAGCTTTACCACGACGGCCTGATGGAAGCCTGCAGCGTGGAACAGACTTCTGTGTTTGAAGCGGCCGAGCAGTTCGCCCGCATCGAGGGCATCCTGCCTGCACCGGAGAGCAGCCACGCCATCCGTGCCGCCATCGACGAGGCAATCAAGTGCAAAGAGACCGGCGAAGAAAAGACCATTGTCTTTGGTTTGACCGGAACGGGATACTTTGATATGGTGGCCTATGAGAAATTCCACGATGGAAAGATGACCGACTACGTCCCCACGGATGCAGACCTGCAAAAGGGGTTTGACGGCATCCCCCGTTTCCCCGGCAATGAGATTTGAGGGAGACGGCTCTTCCAACTCAAGCGGCTTTGTCCACATAGACAAATAAGGCTCTCGTTATAAAAAAGGCGCTCGGTGATCTTCACCGGGCGCCCTTTTTGCCTTCTGCACACAGTTTGCAGCTTTTTCTTAATTGGGGCCAAACCGCGAAGGCTTGCAGAAGAGACCCGGAAAGCATGATGCAGTGCGGTTTTCTATGGATTGGAGGACTGCAAAAGCTCCCGCTCCAGCTCCTGCAAAAAACAATCGGCGGCTTTGGAAAAAAGCTGATAGCGCTTCCATATAATCGAGGCCTTGGCCTCCATCTTCGGAGACAAGGGCCGGAAACACAGATTGCTGTCTCCGCTGACATTGATTAGTTTGTCAAAGCAGATGGCGTATCCCAGCCCTTCCTCCACCAGCAGCGACGCATTGAACACCAGGTTGTAGGTGGCCACGACATTCAGCTTGGCGATGTCCTGTCCCAGCCAGTTGGACATCGGCCAGGTGTCGGTTTTTTGCGCCGACAGGATCAGCGGCTTATCCCACAGATCCTGCGGCTGAATCTGCTCTTTCTGAGCCAGCGGAGAGTCTTTGCGCATCAGCACGCCCCAGGTATCGTGGATCGGCACCTTGATGGAGCTGTACACATTCGCGTCCACCGGGCCATAGACCACGCCAAAATCAATCAGCCCCCGGTCCAGATGTTCCTGTACAAAAGCGGCATTTCCGCTGAGGATGTGGTAGTGGATGTCGGGGTGTTTTTCTTGGATGTTTTTGGCGGCTCGTGCAAAAATCCGAATCATATCGGATTCCCCTGTGCCGATGTAGACATCCCCTGCAATGACTTCATTGGAGAGGGAAATCTCGCTTTCGGTCATGCGGACCAGCTCCAGGATCTCCTCCGCCCGCTTTCGCAGCAGCATCCCTTCTTCGGTCAAAAGCACCTTGCGGGAACCCTTTGTCCCCCGGATCAAAAGCTGTTTTCCCAGTTCCTGCTCCAGGGCTTTCAGCTGGGTGGAAAGGGTCGGCTGGGAAAGATGCAGAGATTCCGCCGCAGAAGAGATATTCTGCTCCCGGGACACCGCCAAAAAATACTGCAGCACACGCAGTTCCATGACCATCGCCTCCTGTTTACCAGCATAGCATAGATTTGTATAGGTTTCAATTATGAAATCACATTGATTATAAGTATTTGATATGCTCTTTCCTTCCAACTATAATAAATACAGAAGGCAAACGGCAAAAGGAGGTTTTTACCATGGAACAGGAAATGCTTAAGGGAAAGGTTGCCATCATCACCGGTGCAAGCTACGGCTAAGAGCGCAGGGGGGAGCGTCGGACGTATGGTGCGTGCCATTACGGAACAGGACCTGATCCTAAATTTGAAAGCCGCCGGATTGGACGAAACCTTGATCCGGCAGTTCCTTGTCTGCCGGAAAGCGGGAAAAACAACCGAGCAGCTGCAGCTGCTGTCCCAAAACAGGGCAAGGCTTTTGGATAGGGTCCATCGGGAGGAAAAGCAGATTCATTGCCTGGATTATCTGGTTTATCAGATCCAACAGGAAGAAAAGCATTGAACAGAGTTTCCTGGATGCGGCGGCAGGGGACATCCATTTACGGAACCAGTGCGTTTGAATCATGCGCTGGTGGAATGAAAGGAGAAAAGCAATGAGCGAGTATATCTGTGCTTTGAGCGAGAATGTAGAAAGGACCCATGTTCGCTATCCCAACCGGTATGGTCTGATGCTGGCGGGCGATCTGTACACCGCAAAGGACATGGACAAAACCAAGCCTCAGATGGCGCTGATCGTAGGTGCGCCCTATGGCGGCGTCAAAGAGCAGGGCCCCTGTGTTTACGCCAACGAACTGGCCCAGCGTGGGTTTGTGGTGCTGAGCTTTGACCCCTGCTATATGGGCGAGAGCGAGGGGGAGCCCCGCCATGTTTCCTCCCCGGATCTGTTCACCGAAAACTTCAGCGCAGGGGTGGATTTTCTGGGCCTTCAGCCTTTTGTGGACCGGGAGAAGATCGCGGTCCTGGGCATCTGCGGCAGCGGCGGCTTTGCCCTGGCAGCGACCCAGGTGGATACCCGAATCCGCGCGGTGGTCACCACCAGCATGTACGACATGAGCGTGGCAGCAAGATGGGGCCAGACGCCGGAACAGATCCTGGCGGCCAAGCAGGCGCTGGCGGCCCAGCGCTGGAAGGATGCGGAAAACGGATACATGCCGGAGTATATTCCTTTCTTCCCGGAGACCCCGCTGGACAAGGTGCCCGAAGGTCTGGAGGAGCCCACGGCCGAGTGGTTCCGGTTTTATGCGGTAAAGAGAGGTCATCACGAGCGGGCCCGCGGCGGGTTTACCACCACCAGCAACATCCCCTTCCTCAACTTTGATCTGCTCAGCCACCTGGACGAGATCAGCCCCCGCCCCATCCTGTTTGTGGTGGGCGATCGGGCGCACTCCCGGTTCTTCAGCGAGGAGGCTTACGCCAGGGCGCAGGAGCCGAAGGAACTGTATGTGGTGGAAGATGCAGAACACATTGATCTGTATGACCGCACCGACCGCATCCCCTTCGATAAAATCGAGGCCTTTCTCAAAAGCAATCTGAAATAACAGGAGAAAATAGAGTGTTTGGGGGAATTTTGCCTATTACGATCTGACCGAACTGTATTTTGGAGGGGATTTCATGAAGAAAATATGGTGCGTTCTGCTGGCAGGCCTGCTTCTGGTTTGTCTGACTGCTTGTGATTCCAATGGTTCATATCAAGAAAGCGAGGGAGAAACCATCATGACCCAAAACACGTTTTATCTGAATGTCGGAGGAGAAACCTTTTCTGCCGCCTTTGCAGACAATGCCGGTGCGCAGGCTTTGAAAGAACTCCTGGCGGGCGGAGATATCACGATTCGGATGAGCGATTACGGCGGCTTTGAAAAGGTAGGTTCCCTCGGCCAGAGCCTGCCCACCGAGAACAGACAGACCACCACCCGATCCGGCGATATCGTACTCTATCAGGGAAATCAGATCGTGATTTTCTACGGCTCCAACTCCTGGAGCTATACCCCCCTGGGTCAAATCAATGACCTGACCGGCTGGGAGGAAGCTCTGGGCCGCGGAGACATCACGGTGACATTCTCTCTGCAGGAGGGATAATGCCGCTTTCCAGGTGGATGGGCAGCACAGTCATATGATTATGACACGGCCAGCCTGGGGACAAAAAAGCGGATCTCCTTGAAAAATATACCCAACCCCTTCGGGGGGCTGTTGCAAAATAGCTTCTTAGAAAAAAGATGCACAAAATCCGGGACCTTTTTGAGCGACAAACGCTTTCAAAAGTCCCGGATTACTTCTTTTTTATGGGGTTTGTTGTGCAATTTGCTGTTGATTTTTTATTTTGCAACAGTCCCCTTTCTGCTTTGCAGGCTTTACAGCTGGGATGGTGAAAGGCCCCCGGATCATTGAAGGCCCATTATAAAAAGGGCCAGGGCCATAACGGGCAGGATGGTCCAGCTGACATACCGGCCTGTAATTTCCCACTCGGAAGGCTCGGCGTCCTCTGCATTGCTGATCTGAAAGGCCAGATGCCAGCGGAAAAGCTCGTCTGCAAACAAAATGGAAATTGTGGTGATGATGCAGACCACTACGCCGGCAACCCATCCCATCCATTCGCCTTTGTGGGTCAGTTTGGGACCGGCCATCAGGTCCAAGAGATCGTACGCTGTGGGCTCCATGGGGTCGATGATTTTTCCGTATTCGTTTACCACCCTTCCGTCGCTCATGGTTACAAGAATGGAGAGGGCCTCCGGGGTACCATCTTCTTGGTACAACAAGTAGTTCTCTTGCAGTTTCACAACTCCGCCCCGAAACAGAATTTCCTCCCCGCACAGCAGTTCGACGCCGGTCATGGATTCTGCCATTTCGCTGTCTTTTGGGATGGCCGCTGGATCTTCCCGGGCGGTATAGGGACCATAGGTTTTATCGCCGTACGCAAACAACACCGCATGGTCCGGATATACGGTGAAACAGGCTGTCTCGCCCTCGATCTTGCCGGTATAAATACAGCTGCCCTCTTCCTGACGGGGCACCAAAATGGCATCTCGATAGGAAAATCCTTCCCTGGAAATCGTGATGCCGTAAAGCACTGTAAACAGCAGCGTCATAACCAGCATCAGCAACAGGATGCTTTTCTGGTATCGGTTCAGAGACTTGATTTTTTCCATTGCAGATTTTCGCCTCCTGTGTTTCGCTTTGGTGGTTTTACGGCAGAACATCCCATCTGGCGCAGGATCTGATTCTATTCTGCCATAGATCGCCGGATTTTGCCACAAATTTCTT
>CALXGY010000092.1 GCA_944387955.1 uncultured Faecalibacterium sp. | reverse complement strand
AAGGATTTCCGCTGGTCCTCCTTCGGCGCCAGCCAGGAATTCTACATCACCTACATTGAGGGCCGCGGCAAGTAAGCAGCGCCCCGGGCCGCCGGGCCCAAACCATATGAACCCATAAAAACAAGTGTGTAGAGAAGGGCTCTCCATGGGTCCTTCTCTACATGCATATCTGCTTCACGGGGGCACTACTTATGCTGAAATACATCGCACGCCGCTTTGTAGAGATGTTGCTGACCCTTTTCATCATTGCAACGGCGACCTTTTTCCTGCTGGAGGCAGTGCCGGGCGATCCGCTGTCCCAGCGTGCCGACCGCCTGCCCGAGCAGTCCAGAATCGCGCTGTACGCCCGCTACGGTCTGGACAAGCCGGTGCTGGAACGCTATCTGACCCAGATGAACAACATGCTTCACGGCGAGTTCGGCGAGTCCTTCGTCTATGCGGGCCAGACGGTCAGCGGCCTTCTGCGGGACCGGCTGCCGGTATCCGCCCGGCTGGGCATCCAGCAGATGCTGCTGGGCGTCACGGTGGGCCTGCTTCTGGGCATCCTGGCGGCCATGAAAGCCCGAACTGCCGCAGACTATGCGGTGGTGGGCCTATCGGTGCTGCTTATTTCCATCCCTCATCTGGTCTTTGGCCTGCTATTGCAAAAGGTGTTTGCCGGAACCCTCCAATGGTTCCCCACCATCGGCTGGCCGTCGGGCAGTGAACTTTGGTTCGGCGGGTGGAAGTACACGGTTCTGCCCACCCTGACCGGCTGCTTTTCCTACATTGCCACCTACGCCCGCCTGCTCAAGACCTCCATGCTGGACGTGGTGAACCAGGACTATGTCCTCACTGCCGAATCCAAGGGCCTGAGCCGGGGCGCCATCATCCGCAAGCACATCCTGCGCAACTCCTTCATCCCGGTCATGACCCAGCTGCCCATGTCGGTGGCCATGTGCATCACCGGTTCCTTCTTCATTGAGAGCATCTTCTCCATCCCGGGCATCGGCCAGTACTATGTGACCGCCGTGCGCAATCAGGATCTGTCCATCGTGCTGGGCGAGACGGTGCTGCTGGCACTGCTGTACATTGTGGTGCTCTTCATCACCGATATCCTGTATGTGGTGGTCGACCCGCGCATCTCGATGCCCGGCTCGAGCCGCCGCTGAGGAAAGGGGGACACATCATGCAGGACAACAACATCCAGCTTTCTCCGGACAAGTTCAAAATCATCGGCTATACCCAGGAGGAAGCCAACAAGATCGACCGCCCCACCATCTCCTATTGGCAGGATGCATGGCGGCGGCTGAAGAAAAATCCGGTGGCCATGGCCGCTTTAGTGGTTCTGGCGCTGCTGGTGGTGCTGGTCATCGTTGGCCCCTACATCCGGGGCTACGACTATGTGAGCATGAACGTAGCGGACAAGAACCAGGGCTCCAGCGCCGAATACTGGTTCGGCACCGACAGCCTGGGCCGGGACCTGTTCTCCCGGATCTGGGTGGGCGCCCGGGCTTCCATCCTCATCGCCCTGGTGGCCACCAGTCTCAAGCTGGTGGTGGGTACCCTCTACGGTGCGGTCATGGCCCATTTCGGCGGATGGGTGGATGAGCTGCTCATGCGGGTCATCGAGGTCATCAACTCGCTGCCCAACCTGCTCATCACCATTCTGATCATGATGGTGCTGGGCAACAACCTCGGCGCGCTGCTGGTGGCCCTGAGCATTACCGCCTGGTGCAACACCGCCCGCCAGACCCGCGGCATGATCAAACAGCTCAAGGAGTCGGAGTACGTCTACGCGGCCGAAGTTCTGGGCGCCAGCCCCCTGCACATTATCATCAAGCACTATGTGCCCAACATGATCAGCATTCTGCTGCTGGACGCCTCCACCGCTATCCCCTCCTTCATCTTTACCGAGGCCGGCCTGAGCTTTCTGGGCATCGGCCTGACCTCTCCCGAGATCAGCCTGGGCGTTCTCATCTCCCAGGGACAGCAGACGATGGACTTCTATCCCTCTCAGCTGTTCTACCCCTGCGCGGTGCTCTGCATCATCGTCATGGCCTTCAACCTCCTGGGCGACGGCCTGCGGGACGCTCTGGACCCCCGTCTGCGCAAGTAAGGGTGAAACACACCGGAAAGGACAGTTGATATGGCAGAAAACGAGAACATTCTGGAAGTCAAGGACCTCCGGGTCTCCTACCACACCTACGCCGGCGAGGTCAAAGCGGTGCGCGGGGTCTCCTTCACGGTCAAAACCGGCGAGGCACTGGCCATCGTGGGCGAGTCCGGCTGCGGCAAGTCGGTGACCGCCAAGAGCATCATGGGCCTCATCAAGAAGCCCCAGGGAGAGATCAAGCCCGGCAGTGAGATCCTGTACAAGGGCGAGAACATCCTGAACTACAACAAAAAGCAGTGGCAGCACTACAAGGGCGGCGAATGCGCCATCATCTTCCAGGACGCGCTGGCCTCCCTGAACCCCACCATGCGGGTGGGCAAACAGATCATGGAAAATCTGATGGTCCACCGCAACATGAACCGCGCCCAGGCCAAGGCC
Source organism: uncultured Faecalibacterium sp. (assembly GCA_944387955.1). Lineage (GTDB taxonomy): Bacteria > Bacillota > Clostridia > Oscillospirales > Ruminococcaceae > Faecalibacterium. The sequence goes on along the minus strand of CALXGY010000092.1, from coordinate 14,475 downwards.
GAGGCCATCGAGATGCTGCGCAAGGTGGGCATCCCCGAGCCGGAAAAGCGGTTCCGCCAGTATCCCCACGAGTTTTCGGGCGGCATGCGTCAGCGGGTGATGATCGCCATCGCCTTTGCCTGCGACCCCAAGCTCCTGATCTGCGACGAGCCCACCACCGCCCTGGATGTGACCATCCAGAGCCAGATCCTGGACGTCATCAAGGAGCTGCAGAAGACCCACAACACCTCGGTCATCATGATCACTCACGACCTGGGCGTGGTGGCCAACATGGCCCAGGAGATCGCGGTGATGTACTCGGGCATGATCGTGGAAAAGGGCTCCAGCCGGGACATCTTCTACACCCCGCGCCATCCCTACACCTGGGCGCTGATCGACTCGGTGCCCCGGCTGGACCTGGTAAACAAGCAGGTTCTGGCTTCCATCCCCGGCACCCCGCCGGATCTGCTCAATCCGCCGGTGGGCTGCCCCTTCTCCACCCGGTGCAAGTACTGCATGCAGATCTGTAAGGAGAAAATGCCCGAGCGTACCGACTTCGGCGACGGGCACTACGCCTTCTGCTGGCTGCATCACCCCATGGCTCCCAAAGTGGAGATGCCCGAGCTGAAAGGAGGCGCGCAATGAGCAACGAGAAAGAGGTGCTGCTCTCGGTACAGCATCTGAAAAAATACTTCAACGTCGGCAAGAACGCGGTGCTGAAGGCGGTGGACGACGTCTCCTTCGACATCTACAAGGGGGAGACCCTGGGCATGGTGGGCGAGTCCGGCTGCGGCAAGACCACCTGCGGGCGCACCTGCATCGGCCTGTACTCCCGCACCGACGGCAAGGTGCTCTACAAGGGCAAGGACGTCCACGCCCTGAACCACAAGGACCGCCAGCAGTTCAAAAAAGAGGTGCAGATGGTCTTTCAGGACCCCTACGGCTCCCTGGACCCCCGCATGACGGTGGCCGAGATCGTGGCCGAGGGGCTGGACATCCACCATCTGGCCAAGGACCGGCAGGCCCGTCAGCAGCGGGTGTATGAGTGCCTGGAGATGGTGGGCCTCAACCGGGAGCACGCCAACCGCTTCGTGCACGAATTCTCCGGCGGCCAGCGCCAGCGCATCGGCATTGCCCGGGCTCTGGCGGTCAATCCCGAGTTCATGGTGCTGGACGAGCCCATCTCGGCGCTGGATGTCTCCATCCAGGCCCAGATCGTCAACCTGCTCATCGAGCTTCAGAAGAAGATGGGGTTGACCTATCTGTTTGTGGCCCACGACCTGTCCATGGTCAAGCACATTTCCGACCGCATCGCGGTACTCTATCTGGGCGCTCTGGTGGAGCTGGCCCCTGCCGAGGAGCTGTTCGACAACCCCCAGCACCCCTACACCCAGGCACTGCTTTCGGCCATCCCGGTGCCCGACCCCGACGTGGAGGCCGAGCGCTCCAAGGCCAAGATCCGTCTGGAAGGGGATCTGCCCAGCCCCATCAACCCCGCGCCGGGCTGCAAGTTCCGCTCCCGGTGCAAGTATGCCACCGAGGCCTGCGCCCAGCAGGCGCCGGAACTGCGTCAGGTAAAGGAGGGCCACTTTGTGGCCTGCCATCTGTGCGGGAAAGAATAAACCAGTCAAAGGAGCCGCTCCATGCCTGAAGAGAAAAAGCCGGTCCTCTCCCCCGCCGACGCGGTGCGGGACATCGTCAAAGCCCTGGGGCTGGGATTTGCCAGTGCAGGGGCCCTGGCGGCGGTCCCTTTTGCCGCAGGGGCGCTGCTGGGCGGGGGCAGCCTTGCCGCCGGGCTGGAGACCGCCAAGAGCGGCCTGTTTTTGGGCGCGGCGCTGGCCCTCTTCCTGCTGGCGGGGATGCTGATGCTCAAGGGCAAAAAGCCGGAAAACGACCTGCGGGAAAGCGGCTGGCAGCGGCATTTCCGGCTGCTCTCCCCCAAATGGGTGCTCGCCCTCTTTGCGGTGGCCTGGATTCTCCTGGCCGCCGGGGCGGATGCCCTGCTGCTCTGGCTGAACCGGGGCTGAAAACACAAATCAAAAGAGCCTTTTCTCCTGAATTTTCCGGGGAAAAGGCTCTTTTCTTTGCACAAAAGCGCCGCCCCGGGCATTGCCCGGGGCGGCCTATGGAAAAACGAAATCAGACCTTCATCATGGGTGCGCCGGCCTCGATGGGGCCGGTGGTCAGGACCTGCAGCGGGCCGAAGTCATCGGCGTTGGTCAGCAGGACCGCGGTGGTGGCGGGGTGGCCTGCGGCCTTGATCTTCTCCAGCGAGAAGGTCATCAGCGCCTGACCGGCCTTGACCTTCTGATCCTGCTGGACCAGGCAGGTAAAGCCCTCGCCCTTCATCTCGACGGTATCCATGCCCACATGGATCAGGACCTCCATGCCGTCGTTGCTGGTGATACCCACAGCATGGCGGGTCTCGGTGGTCTGGGTCACAGTGCCGTCAAAGGGAGCATAGACCGTCTCCCCGGAAGGCTCCAGGCCGCAGCCCGGGCCCATAACGCCGGTGGAGAAGACCGGATCGGGGATCTCTTCCAGCGGCATCACACTGCCGGTGATGGGGGCGCAGATGGTCTTGGGAGCAGCCTGAGCGGTAATGCCCTCCGGCTGCTTTTTTGCGAACAGTTTGTCAAAAAAACCCATAATTCGTACCTCCTTGTGTTTCCGGCGGTCTTTGGTCTTTCCTACACGTTTGCGCCGGTGCAGATGATCAGAATACAGAATGCTCTCCCCAGGTAAGGAGTTCTCTGCTCCGCCGGGAAAAGTAAATGGATATTATTTTATGAATACACGATTTCACAATGAAATGCAACCGGCATTTTACACAATTATATTAGAAAATCTTTGTGCTGAACATTCTATCCTCTGGGTTTTTCCTTCCCGGCTTTGAGGCTTTTTCTCTAAAAATCGACGAACTTCCTGTTTTCGATATTTCTTCCTACCTTTAGGTCCAGGCTTGACGTAAAAATGTATGAATGATAGAATAAGTTGTATCGATTTTGTGTAAATTCCAGTAATTTTGTATGAATTTGCAGGAAATTGGGAACAGAACGCCGCAAAAAGGTATGGGCTTCTGTCTGCGGAGGGGGAAAATGGATTTCGTTCTATGTACGGCGGGCTTTGTGCTCTGCCTTCTCTATGATTGGAACAGCGTGCGGCCGGTCTGCAAGATTTTCGGCAGCTTTTTTGCGCTGGGCTGCGCCTGCCTGGCTGCGGGAACCGCTGCGCTGCTGTGGTACAGCCGGGATGCGCTGCTCCCGGTAAGGACCGGCTCTCTATTCGCCCTGGCCGGGGTGGTGATTGCTCTGGCCGGGCTTGTTTACACGCTCTTTTTTGCGCTGCCTTTTTCTGCCACCTACGTCCAGCAGAGCACCGGACGAAAAGCCTATACCGAAGGGATCTACGCACTGTGCCGTCATCCCGGGGTGCTCTGGCTGGGGCTGGCTTATCTATGCCTGGCTTTCGCCCTGGGGACAGGGCGCAGCTGGGCTTTTTTTGCTGCGATCCTGGGCATGGACATTGGATATGTGGTGTTCCAGGATCTCTGGACCTTTCCCAAGACCTTCTGCAATTATGAGCAATACCGGCAGACCACCCCGTTTTTGTGGCCCACTGCGGCAAGCATCGGGCGCTGTATCCACACTCTGAGAGGAGGAACCTGAAATGAGCCTTCAGCAGCAGCTGGAAAATCAGGAATACGAAGCGGTCTGGAGCCGGTACTGCGGCTTTCTGGATCTGAGCATGGAACAGTACATGTCCATCCAGCGCCGGCTGATGACCGAGCAGATCCGGCTGTGGAGCGCAAGCGCCCTGGGCCAGAGCATCCTCAAGGGCAAGCGCCCTCAAACCATCGAGGAGTTCCGGGAAATGGTGCCTCTGACCAGCTACGAGGACTACGCCGACGTGCTGCTGCGAAGGGAGTCCGACATGCTGCCCGGCACCCCGGTGATCTGGATTCAGACCACCTGGGAGGGCGGCAAACATCCCATCAAGGTGGCCCCCTATACCCGGGCCATGCTGGACACCTTCCGGGACAATGTCACCGCCTGCCTGATCCTGAGCACCAGCCGCAAAAAGGGCGTGTTCAACGTCTCGCCGGAGGATAAATTCCTCTATGGTCTGGCGCCGCTGCCCTATGCCACCGGGCTTTTCCCGCTGGTACTCAACGAGGAGATTGATATTCAGTTCCTCCCGGCGGTGAAGGATGCGGTGGACATGTCCTTCAGCCAGCGCAACAAGCTGGGCTTCAAGATGGCCATGCAGCGGGATGTAGAATTCTTTTTCGGCCTGGGCAGCGTGGCCTATGCGGTGAGCACCGCTTTTGCCTCCATGTCCTCGGGCAAGGGCGGGCTCAAGCTCACCGATCTTTTGAAGTTTAAACCCGGGATGCTCTGGCGCATCCTGCGGGCCAAGTCCCGCTGCAAGAAAGAGGGCCGGGCCCTGATGCCCAAGGACCTGTTCCATCTGAAGGGATTCATGGTGGCAGGCACCGACAACAACTGCTATAAAGACGATTTGGAAGAGCTGTGGGGCATCCGGCCCATGGAGCTGTTTGCAGGCACCGAGCCCTCCATCATCGGCACCGAGACCTGGAGCCGCAACGGGATGTACTTTTTCCCGGACACCTGTTTTTACGAGTTTTTGCACGAAAAGGACATGCTGCGGCTGATGGACGATCCCAGCTATCGCCCCCGCACCTGCCTGATGGACGAGGTGGTCCCGGGGGAAAAATACGAGCTGATCCTCACGGTGCTCAAGGGCGGCGCCTTTGCCCGATACCGGGTAGGCGACACCTACCGCTGCGCCGGGCTCACCAGCCGGGAGGACGGCACCCGCATTCCCCGGTTTGAGTATGTGGACCGGGTGCCGGACATCATTGACATTGCGGGCTTTACCCGCATTTCGGCCGCGGGCATCCGCAACGTCATCGAGCTTTCCGGCCTGCCGGTGGTGGGCTGGGCGGCCGCCAAGGAGTTTACCGAGCAGAGCCGCCCTTACTTCCACCTCTACATCGAGGTGGAGCAGAGCGCCTTTTTGAAGCACGCTATCAGCACCGATGTGCTGCGGGAGCTGCTGACCATTTATTTCAAGTACACAGACCAGGACTACCGGGACCTGAAAAAGATCCTGGGCATGGACCCGCTGAAGGTCACGGTGCTGCGCAGCGGCAGCTTTGCCCACTTTGAGCAGCTGCATGGCCGGGTGCCCCGTCAGATGAACCCCACCCGGCTGGAAGTGGAGGAACTGGTCAATTATGCCGGCCCCCATCAGCGGGCCGGCAGCTGGAGGTGAAGCGATCATGGATATTTACGGATACATCTCGGCCATTGCGGTCTTTGTGTACGCCTGCATCTTCCTGACCTTCCTGGCCTCCAAAAAGAACGCCGTCATCCGTCAGTTCCTGGTGCTGCTGGCGGCCATGTTCTTCTGGTGCGGCGGCTCGCTGCTCATGCGCTGGATGACCGCTCCTTCCTATATTTTCTGGTACCATGTGTCTCTGGGCGGACTGCTTCTGACCGTCTACTCTTACTACCGGTTCATGACCGCCTTTGCAGAGAAGGAGGACAAGCTCTTTTCCATCATCGGGTTTGTGGCGCTGGCGGGGGTCTTTGTGCTCAATCTTCCCAGCGGCATCCTGCTGCGCTGGCCTGAGCCGGTCCAGGTAGGCTCGGACATCGAATTCCAGTACGAGATGCGCTGGCCGGTGGCGGTGCTGTTTATCCTGGCTGCACTGGTGATCGTCCGGGGCGTCTGCAACCTGATCGCCGCCTATCGGGAAAAACCCCATTACCGCGCCCAGTTCCGCCCGGTGCTTCAGGGCATCTTCGTGATGTTCCTGGGCCATGCGCTGCTGCTTCTGCCCTTCTTCTCGGGATTTCCGGTGGACATTCTCTCCGGCATTGCCAATGCCTGCCTGCTGGTCTATGCACTGGTACGCAAGCGGCTGTTCCGGCTGCAGCTGCTGGCCTCCGAGAGCGTATGCTACCTCATCGGCCTGGGAGTCACCTTCCTGCTGTTTATGAACATCCAGCCCTACTGGATGCGGCTGATCGACCATCTGCCGGATGTCCTGGCCGAGCGCGGAGTGCTGATCTTTGCGGTTTTCTTCGTGCTGACCGTCATCCTGCTGGCCTACACCTGGAAAAAGCTGGTCAACAACGTGCTCATCAAGGACGAAGCACAGCAGGCCGAGGTCCTGCGGGAGTACACCCTGACCGTCTCCCAGCTGCTGAATGTGGACGACATTCTGGAAAAGACCGTCTCCACCCTGAAAAAGGTGGATGCGGTGGGCAGCGTCTATGTCTGCGTGCTGCAGGAAACCACCGGGGACTACAAAGCCTGTTACAGCGATCAGCCGCTGCACGAGCTTTCCTTCTCGATCCAGCACGGCAATCCTCTGCTGCAGATGCTCCGCCGGGAGAGCTGCATCTCCTGGCACACCTTTGAAAACTCGGTGGCCTACAAATCGGTCTGGCAGTCCGAAAAGGACCGGTTCCGGTCTCTGAACATCTTCGGCTGCCTGGGCCTGCTGGGGGATGAGGGAGTCATGCCGGGGGTGGTGCTGTTCTCCCAGCGGCAGGGCAAGCACATCCGAATGCACGATCTGCAGTGGATGCAGTCGGTGGCATCGGTGACCTCCATCGCCCTCAAGAACGCCCGGATGTATGAGCACGCCTGCCACGAGGCCCGTACCGATGAGCTCACCGGGCTGTACAACCGCAAATACTTCTATGAGCTGCTGGATCAGCAGTTCGAGCTTGCCCGGGAGGGCACCTTGAGCCTGATTCTCATCAACATCGACGACTTCAAGCTCTACAACCAGCTCTACGGCGCCAAGGAGGGCGACCGCGCCCTGTGGGATGTGGCCCGGGTGCTGCAGCACAGCGTAGGGGCAAACGGCTATGTAGCCCGCTATTCCAGCAAGGAATTTGCCGTGCTGCTGCCCCGGTACGATGTTCTGGCCGCCCGCACCCTTGCGGAATCCATCCGGGACCAGGTCATGAACATGAACCGCCGCACGGTGGACCGCAAACTCAAGGTGCTGACCCTGAGCATCGGCATCAGCACCGCGCCCTTTGACGCGGCCACCAGCAAGCAGCTGCTGGAGAATGCGGACATGGCGGTTTACCGGGTCAAACGGAGCGGCAAAAACGGCATTTCCATCTTTGATTCCACCCTGCGCACCGACCGCACCCGGTGGGACAAGGTGGACCACCGCCACATCTACCAGGAATACGAGCCCACCGTAGTGGCCCTCACCGCCGCCATCGACGCCAAGGATCACTACACCTTCAGCCACTCCCAGAATGTGGCCTACTACTCCACCGAGCTGGCCATGGCCCTCAAGCTGAACAACGATTTTGTGGAGATCATCCGCCAGGCGGCGCTGCTCCACGACATCGGCAAGATCAGCATTCCCGAGAGCATCCTCAACAAGGAGGGCAAGCTCACCAGCGAGGAATACGAGATCATGCAGGGGCATGTGGAGTCCTCCATCGGCATCATCCGGCATCTGCCCTCCCTGGACTACATCATCCCGGCGGTTATCGGCCATCATGAGCGGTACGACGGAAAGGGATATCCCCGCCGCATCGGCGGAGAGGACATCCCGCTGCCCGCCCGCATCCTCTGTCTGGCCGATTCCTTCGACGCCATGACCAGCAAGCGGTGCTACAAAGCCGCTCTCACCTGGGAGCGGGCCATCGAGATCCTGCGGGAAGAGGCGGGCCGCCAGTTCGACCCGAAGCTCGTGCCCATCTTCATCCGCTGTCTTGAGGATGGCACCATCCGCATGCCCAGCACCCGCCCGCTGCCCGCCGCTTCGGAGAGCGAGCTCCCTGTGCCCGCAGCCGCAGGAATGCCCGGCTGAAAAGCTCCGGTTCCCGGCTTGTTTTCCTTTCCGGCTGCGCCCTCCGGGCGCGGCCGGTTTGTATTTTGAGGCGCAGAAGATTATTGTTCCGCCCGGCCGTTTGTGATAAAATGGAGTTGAACAGTTCTCTTTATGGCGCTGAACTGCGCATCCTTTTGAGATTGGACGACAAAAGATGGAAGATAAAACAACAGAACTCTTAGACCTTTTCCCGGCAATGCCCGGCGACGCCTGCGCGGTCCCTCTCCCCGGGCCGGAACCCATCGTCGACCCCTCCACCCTTCTGATCGTGGACGACGACGAGATCAACCGAATGATCCTGGATAACCTCTTTTCCGACTGCTACACGGTGGAGGAGGCGGAGAACGGGCGGATCGGGCTGGACCGGATTCTCGCCCACCCCGAGAAGTACTGCGCCATCCTGCTGGATGTGATGATGCCCGAGATGGACGGGCTGGAGGTGCTGCGGCATCTTCACGCCGCGGGCCTTCTGGACAAGATCGCAGTCTTTCTTATTACGGCCGAGGCCAGCGCCGAGGTCATGAAGGAGGCCTACCGGCTGGGGGTCATGGACGTCATCAGCAAGCCGGTGGTGCCCTTTGTGGTGACCCGGCGGGTCAACTCGGTGGTGGAGCTGTTCCGCTCCCGGCGGCGGCTGTCCAGCAAGGTGCTGCAGCAGCAGGCCGAGATGCTCCGGCAGGCCGAACACATCATCCGGCTCAACCGGGGCATGATCGAGACCCTTTCCACCGCCATCGAGTTCCGCAGCCAGGAATCCGGCGAGCATGTCCAGCGCATCTACTCCATCACCAAATACATCCTGGAAAACACCGAGCTGGGCGAGGGTTTTGACCCCGAGAGCATCGAGCAGATCGCCCAGGCCTCCATCATGCACGACGTGGGCAAGATCGCTATTCCGGATGCCATCCTCAACAAACCCGGACGGCTGACCAAGGAAGAATTTGAGATCATGAAGACCCACACCACCCAAGGGGCGCTGCTGCTGGAGCGGATTCCCCAGCTGAAGGAGAACGGGGCCTACCACTACGCCTACGACATCGCCCGTCATCATCATGAGCGGTGGGACGGCCGGGGCTATCCCGACGGGCTCAAGGGGGACGAAATCACCATCTGGGCCCAGATCGTCTCTTTGGCCGACGTCTACGACGCGCTGAACTGCAAGCGGGTGTACAAGAATGCATTCCCCCGCGAGCGGGTGCTGGAGATGATCAAAAACGGGGAGTGCGGCGTCTTTAACCCCCGGCTGCTGGACTGCTTCTTCTCGGTAGAGGATCAGCTGGCCCGGATGTACGACCAAACGACCAAGGCCTGACCGGATCTGCGGACGGGCCAAAATCCATCAACAAACAGGAGGAGTATTCCTATGGATGCAAGCAAAAAACAGGCTTTGACCGCAGCCGGCATCAATGTAGAGGAGGTGCTGGGCCGCTTTATGGGCAATGAGGCGCTGCTGGAGCGGATGCTGAAAAAGTTTTTGTCCGACCCCACCTACTCCAAGCTCCAGGATGCCGCCGACACCGCCGACGCGGAGGAAGGGCTGCGGGCCGCCCACACTCTGAAGGGTCTGTGCGGCAACCTCTCGCTGACCGCCCTGGTGCCTCTGTTCACCCGTCAGGTAGAGCTGTTCCGGGCCGGGGACCCGGCCGCGGCCTTCGCCATGCTGACGCAGATCGACCCGGTCTACCAGCAGATCAGCGCCGCCATCCGCGCTCTGAACTGACCATCCGGCCCAGCCGCTGTACGCAGGGCCCCGGCCGGACGGTCCCCGAAAAAGGAGGAACCCCTGATGCTGCGCATCGCCATCGTAGAGGACGACCCGCAGGAACAGCAGCTGCTGGCCGATTACATCCATCGCTATGAACGGGAGACCAGCACCGCCGTCTCCCTGTCGGTCTTTGAGGACGGAGACCAGATCGCCGCCGACTACCGGCCCAGTTACGATCTGATCCTGCTGGATATCCAGATGCCCCGGATGGACGGCATGGCCACCGCCGCCGCCATCCGCAAAGCCGACCCCAATGTGATCCTGGTGTTCATCACAAATATGGCTCAGTATGCCATCCAGGGCTATGAGTTCGAGGCCATGAGCTACCTGCTCAAACCCTTGGGATATTTTGCTTTTTCTCAGCTGCTGCAGAAGGCCGCCCGGCGGCTGGAGCGCAGCGCCCGGTTTTTCCTCACCCTGCCCGGCGAGGGCAGCCTGCACCGGGTGGATGCGGCGGAGATCTACTACATCGAGAGCGAGGGCCACAAGGTGCGGATCTACACCCGGGAGGGAGAGCTGGTCTGCCCGGGCAGCCTCAAATCCATGGAGGAAAAGCTGTCCGGCCACGGCTTTGCCCGCTGCAACAGCGGGTATCTGGTCAACCTGGCCCAGGTGCGCGGGGTGGAAAACGGGCTTGTGACCACCGGGCCCTACCGACTGCAGATCAGCCGCCCCCGCAGAAAACCTTTTATGGCCGCGCTCACCGACTACATTGGAGGGCAGGTATGACCCAGGCTCTGCCGGGCATTCCCCGGCTGTATACCGCGCTGGCCGAGTGGCTGGCCTGCGTGGTCTGTATTCTGAATCTGCCGCGGCGGTTTTCCCTCCGGCGGACTGCCGGGATCTGCGCCGCGGCTCTGGCGGTCCAAGGCTCCTTTCTTCAGCTGACCGGGGATGTGCCGCTGTTCTGGTGGCTGCCCTGCATGGCGGCGGCCACAGGCGGGATGTTTTTGCTGATTTGGAGCTGCTGCCGTCTGTCCCGGCTGGATGCGGTCTACTGCTGTACCCGAGCCTTTCTGCTGGCCGAATTCGCGGCCAGTTTGGAGTGGCAGCTCCACTGTGCCTTCCTGCCCGGCTACGGCGCCGCCAGTCTCCCCGGGCTGATACTGCTGGCGGCAGTCTACGGGGTGGTATATGCCTGTGTCTGGCAGATGGATCGAAAATCTGCGGGCCGGCAGATCCTTCCCCACGCCAACTGGCGGACCCTGTCCAGCGCGGTTCTGCTGGCTCTGACCGCCTTTGCGGTGAGCAACCTGGATTTCGTGCTCCACGACCAGGCTTCCAATTCCAGCATCTACTACATCCGCACGCTGGTGGACTTCTGCGGGCTTTTGTCCCTGGTGCTGATTCAGCAGCAGCGCAGCCGGGACCAGCTCAAAGCCGAGCTGCAGATCATGGATCAGGTGCTCCACCGCCAGTACGAGCAGTACCAGCAGAGCAAGGAGAGCGTGCGGCTCATCAACCGCAGCTACCACGACCTGAAACTCCAGGTGGCGGCGCTGCGCCGGGCCCAGCAGCCGGACCAGCAGGCCCGGGCGCTGGACGCGCTGGAGCAGCAGCTGGAGCGGTACGACATCCAGCAGCAGACCGGCAACCCGGTGCTGGACACGCTGCTCACCGCCAAGAGCCTGTACTGCACCCAGCACGGCATCCAGCTCACCAGCGTGGCGGACGGGCACCTGTTGGATTTTCTTCCGGCGGCGGACATCTGCACCCTGGTGGGCATCGCGCTGGACAACGCCTGCGAGAGCGTACTGACCCTGCCCGACCCGGAAAAGCGGCTGGTGCATCTGGCCATTTTTGAAAAGAACCGGTTCGTCATGCTGCGGTTCGAGAACTACTGCGAAGCCCCGGTGCCCATGAATGAGGACCGGCTGCCCGCCACCGGCTACGGGCTCAAGAGCCTGCGGGCAGCAGCCGAGCGGTGGGGAGGCGCGGTCACTGCCCAGCTGGCAGACAACTGGTTCACGGTGCGGGTGCTGCTGCCGGGTGGTCTCCGGCCTGTTCGTAAGAATACACAATAATGTTTCGGAAGGCTTGTGCAGACTGCGCAGGCCTTCTTTTTTTCGGAAAAAGCGATGAACAGATTTTGCTTTTAAACCGACAATCTGTGCAAAAATGCCCAAATTTCTCCCCATTCTGCTATAATAAGAGATACAAATGCGCCAAAGTTACCATCGAGGTGCAGACGGCCTGCTGTATTGGATCGGATGGCCTTTGCAGAGAAAAAACGGGGTGTGGGTGTGCTCCTCTTTTCTTTGCACAAGCTCCCGGCCCACAGCGGCAGCCCAAGGAAGAAGGAGGAAATGATTTATGTTAGCAATCAACATTGATGACGTGATCAAGGTATTGGACTCGATCAAGGTACAGCTGATCGGTCTGGCCGTGGCACTCATCGTCGGCATTGCGGTGCTGATCGCGGTGCGCAAGCTGCCCAAGAACAAAAAGTTCCTGGTCCGCGGCGAAACCGCTATGGCAATGCTTCTGGCCGTCGTGATCGCTGTCAACGCGATCTGCTTCGGACCCATGAGCACCATGATCTCTCTGGCCACCGGCGGCGGCTCCATCAGTGAGGAGTCCACCGACCGCGCCACCGCCCTGTGCTCCGAGATCGCAGAAGAGGGCGTTGTGCTGCTGGAGAACGACGACAACGTTCTGCCTGTGGCTTCCGGCTCCAAGCTGAACGTCTTCGGCTGGGCTTCCACCAACCCCTGCTACGGCGGCACCGGTTCGGGCGCTCTGTCCGACGCCTTCCCCACCGTGAGCCTGCTGCAGGGCCTGCAGGATGCCGGCATCGAGACCAACGAAGAGCTGACCCAGTTCTATGTGGACTACAAGGCCGACCGCCCCGTGGTGGGCATGTGGGAGCAGGACTGGACCCTGCCTGAGCCGGCTGCCAGCCTGTACACCGATGAACTGATCGAGAACGCCAAGGCCTTCTCGGATACCGCCCTGATCGTGCTGACCCGTGTGGGCGGCGAGGGCGCCGACCTGCCCACCGACATGCCCGCCGTTGTGGACGGCAGCTGGGCAAAGCAGGGCACCGGCGACACCTGCTTTGCCGGCACCTACGACGACACCCTGAACGAGGGCAACGACTGGGACGAGGGCGACACCTACCTCAACCTGACCAACCAGGAAGAAGCTCTGCTCGACCTGGTCTGCGCAAACTTTGACAACGTTATCCTGCTGTACAACGGCGCCAACACCATGCAGCTGGATTTTGTGGACGATTACAGCCAGATCAAGAGCGTTCTGTGGTGCCCGGGCACCGGCCAGAGCGGCTTTACCGGTCTGGGCAAGGTCATCACCGGCGAGGTCAACCCCTCCGGCAAGACCTCTGACACCTTCATCTACGACCTGAAGGCTGCCCCGTCCTACAACAACTTCGGCAACTTCCTGTACACCAACATGGACGAGCACATCGCCGGCATCAGCGTGCCTGCTTTCGTCAACTACGTGGAGGGCATCTACGTCGGCTACAAGTTCTACGAGACCGCCGACGACGAGGGCCTGATCGACTACGACAGCGTCGTCCAGTATCCCTTCGGCTACGGCCTGAGCTACACCACCTTTGAGCAGACCCTGGATTCGGTCACCGAGTCCGACGGCACCATCACCGTTACCGCTACCGTCACCAACACCGGCTCTGTGGCCGGCAAGGACGTGGTGGAGGTCTACTTCAATCCTCCCTACACCAACGGCGGCATCGAGAAGGCCTCTGCAAACCTGATCGAGTTTGCCAAGACCGGCCTGCTGGAGCCGGGTGCCTCCGAGACGGTCAGCGTCAGCTTCTCCGTGGAGGATATGGCCAGCTATGACACCTACGGCGCAGGCTGCTACGTGCTGGAGGCCGGCGACTACGAGATCTCCATCAATGCCGATTCTCACACTGTGATCGACAGCGAGGTCTACACCGTCGCTTCCACCATTACCTACGACGAGAACAACAAGCGCGAGAGCGATGTTGTGGCCGCCATCAACCAGTTTGGCTACGCCGAGGGCAATGTGACCTACCTGTCCCGTGCCGACGGCTTCGCCAACTACGCCGAGGCTACCGCTGCTCCCACCAACTTCGAGATGCCCGAGGAGAGCAAGGCTACCTTCTACAACAACGCAAACTACGACGCCACTCTGGATGACGCTCCCGACGCTGTGGAGCCGGTCACCGGCCAGGCAGGCAGCCTGAAGCTGGTGGATCTGCGCGGCGCAGACTACGACGATCCCATGTGGGATGATCTGCTGAATCAGCTGACCGTGGACGAGATGAACTCCATCATCTCTCTGGGCGGCTACCAGACCAACTCCATCGCCAGCATCGAGAAGGTGCGGACCAACGACTGCGACGGCCCCGCCTCCATCAACAACAACTTCACCGGCAAGGGCTCCATCGGCTTCCCCTCTGCGGTCCTGATCGCCAATACCTGGAACAAGGAGATCGCCCACGACTTCGGCTCCAGCATCGGTGAGATGGCCAACGAGATGGACGTCTCCGGCTGGTACGCTCCGGCTATGAACATCCACCGTTCCGCTTTTGCAGGCCGCAACTTCGAGTACTACTCCGAGGACGGCGTTCTGTCCGGCCTGATGGCTTCCAACGCGGTTCTGGGCGCTCAGGAGCACGGCGTCTACGCCTACATGAAGCACTTCGCCCTGAACGATCAGGAGACCAACCGCTGCAGCATGCTCTGCACCTGGTCCAACGAGCAGGCCATCCGCGAGATCTACCTCAAGCCCTTTGAGATCTGCGTCAAGGACGCAAACTGCGGCGCTGTGATGTCCTCCTTCAACTACATCGGCAACCGCTGGGCAGGCGGCTCTGAGTCCCTGTGCA
>CALXGY010000091.1 GCA_944387955.1 uncultured Faecalibacterium sp. | reverse complement strand
ATTTGTAATCAGTGGGTTGCAGGTTCAACTCCTGTCACCAGCTCCAAAAGCCGCGTTGAATCGTTTGATTCAACGCGGCTTTTCTTTTTGGTTTCAAATTTGATTCTTACATCCCATGCCATGCAATCTATCAACCGGCGCATCAACGCAGCCAACGTAAGCTGTTGTCAAAGGAAAAGTCCGCGCTGATCGACTCGAGATTGACTAAATTGGCAGTAACCAAATCAAAAAGTAAGCCCCGGCAGGTTTGTCCTGCCGGGGCTTTTGTGCTGTTTCGCCTCCTTTAGGCCAGACGGACGGACGCAGTCCCGCCGATGTCGGTATTGCTGGCACTCCTGCACGGCTGAATCCGGGATGCGGCCCTCAAGGTTTGGATGAAGGATACCTGAAAAGTTTATGAACAATATGTAATGGATAATATTATTTATACTAAAAGTATCCAAAAAGAACACACTGGCGGAAAGAGCGAAGCGGTGGTAAGAATAGAGTGGGGCCTTCAAGAAAGGTTATGTTGATTGAGAAAGGAGAGGTTGTATGACACATGAAATCGTCCTGAACCGCTACACCGCCCAGCCCTCTGGTCTGCGCAGCTTCCTGAAGCTGGGCACCAGCGGCAGCTATGGAGTGGAGCGGCTGGCGCTGCACCCGGGGGCGGAATGGGAGGGCCTGGCCGTTACGGTCACCTTCCACCCGCCCGGCGGGGGTGAGCCGGTGCGGATGCTGGCGGATGGAGAAGGAGGCCTTGCGGTCCCGCCCGAGGCCACCGCCGCCGCAGGAGAGGGGCAAATCGTCTGTGCAGGGCTTGCCGAGGGGGTGCAGCGGATCAGCTGCGACCTTGCCTATCGGGTGGAAGAGCACGCGGGGGTGGAAGGGGCGGAGTCCACCGCCACCCCCACCGTATTGGAACAGGCGGTGACCGCCGCCGCTCAGAGTGCATTGGAGGCGCAGAGCTCTGCCTCGGATGCCGCGGACAACGCCGCAGCGGCGGCCCAGTCTGCCCAGGATGCCGCCGAACAGGCAAACACTGCCCGACAGGAGACCGCAGCATCTCAGACGAATGCAGAATCTGCCGCTGAAAGTGCCCAGAGTGCAGCTGGATCGGTTCAGGAAGCCGTCCAACAGGCGAATCGGGCAGAACAGTGGGCCCAGGCTGCAGCTCAGAGCGCACAGAAAGCAGATGCCAGCGCTGAAGAATCGGTAGAAATCGCAGTGGAATTGGCGACCGCGGTGAGCGCTGCCGCTCAGTTTGCAGATGCAGCAGCCTCCAGCGCAACAGTGGCGGAAGCCAGTGCAGATACGGCCTTCCAGAATGCCGAGGCAGCTGTCTCCAGTGCAAAAAATGTCTTTCAAGCGATGGAGGCTGTGACTCAGAGCGCATCCCAGGCCTCTGCCAGCCAGACCGCTGCCGCACAGAGTGCCGCCGAAGCGGCCGAGAGCTGTGCAGATGCCGAAGCAGCTGCAGGCCGGGCGGAGGCGGCTGCTGTCCATCCGCCCAAACTCTCGGCAGAAAACCGGTGGCTGGTGTGGGATCAGCAGACCGAAGTCTATCAGGACACCGGCGTGTCCGGTGTGGGGCCCAAAGGCGACCAGGGTGATCAGGGCCCCCAGGGCATCCAGGGCCAGCGGGGCCCCCAGGGAGAAAAGGGGGACCAGGGCAACGGAGTGGAACTCCTGGGCAGTTACGGAAGCTATGAAGATCTGGTCGCGGCGCATCCCTCGGCCCAGCCCGGTACAGCCTGTGTGGTGGCCGGGGAACTCTGGGTTTTCACAGACGGGGTCTGGGTGAATGCCGGAGTTTTACAGGGGGTCAAGGGAGATACCCCGGTAAAAGGGGTGGACTACTGGACCGAGGCAGATCTTGCCCAGATGGTGCAGCAGACCCTGGAAGCCCTGCCGGTGTACGCTGGAGAGATGGAGGAGGTGATGGAAAATGAGTGATATTGAAATCACGATGGAAGCGGGGACCCAAAAGCGGCTGCTGACCGCAGGAAAATACTGTGACAGGAATATTCTGGTCACGGCGGAAAAGCAGAGCGGCGCGGACATCCCCAATCCCCCGGAGGACGGAAAAACGCGACTGTACATCACTATCCCGGAAAATGTAATGGAAGGATGGCCCCCGGCCCGCCGAGATTTGCCGCTCTACTTTGGGCAGACAGCAGAGCATGGGGTAAGTATTGACTGGGGAGATGGCAGCGAACCAGAGAGCTTACCAGGAACTGGAATTGTGCACGCTACCCATACCTACATGGTTGGCGGTGAGTATGTGATTGTTCTTGCTGTAACGCAAGGATGCGAAATGTCCTTTGTTTATGGGGAATCGTATAACGGCTTTTACAGGATCCTGGGAATGACATTTATGTCCGGTTACTCGGAAACTGGATACTATTCCTTTATGTTGAACCACCTGGTGATCGGTGATCGGATAAATATTGAAGAGCATTCCCTTGAAGAATTTGAAGGGCTGGTTAGCGTTCAAATTCGGGGAGATGGGAGCAATGTATCAAATATTACATTTTGCAATTGTGTCCGCCTGACCAACGTTGTTCTGCCAAAGAATATGACTAGTCTCGGCCAATATGCATTTAATGGATGCTTCGACCTCACTCATATTACTTTGCCTGAAAGTCTGGTCACAATGGGAGAAGAGATGTTTTCAGGATGCAGTAATCTGTGTGCCGTTCAAATTCCTGGAGGAGTAACTGCCATAGGCGGGCGTACATTCAGCGGATGCAATAGCTTGGTTTATGTTCAAATTCCCGAGGGCGTTGTTGAACTGGGGGAAAAAGCATTCTCGTTATGCTATTCGCTGATTTCTCTTAAACTTCCGAGTACGCTGATCAATGTTGGAGAAGAGGCTTTCAATAATTGTTTCAACATGAAAGAATATCATTTTATGTCCAAACGGCCGCCAACACTGAATGGGTCGGATGTGTTCTATAATATGAGTCCAGACTGTATCATCTACGTTCCAACGGGCTGTGCCGAAGCCTATAAGACAGCGGAGTACTGGTCGGAGGTGGCCAGCCACATCCAGGAGGAGTCGACGGACTGATACGGTGTTCCTGTTTTTAAAGATGAGAGAACTGCAAATGAAAGATATCATCGACGTGAGCCGCTACCAGGGCACCATCGACTGGGACGAGCTCAAGGACAAAATCGGCGGGGCGATGCTCAAGACCGTCTCCACCAACAGCAAATTTGGCGGCATCTACATCGACCCCATGTTTGAGCGCAACTACGCCGAGTGCAAGCGGCTGGGCATCCCGGTGGGGGCTTATTACTACACCTACGCCCAGGATGAGGCCACCGCACAGGCCGAGCTGGCAAAGTTCCGGGAGGCCCTGACCGGCAAGAGCCTGGAACTTCCGGCGGTGGTGGACGTAGAGGACAACAAGCTCAAGCCTCTCTCCGCCGACGCCCTCACTGATCTGGTGATTCAGGCCGCACGCATCATTGAGAGCTGGGGCCTCTATGCCATGGTGTACACCTATACCAGCTACGCCAATACCGAGCTGAATATGGACCGGCTGGAAGCCTTCGACCTTTGGATCGCAGACTATCGCGGCAAGCGGCCGACCCGCAGGCATGGGATGTGGCAGTACACGTCCAAATACAAGATGGAGGGCGTGCCGGAGAATGGCGGGCTTGTGGACATGAACCATGTTTACAAGGACTATCCCGCCATCATTGCCCGGGCCGGGCTGAGCTGTCTGAGGGGGTGATACCGATGGAAAGTATCATTGCGTCCACTCTCCGCGCCCTGATCTCCGGCGGGTTGGCCCTGTATGGGGTCCTCGTCAGTATCCGAAAGAACGGCGACTGGAGGCAGGCGCGGCTGGAAAAGAGCCAGGCAGTTACCGACACAATGCTG
>CALXGY010000090.1 GCA_944387955.1 uncultured Faecalibacterium sp. | reverse complement strand
CCCCGGGCGGTGATGGGGCCGTAGCTGGCGGGCCGCCGGTCCCGGAAGACTCCCCAGCTCATGCGGGCTTCCTCCACCGCATCCAGGTCAA
Organism: uncultured Faecalibacterium sp.; assembly: GCA_944387955.1. Lineage (GTDB taxonomy): Bacteria > Bacillota > Clostridia > Oscillospirales > Ruminococcaceae > Faecalibacterium. The sequence goes on along the minus strand of CALXGY010000090.1, from coordinate 18,954 downwards.
AGGCGGCGGTGAGCACCTCTTCTTTGTCCCGGGAGGCGGAGGCCACCAGCGCGCCGGTCTCGTCGGCGATGAAGGAGGAGCCGTAGAACCGCAGCGCCGAGCTCTGGCCGCCGTTCTCGGTGCAGGGGTGCACCTCTTCCAGCCCGATCCGGTTGGCGGCCACCAGCGGCATCAGGTTGCAGCCTGCATGGCCCTGCATGCAGCGCCGCCAGTGGGGCATGCTGTCGCAGTCCAAAATCGGCTCGCTGCCGATGGCGGTGGGATAGAGCAGCATCTCGGCCCCCTGCAATGCCATGCAGCGGGCGCTCTCGGGGAACCACTGGTCCCAGCAGATGCCCACGCCCACCTTGCCGTAGCGGGTCTGCCAGACCTGGAAGCCGGTGTCGCCGGGGGTGAAGTAGAACTTTTCCTGATAATAGTGATCGTCGGGGATGTGGGTCTTGCGGTAGACCCCCAGCACCGAGCCGTCGGCGTCGATCATGGCCACCGTGTTGAACAGCTGGGTGCCCGCCTTCTCGTAAAAGCTGATGGGCAGCACCACCCCCAGCTCCCGGGCCACCGCCTGGAAGTGGAGCACCGCCGGGTTCTCGGCAGTGGGGGTCGCATAGCGGTAATACTCATACCGCCGCTCCTGGCAGAAGTAAGGCCGCTCGAACAGCTCGGGCAGCAGGATGACCTGGGCCCCTTTGGCCGCAGCCTCGCGCACCAGCGCGTCGGCTTTGGCGATGTTCTCCTGGACCGAATCGGTGCAGCGCATCTGCACTGCCCCAAGGGTAACGTTTCTCATGCTTTTGCCCCTCCCTGGGCCTGCCCGGCCTTGCCTGCCGGGATCTGCTGGGTGATGCAGTGGATGTTCCCGCCCCCCACGATGATGGGCCGGGCCGGGATGGGGTAGATCTTCCGCTCTGGGAAGAGCCGGGCCAGCAGCCGGGCTGCCGGTTCATCCTGCTCATCCCCGAACTGGGGCAGAATCACCCCGCCGTTGGAGATGTAGAAGTTCACATAGCTGGCGGCCAGCCGCTCCCCCACCTCACGGGTATCCTCGCCGGGGGCAAACTCCATGCCCTCCAGCTCCCGCCGGGTGATGCAGACCGGCTTTTTGGGGATGGGCAGTTTGTGCACCGTGAAATGCCGCCCTTTGGCGTCGGTCTCCCGCTCCAGCGTCTCGAGGCAGGCTTCGCTCAAAGGGCGCTGGGGGTCGTTCTCGTCATCGGTCCAGGCCAGTACCACCTGGGCGGGACCCACGAAGGCGCAGACGTTGTCCACATGTTCGTTGGTCTCGTCTCCCCAGATGCCCCGGGGCAGCCAGACCACCTTTTCCGCTCCCAGGCTCTCGCAGAGGGTGTGGGCGATCTCCTCTTTGGTCATGGAAGGGTTACGCCCGCCGCTGAGCAGGCAGGCCTCGGTGACCAGCAGGGTGCCCTCGCCGGCCGAGTGGATAGAGCCCCCTTCCAGCACAAAATGCTGCATATCGTAGCAGTCCATGCCCAGGGCGTCACAGATGGCCCGGGCGGCGGCGTTGTCCTGCTGCCATTCGGCATAGAGACCGTCAAAACTGCCGCCCCAGGCGTTGAACTGCCAGTCGATGCCCCGCACCTCGCCCGCATCGTTCACCACACAGGTGGGGCCCACATCCCGGGCCCAGGCGTCGTCGGTGGGGATTTCCAATACATGAATCCGGGGCTGGTCCGCAAACACAGCCCGGACCTCGCCGGCCTTTTCCGGCGCGGCCAGCATCCAGACCTCTTCGCTGTCCGCGATGGCCCGGGCGATCTGCTCAAACACCGGCTGTGCCTCGGCTCCTGCATAGGGCCAGGAGCCGGGGCGCACCGGCCAGATCATTACGCAGCCGCGATGCGGCCCGTATTCCGCAGGCATGTGAAACCCCTCTGCGGCGGGGGTAAGACGATGTTGAGCCAAAACGCTGCCTCCTCTGTCAATCGGAAGTCTTGCCGGTACAGCAGGCCACAATGTGATGGAACATCTGCTCCACCGCCGGGGCCATGGCCCCCGGGCGCTGCACCGTGATGCCCACCACCCGGTATTCCTCCGGCTGGATGGGATAGATCTTGATGGCGGCGGTGCAGCGGCGCAGGGTCAGCTCGGGCAGGATCGAAATGCCGATGCCCGCCTCCACCATCGCAATGTTGGAGGTGTCGTCCAGCACATGGCACATCCGCTGGGTGCCTACCTTATATTTCTTTAAGAACTGGCGCATGTCCGCGTCGGTGGGGTCGCCCTGCACCACAAAGCTCTGGTCCTGCATCAGCTCCGGGGTCATGATGCCGTCCGGCGGGGCGGGCCAGTCCTCCGGGGTGATGCAGAGCAGCGGCTCCCGCAAAAGCTCGGTGAGGGTGAACTCCTCCTTGCAGCTGGAGGACAAAAAGCCGATGTCCACCTGGCCCACCCGCAGCCACTCTTTCACGTCGTCGTAGGTGCCCTGGTAGACCTCCACCTCGATCTGGGGATACTGCTGCTTGAAGCTCTTGAGGATGTCCGGCAGCAGATAGGCGCAGACCGAGTTGAAGGTGCCCAGCTTGACCTTGCCCTTTTCCAGCCCGTTGAGCCGGGCAATGCTCTGCTTGAGGGCCTCGTCGCTGTTGAGCACCGCCCGGATGGACGGATAGAGCGAGGCCCCGTAGCTGGTCATGGTGACACCGCTCTTGCCCCGGTTGAACAGGGCGAAGCCCAGCTCCTCCTCCATCACCGCAATGGCATGGCTGATGGCCGACGGGGTCAGGTGGAGCTGCTGCGCCGCCTTGTTGAAGCTGCCCTGACGGGCCACCGCGTCGAAAATCTCGTAGGAAAACAGGGTCATCTTTTCTCCCCCTCCCTGTTTGTGAATCTTTTTCATCCGGCGGATGAATTTTTCTTCCTTCTTTAATTGGAAGTGTACACATCCCAGCCCCCTTTGTCAAGCATTTTACTCCTGTCTGGGCCAGTTTTGTGCAAAAGATTTCATCTATCAAACCGAGGCCCAAAGCTTTTTTGGCGAAAAAGGGGCTTGCATTCCGGCGGAAAGTGTGGTATTATATTCTGGCTAACAGATGGACGGTTAGCTCAGCTGGTAGAGCATCTGCTTGACGTGCAGGAGGTCACAGGTTCGAGTCCTGTACCGTCCACCAAAAACCCCGAACGTGCAAACATTCGGGGTTTTCTTTTTGTCAAAAAACACGAAAAGAAACTCATCCTGTTATATTGAAATAAGACGAATCTCTTTTCCTTGCTTTTGTGCATATTGTAAGGTAAAAAAAGTTCCTCCCCTTTTTCTTCCATCGTACACCGCAATGACACGCTGTGCACGATCCACCATAAATCGGTTGCGCTGTTCAAAACAGGAGCGCGTATAAAGTTCATTTACAATATACACCCGATCACACTGTCGAATCAGTCGATGGAAGTCCGGATTTCTTGTTTTCAATCTTCCTCTATAAGGAAGAGCTGCTTCCAAACTCACTTCTAAACCGCACGCTTTTTCTTCCGAAACGGCCGCCGCAAACATCAAATCGCATTCCTCGGCAAATCCTGACAAAAAAATTTTATATTCTTGGGAAATCGCATCCAGAATTTCCTGTCTCAGTTGCTGGTTTACTTCCCAGATTTTTTCTGCCGGGATATTCCGGTGCCCTGTTATACAACACACTTTATCTTCCATAATTCCCACCCCCATTGTGTTATTTCTTCCTCACCAAAAGAATATAGTATTTATTCCTTCATGTTAATAAATATAAAGGATTAAATATCGTATTTTTCCCCTTTACTGCGGATACAATCATTGCATGAGAAGGGGGCGGCTGTCTTGTACGAGGAATTTACCCAAAATCGCATTGCAGAACTGCGAATGCAAAAGAATGTTTCAGCACGGGAACTGTCTCTTGCGCTGGGGCAGAACAGCAGCTATATCAACCAGATCGAAAACCGCAAAGCGCTGCCGTCTTTGCAGGGATTGTTTTACATCTGCGAGTATTTCGGCATCACGCCGCAACAGTTTTTTGATTCCTCCGACCCATGTCCTGCCCGTCTGGCCCAGCTGACCGAAGAACTCAAAGGATTGGATGAAGAGACCCTAACCCATATTGCCGCCCTGGTGCACCGGCTGGCTGATTCCCGATGAATCATTCCCATTGTAAAGACAAATTAAAATGACCCTCCGGCGGGAGGGTCATTGCTTTTTATTCTTCGGTTTTCCACTCTTCACCGGAACCGAGGCGTTTTTGTTCCGAGCGCTCTTTGGCGATGAAGTAGTAGTCGATGCCGTACCGGATCAGATATTTCATCAGCGCCACCGCGCCGTAGCAGACCACCACGATCACCGCAAGCCCCAAGAGTTCAACGATCATCAAATGCATCTTTCAAATCTCCTGTTCCTTTGCTCGATTCCTTTCCCGGCCGGGGTCAGGGTTTGTCCTGCCGGGTGCGCAGATACTGCTGCCAATATTCCCGGGCGGCGCGGTAGTAGTTGAGGCCGTACCGGATGAATCCCCGGAGCACCCAGACCCCGCCCGCCGCCAGCACCCCATAGAGGGCGGCTGTTTTCATCAGTTCTCCCCAGGGGATCTCCATTCTCTCACCGCCTCCTCTGCCCGGGCTCCCGGTTCTGTTTTCAGTATAGTCGAGCTCTTTGATTTGGTCAATCGCGTTTTTTCCCTGTTTTGCTCCCTTGCCAGGGCCGGGAGGGTTTGTTATACTGATACTAATTGGTATCAATTTGTATCAGTTCATCCCACTTTTTGGAAAGGAGCTGCCATTTATGGACGCCGCGCTGTTTGCCCAAATGCTGAGTGACTCCCATCTGCTGGACCTGAAAAAGCTGGGGTACAAATACCCCCAGGCCGATTTGAAGGAATTTATCGCTCTGCTGGGCCGGGGGTTTTATCAGCCGCTGCCTCTGCGGGATTTCGAGGGGCGGGGATTGGTCTACCTGGAGGGAGCGGTGCATCTGCGTTTGTCGGCGGCGCGGCTGCTGCTGACCCCCCAGAGCGGCAGCTCCGATTACAGCCGCCGGGCCATGGAGGAAGAGATCCTCTCCACCTTTGCCATTGAACAGGTGGATACCTCCCGGGAGAGCGTCCGCCGCATCCTGTCCGGCCTGGCCCCCGCCGGGGAAAGCGAGCAGCGGGTCCTGGGCATGAAGCAGGGGCTGGAATTCATCGCCGACCCAAGCCACCCCATCACCGAGGAAAACCTGCATCGGCTTTATCAGCTGGTCATCGAACCCTATCTGCCCGAGGAGGACCGCCTGCCGCCGGGCAGCCTTTACCGGCAGGACAGCGTTTATATCGTAGGCGCCAAACTGGAACACACCGGCCTGCCCTGGCAGAAGCTGCCGGAATATATGGCCGAATGGGCCGCCTTTGCCGGGCGGGAGGACGGCATGAACGACCTGCTGAAGGCGGCCGTACTGCATTTTGCCCTCGCCTACTTCCACCCCTATTTTGATGGAAACGGCCGGATGGCCCGGCTGGTCCACCTGTGGTATCTGGTACAGCGGGGATATCCCTCCGCCCTTTTCGTGCCGCTGTCCGACTACATCCAGCGCAGCCGCCGCCGGTATTATCAGGCCTATACTCTGATCGAGCAGAATGCTTCTATCAGCGGAGTGCTGGATGTTACCCCCTTTTTAGATTACTTCATCCAATGGGTCTACCACCAAATGGACAGCGTGCTTCCCCCAGCCCGGACCACGGCCGATTTCCAGCGTGCTCTGGACCAGGGCCGGGTGACCGAAAAGGAAAAAGCCCTCTGGAACTTCGTGCTCTCGGCCTATGGCACCGGCGAATTTTCCACAAAACAGCTGGAAAAAGATTTCGGCGGCGCAGCCTATGCCACCATCCGCGGCTTTGTGCAGAAATTCCAGCAGTTGGGACTGCTGCGGGCGGTTCGCTACGGCAGCCGCACCAAATACCAGGTGCAGAATATGAGCTGAGTTTTCCACCCTTTTTTCTCCGGCGGTGGAAAACAGGAGCAGCCCTTCTCATCAATCCGAGAAGGGCTGCTCCTGCATTTTGGGACCGATTCAGAAAGAGGGCTTACTCCGCTGCCGAGACCTGAGCCACCACAATGGTCTCGTCCGCCACGCCGGAGTCCAGGATGGCCTGCATCATGGCCCGGGCGTTGCTGGTGGCCAGGGTCGCGCCGGACACGCCGTCAAACTCGGTGCTTCCGGCAGCCACCAGAATATTCTCACTCAGAACCGGCATCCAGTCGGCGGGAGCGGGGTCCATGGGGTAAACGTCGGTGGAAGTCTCGCTCTTTTTGTTGCCGTCGGCGTCGTAGCTCTCAAACACGGCGGAAACCATCTCGCCGTCCTTGTACTTCACCACCAGACGGTCACGCCAGCCATAGGCTGCCTCCGCCGAGGCATCGTCCATCTCAGCGGTATAGACGCCGTCCGCCATGGCGGAATCCTCGGTCTGCACCGCCGACTCCGCAGCCGGAGCAGAGCCTGCGCTGGAGCTGGCAGAGGTGTTGGACGCAGAGCAGCCAGCAAAGGCCAGCAGGGCGGCAGCTGCCAGGGCAGCAAGCAGGATCTTGTTCTTCATAAAAAGTCCTCCAAGGCAAAATTGTATTTTAAATGCGTACAGTTGCCCAGATACTATACTAAATCCCTGGGAAATTGTCAAGGCATTTTTTCTCTTTTTCATCCTTTTTTGTCTTTATATAGCGTACAGAAAAGGGCTCTCCTCCCGCCCCGCTGTACAAAACAGGCGCGGCGCCCTTTCCTTTCCGGAAAAGACGCCGCGCCCGCTGTATGAAGCTTGATTTAAAATCCGATTACTCAGCGCTCTCGCTGGAAGCGGCCTCGGCCACGACAGAGCTGGAGGTCTCCTCCACCACAGCGGAGCTTGCAGCGGTCTCGGAGCCAGCCGAAGCCAGGCAGCCAGCCAGGACCAGCATCAGGACAGTCGCCAAAACAACTGCAAAAATTTGTCTCTTCATCACAAAAATCCCTCCAAAAATATAAATATATTCTCAAGAAAGTGATTATATGCATTAAGCCTCTCGGCGTCTGTATACTATAGCAACTTCGTTTTGCCTTGTCAACCTCTTCCGGTGTGAATTTCCGAAACTGCTGGTTTTATTTCTCAATCTGCAATTTTTATCAGCAAAAATTCCCCCGCTCCAAAAGGAACGAGGGGATTTCTTTACGCGATCCTATTTAAGATTTTTTGGGCTTCCAGCGCCGCATAACGCCCATGCCCAGGGCGTAAGGCCCGGTATGTACCGCGATGGTGGCACCGATCTGGAGCAGCCCCACCTCGCATTCCGAGTCGGGCCAGCGCCGTTTCAGCGCCTCCCTCGTCTGCATCCAGAGCCGCTTGCCCTCCTCCTGGTCGTAGCCATAGCCCACCGTGATGCGGTAGTCATCCGGGTCGGCCTTGCGCTCGGTCAGGTAGTTGATGAGCTGGTCCAGGGTCTTTTCAAAGCTCTTCTGCCGGCCCCGGGCCACGCCGCCGGAAAAGATCTCTCCGTTGTGGAAGTAGATCATGGGCTTGATGCCCAAAAGGTTTGCAGCGCCTCCGGCCACCTTGCCGATCCGGCCGCCCTTGATGAGGTAGTCCAGATTGCCCACCGTAAAGAAGATCTGGTTTGTGGGGCGGGTGCCCTCCAGCCAGGTGAGGGTCTCATCCAGGGTGCAGCCGGCCTCCCGCATGGCGGCGGCATTCTGCACCGTGATGGCCTCGCTGACCGTAGCGGCGGCGGTGTCCACCACCTCGATGCGAGCGTCGGGGAACTCCTCCAGCACCAGCTGGCGGGCGTTGCGGGCGCTGCCCACCCCGCCGCTCATCTTGCCGGTAAAGCACAGGCAGAGCAGTTCCCGCCCGGCTTTGGCAGCCGCCCGGAACACCGTCTCAAAGTCCTCCACACTGGGCAGGCTGGTGCGGGGCAGAGCCTCGGGGTGGTCCACCATAAACTGGTAGAACTGGCGCACGCTCAGCTCGGTCCCTTCTTTGAAATAGTTCTGTCCGTCGGTGGATACATAGAAAGGCACCACCGTGACCTTCAGCTCCCGCAGCATTTCCGGGGTCAGATCACAGGCGCTGTCGGTAACGATCTCAAACATTTGTCACTCCCCTTTTTTGAGGGGGCGTCTCAGGCGCGGTGGATGTAGGCCTCGCGTTCGGCGCCCACCGAGATATAGGTGCTCTTGCAGCCCACAGCCTTCTCCAGGGCCAGCACATAGTCCTGGGCAGCCTTGGGCAGGTCCTCCCAGCGGCGCACGCCGGTGATGTCGCAGTGCCAGCCGGGCAGGTACTCCACCACAGGCTGGGCGGTATCCAGCGCCTCGCCCATGGGGAAGCGGGTGGTGGTGGAGCCGTCGGTCAGCTTGTAGGCGGTGATGACCGGCACCTGCTCCATATAGTCCAGCACATCCAGCAGGGTCAGGGCCACCTCGTCGCAGCCCTGGCAGAACACGCCGTAGCGGCTGGCCACCAGGTCCACCGGGCCCACCCGGCGGGGACGGCCGGTGGCTGCGCCGTACTCATGGCCGGCCTCCCGCAGGAAGTGCTTCTCCTCCTCGGTCATGGCCAGCTCGGCGGTGAAGGGGCCGTCGCCGACGCAGGAGGAATAGGCCTTCATGATGCCCACAGAGTTGTCCAGCTTGCGGCCCGGGATGCCTGCGCCGATGGGGGCGTAGGCGCCGATGACGTTGGAGGAGGTGGTGTAGGGGTAGATGCCGAAGTCCACATCCCGCAGCGCGCCCAGCTGAGCCTCAAACAGGATCTTCTTGCCGGCGCGGTCGGCCTCGTCCAGGTACTGGCCTGCGTCGCAGATGTAGTCCTTGAAGATGGCAGCGTACTTCTGCAGCCAGGCCCAGGTCTCTTCCAGGTCGATGGGAGCGGCGCCGTAGCTGCCCTCCATCACCAGATTCTTGGAATCCACCATGGTCACCAGGCGCTTCTTGACCGCCTCGTCCAGATGGAGCAGATCCCCCATGCGGAGGGTCTTCTTCATATACTTGTCGCCATAGACATAGGCGATGCCCCGCTTGGTGGAGCCGAACTGGGCGCCGGTCTTGGACAGACGGGCCTCCTCCAGGCCATCCTGCTCCACATGATAGGGCATGGTGATGGTGGCACGGTCAGAGATCTTCAGGTTGGCCGGGCTGATCTGGACCCCCTGCTGGCGCAGCTTCTGGATCTCGCCGTCCAGGTGGTGCGGGTCGATGACCATACCGTTGCCCATGACGCAGACCACTTCCGGGCGCAGAATGCCGGAGGGCAGCAGATTGAGCACGAACTTGCCGCGCTCGTTCTTGACCGTGTGTCCGGCGTTGTTGCCGCCCTGATAACGGACGACAATGTCGTACTCCTGGCTGAGCAGGTCCACCATGCGGCCCTTGCCCTCGTCGCCCCAGTTGATGCCGGTGATTGCAGTAAGCATAATTGTCTTGACCTCTTTTATTTTCTTCAAAGGACGGCCTTTTCCGTGCACCTTGCCCGGGATACGCCGCCTTGGTGTCCTTGTGCAAGCAGCGCGCCCCGCTGGACGCAGAGAGCCGCTTACACTTTATTATACTCGCAAATCCGCACAAAAAAAAGGGGGCAAAGGGCTCTTTCGGGATATTTCCTGCAAGAGGCAGGTAAAATGAACCCGCTTTGTGCCCGGGGCGTCAGCTTTTGGGTTTGTCGGATTTGGGGGCCAGCTTGTGACGGGTGCCGTCCGGCTCCTGGATGGTAATGTGGTCCAGCTGATTTTGGAAGCTGCGGCGGAAATCCGCCAGATACTCCTGGCGCAGAGCCTGCTGCTCCTGCTTTTCGGCTTCGGTCAGCCCTTCGGGGGTCTTGCTCTTGCGGGACAGTTCATTGATCCGCTGGATTTTTTCCTGATTCATGGTGTTCTCCTTTTCTGCCGCCCGGGGTTTTGCACCGGCGGGCGGGGTGTGGTATACTGATTCCGGGCCCGCCCTGTTCAGGCGCGGGTATCTTTTGCAAAAGAGGGATGGAATATGCCGAAACAGTTAAACTACGCCCAGCAGATGGACGCAGTGCTGCAAAGCCTCGGGGGCAGCCGTCCGAAGCTGCTGCTGCACGCCTGCTGCGGGCCCTGCTCCAGCGCGGTGCTGGAACAGCTGTGCTCCCATTTTGAGATCACGGTGCTCTACTATAATCCCAACACCTGGCCGGAAGAGGAATACCGCCGCCGGGGCGAGGAGCTGGAACGGTTTGTGGCCGAGGCTCACCCCCTGGGGGTAAAGGTGGTGGAGGACCGGTACGACCCCCGGGAATTCTACGAGGCGGCGGCGGGCCTGGAGGCAGAGCCCGAGCGGGGCGGCCGCTGCACCGCCTGCTACCGGCTGCGGCTGCGCCGGGCGGCGGAATACGCGGCGGAAAATGGCTTCGACTGGTTCACCTCCACCCTCTCCATCAGCCCCCACAAGGACGCCGAGCGGCTCAACCAGATCGGCCGGGAGCTGGAGGAGGAGTATGGCGTGAAGTTCCTGCCCTCCGACTTCAAAAAGAAAAACGGCTATCTGCGCTCTTTGCAGCTGTCGGAGGAATACGGCCTGTACCGCCAGGAGTACTGCGGGTGCGAGTTCAGCGCCCGAGCCTCCAAAAAGCAGGAGTGAACCGATCCGCTATTCACTCTTGCCTTTCATTTCTTCTCTGTTCGGCGTGTCCACTTTTATCGTACAACTTTCAACTATTCACTCTTCACTATTCACTTTTCACTAAAAAAATCCCCTGCGTTTTGCCGCAGGGGATCTTTTCGTTTTTAGCGAAGATCTGGTCCCTTACGCCTGCTTGAGGGGGTAGGTGATGATCTTCTTGGGGCACTTGGAGACGCAGACGCCGCAGCCGGTGCACTTGGTGTAATCAATGCGGGCGATGTTGTTCACCACATGGATTGCATCCGAGGGGCAGTTGCGCTGGCACATGCCGCAGGCGATGCAGGCGGTGGCGCACTCCTTCATGGCGACGGGGCCCTTGTCCTCGTTGGAGCACAGGACCACCGGCTTTGCGGGGCCGGCCTCGTCGATCATGATGACCTTCTTGGGGCAGATGCTGGCGCATGCGCCGCAGCCGGTGCACTTGCTCTGATCCACCACAGCCACGCCGTCCACAATGTGGATGGCGTCAAACTTACAGACCTTGACGCAGTCGCCAAAGCCCACGCAGGCCTGGCTGCATGCCTTGGGGCCGCCGTAAAGGGCAGCGGCTGCCGCGCAGGTCTTGATGCCGGTGTACTCGTAGCTGGGCTTGCAGTTCTTTTCGCAGCCCTGGCACTGGACCACCGCTTTCTTCTCCACGGCGCTGACCTCACCGCCCATGATGGCGGCGATGGCCTGGGCAGCCTTGGGGCCGCCGGGAGCGCACTTGTCGCAGGCCACGCCGTCCATGACCACAGCCTTGGCGTAGTCGGCACAGCCGGCGTAGCCGCAGCCGCCGCAGTTGGCGCCGGCCAGGCAGGCGGAAACCTGCTCGATGCGGGGATCTTCCTCCACGGCCATGAACTTGGCCGCGGCCACCAGAACGATTGCGCCCACGGTGCCCACCACGGTGCAGAGGATAACAGCTGCTACAATACTCATCTTGTATACCCTCCTTTACAGCGTGACGTTGAAGATGTTCTCAACGATGCCGCCGAAGCCCATGAAGTACGGGCTGGTGATCGCCGCGGACACCAGGGTAATGGGCAGGCCCTTGAAGGGTTCCGGGGGATCGCAGGCCTCCACACGGGTGCGCACGCCGCTGAACAGGCACATGGCCAGCATGAAGCCGACGCCGGAGCCCACCGCGCAGACCAGAGACTCGATGTAGGCAGCCGCAAAGCCCAGGGTCGCCACATCGGCGCCGTAGTCGTCCACCACCAGAATGGTGACGGCCAGAACGCAGCAGTTGGTGGTGATCAGGGGCAGATAGACGCCCAGCGCGTTGTACAGCGAGACCATATACTTCTTCAGGAAGATCTCAATGAACTGAACCAGGACCGCGATGACCAGGATGAAGACGATGGTCTGCAGATAGCCCAGGTCCGCCGGGTCCAGCACAAAGATCTGCAGCGGGAAGGTGACCGCTGTAGCCATGAACATAACGAAGATAACAGCGCCGGACATACCCAGCGAGGAGTCCAGCTTTTTGGAAACGCCCAGGAACGGGCAGATGCCGTAGAACTTCACCAGCACGTAGTTGTTCACGAGGATCATGCTGAAGAAGATGGCAGCGAGTTTGACGATCATTCCTTATCCTCTCCTTCCTGCAGGTCCTTCAGGGGCTGGCAGCCGATCTTGCGCTCGACCCGTGCATCCAGCTTGCCCTCCAGCCAGACACAGCCGGCCATCAGCAAGCCAAAGCAGAAGAAGGCGCCGGGCGCCTGGGTCATGATGCCCACCTTGGGCAGGCTCTCGGGCAGAACCTGGAAGCCCAGCCAGCTGCCGCTGCCCAGCACCTCGCGCAGGGTAGCCATCAGGGTGGCGGTCAGGGTGTAGCCGATGCCCATGCCCACGCCGTCCAGCGCGGAGTCCACCACGCTGTTCTTGCAGGCGAACATCTCGGCACGGCCCAGGATGATGCAGTTGACCACGATCAGGGGCAGGAACACGCCCAGAGCGGTGTACAGGCTCTGGAAGTAGGCCTGCATGACCATCTGGACGATGGTAACAAAGCCCGCAATGACCACGATGTAGCAGGGCAGATGGACCTTGGCGGGGATCACGTTGCGCAGCAGCGAAATGATGATGTTGGAGCAGACCAACACGAAGGTGAAGGCCACGCCCATGCCCAGAGCGTTGGAAACTGCGGTGGTGACCGCCAGGATCGAGCAGGTGCCCAGAACCAGCCGGAGGACCGGGTTTTCCTTAATAATGCCGTTGGTAAGGATGCTTACCTTGGAATTTTCTTGTGCCATTTCTTACCAACCTCCTTTATGCCAGCTCATTGTAGCAGTTGATGCAGTCGTTGATGGCAGCAAACAGAGCATCGGAAGAATAGGTCGCGCCGGAGTAGCTGTCGTAGCCGGAGCCGGCGGCGATGTTCTGGGTGCCGTCCATGCCGTTGAACTGAGCCAGGAAGTCGGCGCTTGCCACGTTGGAGCCGATGCCCTGGGTCTGGGTGGAAGCGTCTACCCAGATGCCGGTGACGGTGCCGTTGGCGTCAAAGCCCAGGATGACGGTGACGATGCCGCCGTCAAAGCCGGACTCGCCCGCCTGGATGGCCATGCTGCCGTCGGTGTACTTGACAACGCCGGTGACGCCGGGGGTGGTGTAGCCGGTGACCTCTTCCAGGTCGGCGGCGCTGGAAACGGTGGGCATGACCTCAACGTAGGCCGCCAGGGTGGTGGCCTTCTGGTTTGCCTCGATGACCGGGGCAGTGAAGGAGTTGACCAGGGCCAGCAGCAGGCTGACCACCAGCGAGATGACGCTCAGCACCAGGATGGGCTTGGCGGTGGATTCCCATGCAGCCTTATTCATTTGCCAGCCGCCTCCTTTGCATGTTTTTCAGGCTTGATGTAGCCATACGGGGTCTGACGGGTCGCCTTGTTGATGAAGGGAACCCACAGGTTCATGAACAGCAGCGCGAAGGACACGCCCTCGGTGTAGCTGCCCCAGTAGCGGATCGCGAAGGTCACGACGCCCAGAGCCAGGCCGTAGATCAGCTTGCCCTTCAGGGTGAAGGGGCTGGTGACATAGTCGGTAGCCATGAAGACCGCACCGAACAGCAGGCCGCCGGACAGGACGGCCGCGAGGCTCGAGTGCAGGCTGCGGGTAGCGATGAGGTAGAACACGAACATGCTGCCCACATAGGTCAGGGGCACAGCCGGGCTGATGGTCTTGGTGAGCACCAGGTAGAGGAAGCCCAGCACGATGGCCAGGGCGCAGGTCTCGCCCAGCACGCCGCCGTGGATGCCCATGAACAGGTCCAGCAGGTTGAGCTTATCCACATTGGTCACCTGCAGCGGGGTAGCCTTGGACAGCTGATCCACCGCAGCGTCGGGGTAGACCCAGGCGTTCATCTCGGTGGCAAAGCTGACGAACAGCACGATGCGGCCCACCAGAGCGGGGTTTGCAAAGTTCATGCCGATGCCGCCGAACAGCTGCTTGACGATGATGATGGAAACCAGCGCACCGATCACCAGCTCACCCAGGGGCATGCCCACCGGGACGTTCAGAGCCAGGATGATGCCGGTGACCACAGCGGACAGATCCCCGATGGGGTTTGCCCGCTTGAGCAGCTTGCAGTACAGCCACTCAAAAGCGACACAGGCGATGATGGAAACGGCGGTCACCAGCAGCGCACGCATGCCGAAGATGATCGCGGAGGCCACCACGCAGGGGGTCAGGGCGACGATCACATTGGCCATCAGGCCCTGGGTGCTCTCGTCCGAACGGATGTGCGGGGAGGCCGAAACAATAAGCCGGGTATCCATTACTTCTTGCCTCCTTTTTTGATCTCATCAAGATAATAGGCCTTGGCCAGGGACATCATCTGGGTGCAGGGACGCTTGGCCGGGCAGACGAAGGAGCAGGAGCCGCAGTTGAAGCAGTAGTCCACGTGCAGCTTGCCCAGCTCCTGGACGTCACGGGCGTTGTAGGCGGCGTTGACCTCCACCGGGGCCAGGCCCATCGGGCAGTACTCGATGCAGCGGCCGCAGCGGATGCAGGGCTCGGCGGCCGGCTGCGCGGCGCTCGCCTCGCTGAGCAGGATCAGCCCGCCGGTGGTCTTGGTGGTGGGGTAACCCAGGTCCTCGACGGCGGGGCCCATCATGGCGCCGCCGGCGATCACCTTGCCGAGGGTCACGTCCGGCTTGAGGCCGGCCGCGTTGACCACGTCCTGGTAGGATGTACCCACCGGCACGATCAGGTTCTGGGGGTTGGCGCAGGCGTCGCCGTCCACGGTGACGATCCGCTCCACCACCGGCATGCCGGTGGCCAGGTACTTGCCCAGCATGCTGACCGAGGTCACGTTCATGACGATGGCGCCGGCGTCGGCGGGCAGGCCGCCGTGGGGCACCTCGCGGCCGAGGCACTTCTCGATCAGGATCAGCTCCGCGCCGGTGCCGTAGACGCTGGGCAGGGCCTTGACGTCGATGTTGGCGATGCCGGCGGTCTTCTGGCTGAGCAGGTCGATGCACGCAGGCTTGTTCTTCTCGATGCCGATGATGCACCGCGGGATGCCGGTGTACTGCAGCACCGCCTGGATGCCGCGGACGATGTCGTCGGCGCTCTGCAGCATCTCCTGGGTGTCGCTGGTCAGCCAGACCTCGCACTCAGAGGCGTTGATCAGCAGGGTGTCCACCGGGCTCTTGGGCTGCAGCTTGACGTCGGTGGGGAAGCCTGCGCCCCCCAGACCCACCAGCCCGCAGTCACGCACCGCCGCCAGGAAGCTGGCCTTGTCGGTGACCACCGGCGGGCGGACGGACGGGTCGACCGTCTGCTTGCCGTCGGTCTGGATGACCACCGAGTCGCACAGCTTGCCGTTTGCAAGGCGGAACGGCTCGACCGCCGTCACCTTGCCCGACACGCTGGCGTGGATGTTGGCGGAGACAAAGCCCCCCGCCTCGCCGATCAGCGTGCCCACCGACACCTCATCGCCCTTTTTGACAGTCACTTTCGCCGGGGCGCCGATGTGCTGGCTCATCAGGATGCGCACCTGCGCGGGCAGGGGCATCGGGACAGGCTTACTTGCGGCAGTCGCTTTGTCATGCGGCGTGTGCGCGCCGAGCGCCGCACGTTTCAGCTTGTTCAACATGAACTATACAATCCCCCATTCATTGGTTTGCGCCGCGGCGCTTCTCCCCGCGCCGGCAAAAAGGCGCAACGAAACCGCGGCTGTACTTGCTGATATATTTTATTGTATCATTTCCCCGGTTTAAGTCAACGCCAAAGTGGTCAAAATTTTGATGAAGATGAAAGTTTTTCGGCGTTAAATCTTGCTAACCTTTGTCCAAGTTCCCTATTTTGGCCTTTGCAGACCGCGGCCGAGTATGCTATACTATAGGTACTTACCACCCCGCTCCGAGAGGAACGCACGGCGGGCGCATCTGCCGCGCGCCCGCCCTTCACCCATAAGGAGGTCCCGACATGAAAGTTCTCAAGGCACTGCTTGTTACCCTCACCGCGCTGGCGGTCGCCGCCACGGCGCTGCTGCTGTTCTGCCAGGCCAAAAACGCCCCCCACTATATCCACATCTACGGCGGCGAAGAGGGCGGCGGCGAAGCCTGAGCCGCCCCCGCCTTTGCATCCCCAACCCGAAAAGGGCCTGCCGTTTTGCCGCGGCGGGCCCTTGTTTTTGTCTTGCGGGGGCTAATACCGCTCCAGCCGGAGGACGGCGGCGGTGATGTCGTCGGCCCGCCCCGTCTTGTCGGCGCGGCTGCGGGCGGTGTCCACCAGGGTGCGGGCGATCTGTTCGGGGCCGTCGCCGGCGGCGGCCGACAGTTCCAGCTGCTTGAGCACCCAGCCGGGGCCGTCCACCAGCAGCCCGTCCGACACCAGCACCGCCACATCCCCGGCGGCCAGCCGGACCAGCCTGCTCTGCCCGTTGACGTCCCCCAGCACCCCCACCGGCAGCCCGGCCTCCCCCACCGTGCGGGCCTTGCCCTCGTGGACGATGAAGCCGGGGGCCGCCCCCGCCTTGAAGACGCGGGCCGTCCCGGTGTAGAGGTCGACGCTGAGCAGGTCGAGGGTCGCCCCGCCCTCCTCCTCGCTTTTGAGGGCGAGGGCCACGTTGACCAGCCGGGCGGCCAGCTCGGCGGCAAAGCCCGCCCGCAGCAGCCGCCCGGTCAGGTCGGCGGCCAGGTTGCCGTCCACCGCGGCGGGGCGGCCGGTGCCCATCCCGTCGCAGAGGATCATCTGCGCGGCGGTGGGGCTGCAGAACTGCTGCACCGCGTCCCCCGACACCTCCCCGCGGGCCGCCGCCCCCGCCCAGCCAAAGACGGCCCGCAGCAGCGGCTTTTCGGTGAACAGCAGGGTGGTCACCCCCCTGCAGTTCAGCCGCTGGGGCGTCTCGAAGCTGCGGCGGCACAGCCGGCCCACCTCCCCTGCCAGGGCCGCCAGCTCCCCCTGCCCCAGCCGGGCCCGCGGCAGAGTGACCGCCGCCCGGGTGCGGCCCAGGTCGTCCAGGGTGACGGCGCACTCGAGGGGCGGCATCCCCAGCGAGGTGAAGAAGGCCGCCACCCGCCCCGACTTGTAGGGCTCGGGGCTGCCGGGGCTGCCCAGCTGGTCGCCCAACGCGCTGAGGGCCTGGGCCACCGCGCTGTACTGCTCGGTCAGGGCGGTGCGCATGGCCTCGGCGTGGACCCGCGCCTCCTGCCGGCTCTTGTAGAGGGCGAAGGTGCGGGTCACCGTCCCCGACAGCGCCGCCGGGTGGATGCAGCGGGACAGCTGCCCCGGCAGGTCCTGGGTGCCGGCCTGCTGCTTTTCCTCCAGAATGGGGCGCAGCGCCTCAAAGCCGGCCATGGTGACGGCGTACTCCGCCTTCCAGCATTCTTCCCGGCGGCCGCAGTTGGCGCACAGCGCGTCGTGGGTAGCGTCGATGACCCAGCGCCAGCCCTCCTGCCGGCGGGGCAGCCCCTCGTACACCTTATTGACGGTGTCCGCCAGGGAGGACAGGCTCTCGGCCGCGGCGTTCAGCCTTGTGGCCGCCGCCGACAGCTGCGGCCGCTGCGCCGGCAAAGCGTCGCCGGGGGCGGCGTCCCGCAGCAGCAGACGGCGGGGCGCCAGCAGGCAGCAAACAAGCCCCGCCCCCACCGACGCCATCTGCCCAAAGGCAGCCCCGGGCGGCTGCACCGCCAGGATGGCGCTCAGCGCGCCGGCGGCGCAGAGGGCGGCGCTGACCAGCCTGTCCCCCGGCGGCAGCAGGGCAAAGGCCGCGCCGCAGCACAGCCCCGCCGCCCCGCCCGCCAGCGACACGTCGGCGCAGCACAGGCCGGCGGCCATCGCGGCCGCCCCGGCGAGGGCGTTCTGCCCCCCGCCCCGGCAGGCCATGGCCAGCGCGCAGGCCGCCGCCGCGGCAAGGCCCAGGTTGAAAGCCAGCGGCCCGCCCGCCACCGCCGGCCCCGCAAAGCCGAAAGAGCCCAGCGCCGCCGCAAAGCAGCCCAGCAGCACCAGACGCCCCGCGCCCGGCCGCTCGGGCGGGAAGCGGCGCAGCGCCAGCCCCAGCGCCGCCGCCACCGCTGCGTCCGCCCCGGCGAACAGCAGCCCGTCCCCGCCGATGTACCCCTTGAAGCACAGGGCGCTGCCCATCAGCAGGGCGCAGGCGCCCCCCGCCGCCGGCCCGTACCGCCCCGGGCAGAGCCACCGCACCGCCACCGCGCCCCCCACGGCGCAGAGCAGGCAGACCGCCCGCACCCCCAGCCCGCGGCCCAGCATGGCCAGCACCGCGCCGGCCGCCGCCGCGGCAAAGCAGTCCTCCCCGAGGCCCAGCACCATGGCCAGACCCAGCGGGCACAGCTGCCCGTACAGCACCGCCCAGCCCCCGGCGGCCCCCGCCGCCAGGCCGAACACCTGCCGCCCCGCCGCCCGCAGCCGGCCCCGCCGGTCGAGGGTGTCCCGCCCGGCGTCCGGCGCAAGGGCGACCGACAGCCCGCCGGCCTGCCCAGGGCCCATTTTCCCTGCAAAACTTTTTTCCATACAATACGCCCCCTGACTGTTGATGCATCGCCGCGATGGCCTGTGCATATACTCTAGCAGGGCCGCGCCGCGCTTTTTGCCGCAGAAGGCGACAGCGCCAAAACCAGACCAAACAAGCCAAAAAGATCCCCCCGCAGCGTTTTTCCGCCGCGGGGGGATCTTTGTCTGTGTCTGTCAGCGCAGGGGAATATATTACGCCTCGGCGGCATCGCGCAGCCGGGCGATGGCGGCGTGCAGCCGCTCCACCGTCTTTTCACGGCCCATCATGCAGGCCAGGTCCACCCCGCCGCCGGGGGTGCGCTGCTTGCCCGACAGGGCGATGCCCAGCGGGTAGAGCAGCCAGCCGTTCTTGTGCTCCATCCGCTCGGCCAGGGCCTTGCAGG
>CALXGY010000089.1 GCA_944387955.1 uncultured Faecalibacterium sp. | reverse complement strand
GGTCGCGCCGGTCACGCTGTGCAGGGTGGTGGTCTGGTGCTCAACCATCAGCTGGGGCAGACGCTCCATAGCCACCGACGCAATGCCCGGGGTCTCGTGGCACTCGGTCAGCTCCACGTTGGTGCTCTTGCCGTCCTCAACGGTCATGGCCACCGTGACGGTGCCCTGCATGCCCACCGAGGACCCTTCAAAGACGCCGGACGCAGCCGCCCCGGAGCCCGCAGCCTGAGAAGAAGCCGCAGTGCTGCTGGCAGCGGTGGAAGCGCCGGTGCCGCAGGCCGACAGGAGCATGGTGATGCCCAGCAGGCCCGCGAGAATCCGCTTTTTCATAACAAAATTCCTCCATTTTCTTTTGCCGGGGAAACCCAGCATTTTCCAAAAGGTAACACAATGGAGATTTTTTGTTAATCCTTTTTGTGACTATTTTTTATACATTTGTGATTTCTTATCAAAAGCCCCTGTTTTGTTTGTACCAGATGGCTCTCTTAGAGATAAATTGCCTTGGAAAGCCATTTTTCTCTTTTTCTTTCTTTTGCGGCAGGGTCCGTTCCGCCTGGTCTGCTCCTCTCCGAGAGTTCGTCATTTTTTGCATATATTCATTCTTTCGACGGGCGCCGCAGAGAGGGTCTCTTTACTCTCTTCTTTTCCGCAAAAGGGCGGCCGCCTGGTCGTGGGCTTCCCGGAACCGCTGCCGTCCGCTGGTGCTGTCCCGGTCGATGGAGGAATAGCTGTGCAGCACCGGGGCCCCGGGGATCTCGTTCAGGCAGCCGTCCATATACCACCAGTTGTAATAGGTCTCGCTGCCGAAGCCGTCCTCGTCCGGGCCGTCCTCGCTGTCGTAGACGCTCACCAGCACTACCCCCTCCGGGTCCAGCTGGTAAAAGCTGTACTCTTGCTCCTCCTCAAAGGCCAAAAAGCCCAGCGCATTCAGCATTTCTCCCCGCATCACCCCGCCCAGGGTGCTGGTGAGCTGGGGGATGGGCAGCCGCTGCCCCGGATGCGCCTGCACCCATTCCTCCAGCAGCGCCGCCGCCTGCCCGCTGCCGTACTGGTGGGCGCGGTAGGTCCAGAAGTTTTCCGCCCGGCGGAAAAACGCCTCCTCCGGCCGCTGCTGCGCCTTGCTGCGGAAGAATCCCGCCATTTCCCACATCCCGCCGGGGTCGGCCTCTGCACAGCGCTTTGCGAGGGCCCGGAAAGCCGGTTCCTTCCAATACCGGTCCCCGGAAGGCATCCGGGTCATGCAGGGAACCGCAAGGGCCCTGCCCTGCATCCGCCAAAATTCCTTTGCTTTTTCCAGGGTGCTTTGGGCCGGAATGCCGGTGATCTCCCGGAGATTTTGGCAGCCGTAAAACCCGCCGGACTCCACCAGGCGGAGGCTTTTGGGCAGCACGATCTTCTGGAAGCCGCAGGCAATGAACGCCCTCTCCCGGATGACCTCCAGCCCTTCGGGCAGGATCACCTGCCGCAGCTCCTTGAGTTCCGCAAAGGCCTGCATCCCGATCTCCCGCACCCCCTCCGGGACCCGGTAGACGCTGCCCGCCGCCTCCGGCGGACAAAAGACCAGCTTCCGGCCGGAATCGGCGAACACCGGATCTTTCAGCCCCGACCCCCAGAAGGTCCAGCCGGTGATCTTTCGGACACTGGCGGGCAGGACAAGGGTCCGCAAACGTTTGCATCCTGTGAACACGTTGGAGCCAATCTCTTCCACCCCTTCGCAGAGGGTGATCTTTTGCAGGTTTACGCAGTCTGCAAAGGCGCGGTCCCCGATTTTTTTCACGCTGCCCGGCACCGTGACCGAGCGGATCTTGGTATTCCCGTCATACGCCCGCGCCCGAATCTCGGCCGTTCCTGCCGGGATCGAAAGATTGCCCATAAAAAAGCCGGTGCTCATCCGTCCTTCCCTCCTTGTTTGATTCTGGTTCAGCTGTTTTCGTAGTGGTTCATATCCTCAAAGGTCTGGAGGACCAGCTGCGCCGGAGAAAGAAGGATCTCCCGCTCCACCGGCCGCAGCGCCGCCGCAAGGCGTCCCACCTGTTCCGGGCTGTACCGCCCCGGGCGGAAATAGGCCATGGTGATGTGGGGGGTCAGCGGGTATCCCAGCCGGACCGCCTCTTCCAGCTCGCCGTACATCTCCTCCAGCCGCCGCCCGCTCTCCGGGTCTGCCGGGGCCAGCCCCAGCACGATGCTGGTATTCACCATATTGAACAGCCAGGTGGTCCGCATCTGCAGCGGCGTCTCCCCGGTCCACCGGGCCAGGATCTCCCGGGCCCTGCCGCCCGCCTGGGCCATCCAGTCCGCAAGACCGGGGCTGTCCGGCCTGCCGTTTGCCAGGTCGTGGAGGGTCATGTGGAAGCTCTCGGGCCGAAGCCGCTGGGCCAGCATCTCGGGCGCGGCGGCATACAGGCTCTCCTGCAGCTCCTGCAGCGCCCTTTGCACCGGCGGCTCCAGCAGGAACACCACCGTGTTCCCCCGGAAGGGCAGCAGCCGCCCCTCCGGGTCCACCTTCGCGGTCAGATTCGGGTTCGTCTCAAACTCTCTCCCCTCCGGCAGGCTGTGGGGGATGTACTCTTTTAGCAGATTCAGCATTTTTCCTCCTTTGGCCTTCTGTGAGGCCCACGCTTCCGCCTTCAAACCGGTAATACCCTCTTGGATAATAGGCCCCCGAGTGAATGGACCGCGCCCGGATCTCCACCCCGTCCTCCGTGAGGGAAAGCTCCATCCCCGCCCCGTCCTTCCAGTCCGAGGGCATCAGCGGCTCCCCGGCCAGCTCGGTGGGGACGACGCTTCCATCGTCCAGATATCCTCTGCGGCTCTCGGGGTCCCACTCGGCGCCGCCGCCCGGGAGGTTTGGGGAACAATGGGTGTGACCGGACAAAAACAGCAGTCTTTGGCTCCGGTCCAAAATCCCCTGGAGCTCCCCATCTCCTGCAAAGTAGGGCGGACCGTCCTTTCGGTGGGGGTTGTGGGCCAGCAGCGGTGCATGGCAGAGGATCAGACGCCAGGCCCCGGCGGGGCTTTCCGCCAGGCAGCGTTCCAGCCAGCCGGGCTGTCCGCCCTCCCGAAGGCCGAACCTTCGGCCCGGGGCGACGCATTGCAGCCCGAGGATCTCCACCCCCTGCCACAGCGCCCGGTATGCGCCGGAGGGATGCTGCCAGACCCGGCAGCCCAGCGCCTGGGCCCGTTCCAGCGCCCACCGCTGGAACCCCTGGTAGTGATCCTGCACATCCCCTTCCGGGCACAGCAGCCGGTCGTGATTCCCTGCAACCGGCAGCACCAGCCGGCCGGGAGCGGCGGTCTCGATGCACCTTTGGAACAGCCGGAACTGCTCTTCCCGCCCGTCGTTGGTGAGATCTCCGCAGAGCAGGACCGGAAGTTCCGCCGTCCGCAGCGCCCGCAGCACCCTGCCGGGATTGGAGGACAGGTGCAGATCGCTCATCAGCAAAAACCGCACCGCTGTTTCCGCGCTCCGAGGCTCCGGGCGGAAGCCGGCCGGGATCTCGGTCCAGACCTCCTCTGCGGACAGAAGGTCTTGGGCAACGCACCGGGCATAAAGATGGGTGGCCCCGGGCGGTATCGCCCGCTGCCCGGTGAGCTGCCAGCAGGCATTCCCGGCGGGGTCGATGGGAAAGGCCGCCAGGGCCGCCCACCCCGCAAGGGGGCCATCCTGGTTTGCCCAGAAAAGTTCTGCCGCCAGAAACCCTTTCGCCCGGAGCATGACCTTGCAGTCTCCGCAGCCGGGCCTTTTAAAAACCGCCGTCAGTTTCATTTTCTCCCCCCGTTTCAGCCCCGCCCGGGCAGCGGCCGCAGCCCCTTACAGCTGCTTCAGCAGCGCCTCGCAGCCCTCATAAATATCCCGGTAGGCGATGTCAAAGCGGTCGCTGTACCAGGGGTCGGCCACATCTCCGCCCCGCCCGGTATAATCCAGCAGCTTGCGGACCTTGTGGTCCGGGTCCGCCCCCAGAATGCGCATCATATTGCGGATGTTGTTTTCGTCCATCCCGATCAGATAGTCGTATCGGTCGTAATCGCTCCTTTGCAGCTGCACCGCCCGCTTCCCTCCGCAGTCGATGCCATGCCGCCGCAGCTCCTCCCTTGCGGGGGGATAAACGGGGTTGCCCACCCCGTTCCAGATCTCTTCCCGGCTGGTGGCGCAGGAAGCGATCTCAAACTCCCCCGCCCGGCCTTCCTTTCGGACAAGGTCTTTCAGAATAAACTCGGCCATGGGGCTTCTGCAAATATTTCCATGACAAACAAAAAGTACTCGAATCATCGCACCCATCCCTCAACTTTGCTTTTCTTTGATTATATCAAACCGGCATCCAAAAGCAAGCGCCGCCTTTCCGTGCAGTCCTTGTTTTCCCCCTACCTCTCGGCCACACTCCCCAGCGCACCGCTGCCCACCCGGCAGACCGGCAAGAGGACCTTCACCCCAGCCGCCTTTGCCTCGGCCAGTGCCTCGCCGAAGGCCGGGTGGGTCTCCAGATTGGGCCGCACCTCGGCGACCCCTTCCATCTGGACCACAAAGGCCACGGCGCAGCAAACCCCGTCCCGCTGGGCCTGGGCCAGTTCCTGTAAATGCT
>CALXGY010000088.1 GCA_944387955.1 uncultured Faecalibacterium sp. | reverse complement strand
GTCCTGCTGAACATCGACGTGCACGGCGCGCTGAACATCAAGCGGATCTATCCGGGCGCTACTACGATCATGCTCCTGCCGCCCACCGAAACCGTGCTGGAAAACCGGCTGCGGGGACGCGGCAGCGAGAGCGAGGAAGCGGTGCGCAGCCGCCTGGAGACCTCCAAGGCCGAGCTTGCCTGGAGCAAAAAGTTTGACCTGACCCTTGTGAACGATGATCTGGATCGGTGTGCAAAAGAACTGTACACCGTTATGGCCCAGCACGCAGGGCTGCAGGCCTGACCCGATTTGAAGCAGCCGGATAAATTTTTCGGAAAGGAGCTGCATGGATGCCGAAAACGGTGGGCGTCGCAGTAAGCAATGCGACCTTCCATTTTGATAAGCTGTATACCTATGCAGTCCTGCCCGACCAGGAGCCGCTTGTAAAGCTGGGAAGTATGGTGCTGGTTCCTTTTGGCCGGGGCAGCCGCCCACGGATGGGAGTGGTTTTGGCCTGTGATGCAGAGCCGGAAAGCGCCAAACTCAAATACCTGTTTGACGTTGCACCGGTCTCTGCTTGTCTGACGCCGGAGCTGCTCAAGCTGGTGCATTTTCTCAAAGCGCGCACCTTCTGCACCTATTATGAGGCGGTCAAGGCGATCATCCCCTATGGCGCACAGTATAAGCCTTCTCTGGCGGCGGACGGAGTGACGCCGGTATTGCAGAAGCAGCTGGTCCGCCACACGGAATTGCTCTATCGTTTGACCGGGTCGTTGCCCGCAAAGCCGAAACCTACCGCCAAACAGCTGGCGGCGGTGGCCCTGCTGAGCGGCGGCCCCCGGACCCAGGCCGAGCTGGAAGAAAAAGGAATCAGCCGCGCAGTGGCGGACAACCTCTGCGCCAAAGGCGTCCTCACAGCCGAAAAGGTCAACAAATCCATTGATCTTTATGCAAATATTCCTCAGAGCAGTGAGCCCATCGAGCTGACCAAAGAACAGCAGGATGCATTTGATGCTCTTGCTCCGCAGCTGGCGGATAGGGCTCCCCATGCTGCGCTGCTGTATGGAGTCACCGGAAGCGGCAAGACGCTGGTGTTTCTCAAATTGATCGAACGGTGCCTGGAGCTGGGCCGCCGCGCGCTGATCCTGGTGCCGGAGATCAGCCTCACCCCGCAGATGATCCTTCGGCTCAAGTCTGCTTTTGGCCGCCGGGTGGCGGTGCAGCACTCTGCCCTCAACCACACCGAGCGGCTGCTTCAGTGGCAGATGATCCAGGACGGCGGCGCGGATATTGTGGTGGGAACCCGCAGTGCGGTGTTTGCCCCGCTGGAAAACATCGGCTTGATCATTATTGATGAGGAACAGGAGCATACCTATCGTTCCGAATCTTCGCCCCGCTATGCAGCCCACGAGGTAGCCCGACAGCGCACAGCGGATAACGGCGCGCTGCTGCTGCTGGCAAGCGCAACCCCCAGTGTGGAGAGCTTCTATGCCGCTCAGAGCGGACGGATGCAGCTTCTGCGGCTGCACCAGCGTTACGCCGGACAGCCTTTGCCCAGTGTCAAAATTGTGGATATGCGGGCAGAACTGGCGGCAGGCAACCCCAGGGAGATCAGTTTGGAGCTGGAAGATGCCATCCGCCGCAACCTGAAAGCGAAAAAACAGACCATTCTGCTGCTGAACCGGCGCGGCTACCAAACCATGGCTCAGTGTGAGGACTGCCGTGAGGTGTACAAGTGCCCCAAATGCAGCGTTCCGATGGTTTATCACAAGGCCAGCGGGCGGCTGCTCTGTCACTACTGCGGCAGCCAGATCGAGCCGCCGCCCAAAATCTGCCCCTCCTGCGGCGGAAAGCTGCAGTACCGGGGCTTCGGCACCCAGAAAGCGGAAGAAGAATTGGCCGCACTTTTCCCCGAGGCGCGGATTCTTCGGATGGATCAGGATACCACCGCCGCCAAGGATGCCCATGAAAAGCTGCTGGCCCAGTTTGCAAACCATGAGTACGACATCATGCTGGGAACCCAGATGGTAGCCAAAGGACTGGATTTTGAGGACGTCACCCTGGTGGGGGTGCTGGGAATTGATTCGCTGCTGTTTGCACAGGGGTTTGGAGCCTATGAAACGGTGTTCAGTCTGATCACCCAGGTGGTGGGACGCAGCGGCCGGGCACAATCGCCGGGCTATGCCATCATCCAGACCACCGACCCGGGCAACCCGGTGCTGAATCTGGCCGCCGCGCAGGATTATGACGGCTTTTTTGAGCAGGAGATTTCCTATCGAAAATTGGGGCTTTATCCGCCGTTCTGCAGTTTGTGCGTGGTGGGCTTTTCCGGCACAAAAGAACCGGAGGTGGCCAAAGCAGCTGCGCGCTTTTCTGTTCTTCTGAGGCAGCAGGCATCTGCACAGCCGGATATTCCGCTGCGGGTGCTTGGCCCTACCCCCAGCAGCATTTTGAAAATCAACGACCGCTATCGCTACAAACTCACCATCAAATGCCGCAACGACAAAAAGTTCCGGGAGCTTCTGCGCCGGACTCTCGGCCTGTATGAGCAGGAAAAACTGCCGTCCAGGGCCACAGTTGCGGTGGATATGCACTCAGATGGCGATGTTTGATCGTATTATTGTAAGGACAAAAGAGAATTAAAGGAGGATACTTCCTATGGCCATTCGTACCATTGTAAAAGAGGGCGATCCCATTTTGAATAAGGTTTGCCGTCCGGTCACCAAGTTCGATGACCGTTTGGCAACGCTGCTGGACGACATGCGGGAGACCATGATCGCTGCCGACGGCGTGGGCCTGGCGGGCCCCCAGGTGGGCATGCTGCGGCGGCTGTTTGTGGTGTGGGACACCACCGATGCGCCGGATGAGATCCCGGAAGATTATGAGTATAAGTTTATTGACTTTGTGAACCCCGAGATCCTGGCGGTCTCGGAGGAAGAGGAGACCCATTATGAGGGCTGCCTTTCCTTCCCGGGACACAACGGCGCTGTGACCCGTCCCGGTGCGGTCAAGGTCCGTGCGCAGGATCGCAACGGCGAATGGTTTGAGCTGGAGGCCGATGGCCTGCTGGCCCGCTGCATCCAGCACGAGAACGATCATCTGGACGGCGTGACCATCATGCAGTCCAGCGAGTTCTTTTACGAAGATACCGAGGAGGGCCGCGCTGAAGCTGCCCGCAAAGCAAAGGGGAAAAAATAATGCGCATCCTTTTTATGGGCACACCCGACATCGCAGCGGCCTGCCTGGAGGCTTTGTATGCTGCCGGTCAGGAGATCTGCGGGGTCTATACCCGGCGGGATAAGCCGGTTGGCCGCAAGCAGATCCTGACTGCACCTCCGGTCAAGACGGTGGCACTGGCTCACGGCACGCCGGTCTTCCAGCCCCGGACTCTGCGGGACGGCGGAGAGGATGCCAACATTAAGGCTCTTGCACCGGATCTGATCGTGGTGGTAGCCTACGGCTGCATCCTGCCCCGGTCGGTGCTGGAGATCCCGAAATACGGCTGCATCAATCTGCACGTTTCTCTTCTGCCCAAATACCGCGGCAGTGCGCCGGTGCAGTGGGCCGTCCTCAACGGAGACCAGGAGACCGGCGTCTCCATCATGCAGATGGACGAGGGCCTGGACACCGGCGATGTACTGGTCTGTGAGAAGATTTCCGTCGGCCCGGAAGAAACTAGCGGTGAGCTGTTCGACCGTGTAACGGCTCTGGGAACAAAGGTGTTGTGCGAGACCATCCCGGCCATCGAGGCAGGAACCCTGACCCCGATGCCTCAGGACCACGATAAGGCAAGCCTTGCGCCGGTGCTCAGCAAAGAGCTGGCCCGGTTTGAGCTGCAGCAGGATGCCGCCCACATTCACAACTGGGTGAGGGGCATGAATCCTTGGCCTGCGGCCTGGTTTGAAACCTCTTCCGGACGAAAGGTCAAGGTACTGGAAAGCCGCCTGGCAGACAGCCACGGCGAGGCGGTGGGCACCATCCTTTCCACCAAGCCGTTGACCGTTGCCTGCGGCAGCGGTGCCATCCAGCTGCTGAAGGTGGTTCCGGAGGGCTCCAAGCCGATGGAAGGCAGCGCCTTTGCCGCAGGTCTCCGGCTCAAGGCGGGGGATACACTGTGAGGCCGGCGGGGCCCCGCGCGGCGGCGGTTTCGGCTCTAATGCGTCAGGAGCAGGGAGGATATTCCAATCTGATCCTGGATGCAGAGCTGCGCCGCCAAAAGCTGGACAACAGGGACAAGGCCTTTGCCGGGGCAATCTTTTATGCAGTGCTGGAGCATCAGCAGACGCTGGATTATATTCTGAGCCTCTTTCTTCCCAAAGGGATTTCCCGGTTGGACCCGCCGGTGCGTGCGGTACTGCGGAGCGCCTTGGCTCAGGCCCGTTATATGGATGTACCGGTGTCGGCGGCCGTCAATGAGGCGGTCAAGCTGACCCGTGCATTCGGCAAATCCAGCGCTGCTGGATTGGTCAATGCGGTGCTGCGGCGTGCCTGCGGATACGATCTGTCCGAGGCGAATTTTGCCGACGAGATCCAGCGGCTGATGGTCCTGGGATCTGCCAGCCGTCCTGTGGCGGAATTTCTGCACAGAACCTATCCTGAAGAAGCGCTGGAAATCCTGACCAGCCCGGCGGACTGCGGCTTGACTGCGCTGCGGGCAAACCCGCTGCGTGCAGAGCCGGAACAGCTGATTTCTCTTTTGCTGGAGCAGGGAGCCCAGAGTGCAGAGCCTGGAACCATTCCGGGCAGCGTGTTGGCCCGGTTTGCAGGCAGCCCGGCGGATACCGAGCTGTTCCGCCAGGGCTACTACCATGTGGAAGGCCAGGCCAGCCAGCTGGCGGCCCTTTGCGTGGGAGCGCAGCCTGGGGAAACGGTGCTGGACCTGTGTGCAGCGCCGGGAGGAAAGACCCTTGCACTGGCGGAACAGATGCAGGACAAGGGCCGCCTGATCAGCTGTGATCATACGGAAAACCGGACCCGCCTTATCCGCTCCGCGGTGGAACGGATGGGGCTGCACTGTGTGGAGGTGCTCTGCAACGACGCTTCCATTCCAAATCCTGCTCTGCCGCAGGCGGACCGTATTCTGGTGGATGCGCCCTGCAGCGGCCTTGGAATTCTTGCCAAAAAGCCGGATATCCGTTATAAGGAACTGGACCCGGGCGAGCACCGGGAGCTGGTGGCTTTGCAGGCAAGGATTCTGGATGCAGCCGCCGGTTATCTCAAGCCCGGCGGACGGCTGGTCTATTCCACCTGTACCATCCATCCGAAGGAAAACGAGGAGCAGATCCGGGCTTTCCTGGAGCAGCATCCTGACTTCAAGGTTACGGTTCCTGAAGCAGAACTTCCCGAGGGAATGACCACGGGGCTCTATGGCATGCTCTCGGTACCGACCCGGACGGAAATGGATGGATTCTTTATCTGTGTTATGCAAAAAGCTGCGGGGTGATTTGCGCTTCGCACGGGAGAAAGTTATGGAACAAAAACGCTGTATAACCTCTCTGACAGCAGAGCAGCTCACAGCTGAACTCAAAGCGATGGGTCAGCCGGGCTTTCGTGCCAAGCAGATTTTCCGCTGGGTGCATCAAAAGCTGGTCACCGAATTCTCGCAGATGACCGACCAGCCCAAAAACCTGATTGCTCAGCTGGAGCAGAGTTTTTACATTGCCGCTCCGCAGATCGAGCGCCGCCAGGAAGCCAAAGACGGCACGGTCAAATACCTGCTGAGAATGGCGGATGGAAACTGCATTGAAACGGTGGTCATGCGCTATCATTACGGCAATACAGTCTGTGTCTCCACCCAGGTGGGCTGCCGTATGGGCTGCCGCTTCTGTGCTTCGACCCAGGCCGGGCGGGTGCGGGATCTGGAGGCAGGCGAGATCTGCTCTGAGATCTACACGGCTCAAAAGGACATCGGAGAGCGGATCTCCCACATTGTCCTTATGGGCATCGGAGAGCCTCTGGACAACTACGACCAGGTGATGACCTTCCTGCATTTGATTTCCTCCCCGGAAGGGGTCAACATCGGGATGCGGAATATCAGCCTGTCCACCTGTGGTCTGGTGCCGATGATCGACCGCCTCGCGCAGGAAAAGCTGCAGCTGACCCTGTCGGTGTCGCTGCATGCCCCCAACAACGAGATCCGCAGCAGCATGATGCCGGTGAACAATGCTTATCCGGTGGAGCCGCTGATGGAGGCGGTACGCCGCTATCAGGATACCACCGGGCGGCGGGTCAGCTTTGAATACTCGATGGTGCGGGGGGTCAACGATACCGACGCATGTGCCCGGCAGCTGGCTCATCTGATTCGAGGCATGGGGGCGCATGTCAATCTGATTCCCATTAACCCGGTGGACGGCAGTCCTTATTCTGCCACAGATGCAGAGAATGTTCGCCGCTTCCAGACAAAGCTTACATCTCTGGGCGTAAATGCAACGGTGCGCCGGCGTCTGGGCAGCGAGATCAGCGCGGCCTGCGGCCAGCTGCGCCGGGAAGAGATGCAGGGCAAAGCATGATGAAGTGCAACAACTTGGAGGGAAAGCGATGAAACTGGCAGGAAAAACCGATATGGGCAGGGTGCGCCGGGAAAACCAGGATGATTTTCGTGCAGGAGAACTGCCCGGCGGCGCAGCCTGGGGGCTGGTGTGTGATGGAATGGGCGGCGCTCAGGGCGGACGGGAAGCCTCCCGCGGGGCCTGTGACGTGATTGAACGCTACTTTCAGGAACAGTATCATCGCTGTCTGCCTGGAGGAGAAAAAGCCTTTCTGGAAGAATCCTTTGAAAGCGCCAACCGTTACGTCTTTCAGAAGGCGGCACAGGAAGAATCTCTGGCTGGAATGGGCACAACAGCTGTCTGTGTTTTGGTCCGGTCCGGTCGTGTACATCTGTGCCATGCGGGAGATTCCCGGGGATACCTGTTTCACGACGGGCATCTGGTGCAGCTGACCCATGATCATTCCTATGTTCAGGAACTGGTGGACTGCGGGACCATAACCCAGCAGGAGGCGGAGCATCATCCGCAGAAAAACATCATCACCCGGGCATTGGGGGTGGATTACCGGGTCAGCCCGGATTATACGTCGGTGGTGGTGCTGCCGGGAGATATGCTGCTTTTGTGTTCGGATGGTCTGACCAATGCAGTGCCGGTGGCAAAAATGGAACAGATCCTCAAATCGGCGCCGTTCTACGATCTGCCGGATCGTTTGGTGGAAGCGGCCAATGCCAACGGCGGCCAGGACAACATCACGGCGCTTGTACTCGGTATGGAGCCAATGGAGGTAAAGAATGGATAATCTCATTGGCAGAAAACTGGACGGCCTGTACGATGTCAAGGAGCTGATTGGCTCCGGAGGAATGGCCAATGTCTATAAGGCAACGGCTCTTGGCCAGAATGGCCCGGTGCCGGCGGGGACGACGGTGGCGGTCAAGGTCCTGAAAGCCGAGTATATGCACGATCCGGACCTTGTACGTCAGTTTAAAAACGAGTCCAAAGCCATCTCTCTGCTGCACCATCCCAACATTGTCAAGGTGTACGATGTATCTGTGACCGACCGGCTGCAGTATATCGTCATGGAATATGTGGAAGGCATGACCCTGCGGGAGTATCTGGACCAGCGGGGAGGGAAGCTGACCAGCCGGGAAACGGTACACTTTATTTCCCAGATCCTGCGTGCACTGGAACATGCCCATGCAAATGGAGTGGTGCACCGGGATGTAAAACCCCAGAACATCATGCTGATGGACAATGGTCAGCTGCGAATGATGGATTTCGGCATTGCGCGGATTTCCCGAGCGGAAAATCAGCTGCTCAGCGGCAAAGCAATGGGAAGCGTCCATTATATCAGTCCGGAGCAGGCCAAGGGAGACATCACCGATCCTAAGAGCGACATCTATTCGGTGGGTGTCATGATGTATGAGATGCTGTCCGGACGGCTGCCTTTCGACTCCGGCAAGGCGGTGGAAGTGGCCATCAAACAGATTTCGGACAAGCCCGAACCTTTGGCAGAGATCGCCCCTGACGTACCTTATCCTCTGGTAGAGATCACCGAGCGGGCGATGTCCAAGCTGCCGGCAAACCGATATGCAAGCGCCAGCGAGATGCTGGAGGCGCTGGAACGGTATGTACAGCAGCCGGATGTCATGTTCGAATACAAATATATTACGGAGGAAGCCCCTGCAAAGGTGGTGAAACGTACAATGAGCCAGAAAAAAGATCCACACATGGCGGGAGGAAAGACGCCTGCCGCCGGAAAAAGCAAAAAGAAATCCCGGCGCCATTCGGTCTTTCTGCCGGTGTTGCTGGGCATTACGGTCGCTTTTATGCTCGCCTGCGGCGCGCTGTGCTATATGATTCTGCGCAATGCGGATGACCCGCTGCTGAATACCAAGGCAGAGATTATTCTGGAAGACTATGTGGGTGCAACCCGCAGCGAGGTGGAAGCCTCGCCCCAGGTCAGCTCGGGACAGATCGTCATCGAATGGGTGGAAGAATACAACAGCACCTATGGTGAGGGTTACGTTTATAAGCAGTCTCCCACAGCGGGCCGCACGGTGCGCGAGGGCCAGAGCATCACGCTGACCGTCAGCCTTGGGACACAGTATGTTTCCATTCCGGATCTGACCAACTATGTGCAGGCGGATGCGGAACAGGTGCTGCAGGAACTGGGCGTGTCGGTCCTGGTGATTCAGAACGTAGAGCCTTCGGTGGCGGTGGGTGCGGTCATCCGCACCGATCCGGCAGCAGGCACTACGGTCCCGGCGGGCAGTACCGTGGTGCTCTATGTCAGCCGTCAGCAGGTGAATACCACCACCACCGTTCCTTCGGTGGTAGGTCTTACGGTAGAAGATGCCCGTACCCTTTTGGTACAGAAGCGCCTGAGCCTGGGAAGCCAGACCGAAGCTTACAGCGATCAGCCGGTGGGAACGGTCATTGCCCAGGATGTGGAGGCCGGAACTACCGTTAAGCTCAACAGCCGGGTCAATGTGACGGTATCGGCCGGTCCGGAGCCGCTGCCCGAGCCGGAAGCTCCCAGTTCGGAGCCCTCGTCGCCTGGTTTCTGGGATGATCTGTTTGGATTGGGCGGATCTTCTTCCAGTTCCTCCAGCTCTTCCAGTGAGTCGCCCGGCTTTATCTGGCCGTGGTTCTGATGGGGGAAGCAGATGAACGGATATATTATCAAGGGAATCGGCGGATTTTACTATGTGAAAACCACCGAGGGCATCGTGGAATGCAAGGCCCGGGGCATCTTTCGCAAGCAAAAGCGAACGCCGGTAGCGGGGGATGAGGTCATCCTCTCGATGGAAGAGGGCGGCGCGGTCATTGATGAGATTGCCCCCCGCAAAAATGTATTTGTCCGCCCGCCGGTGGCCAATCTGGATGTGCTGTTCCTGGTGGCCAGTACGACTCAGCCGGTGCCCAGTACCCTGGTGCTGGATAAACTGTCTGCCATTGCGGTAGACAAAGGGGTGCAGCCGGTAATCGTCTGTACAAAGGGAGATCTGGCAGAAACCGAATTTCTGCGCAAGGCCTATGAAAAGTCTACGCTGCCTTTTATCCGGATCGATTACGCCACCGGCGAAGGACTGGACGAGGTCAAAGAGTGGATCAACGGTCGGTTGTGTGCGTTCTGCGGAAACTCCGGCGTGGGAAAATCGACCTTGCTGAATGCGCTGCTGCCCGAACTGGGCCAGCAGACCGGCGAGATCAGCCAGAAGCTGGGCCGCGGCCGCCATACCACCCGAGAAGTAACGATCTTCGAAGCATTTGGCGGACGGGTGGCGGATACTCCCGGCTTTGCCAGTCTGGAAGCAAATCGGGCCGGGTTTATTCCCAAAGAGAATCTGGAATTGGCTTTCCCGGAGTTCAAGCCCTACTTGGGACAGTGCCAGTTTACCAGCTGCTCTCATCGGAGTGAAAAAGGCTGCGCGGTCCGGGCTGCTTTGAAGGATGGTCTGCTTTCTCAATCCCGATACGACAGCTACTGTGCGATGTACGATGAAGTAAAGGATATCAAGGAATGGGAGCAGCCCCGTATTCGAGGCTGACCCCTTAAGCAGCGGGAGACCTGCGGGCGGAAAGCCGGCAGGTCTCTTGCTGTTCAAAACCGATTTGGGCCTGCTTTGAAAACAGCAGGCGAAAAAGATTGCGGAGGAGGAAAAACGGTGTCTCGCTGTGTGATTTTGTCTGCCTGTCCGGTTTCTCCGGAGCTGAAAAAACTACTGCGCCCCGGTGACTGGATCGTCGCCTGTGACGCTGGATATCACAACTGTGCCCGGCTAGGCTGCAAACCAGATGTAGTGGTAGGGGATTTTGACTCTGCTCCCCAGCCCTCTGCGCAGCCGGAGGAAAAGCTGGTGGTTCTGCCCCATGTGAAGGATGATACCGACACGGAATATGCGGCCCGGCTCGCGGCGGAGCATGGATGCTCTGAAGTGCTTCTGCTGGGGAGCTTGGGCGGACGCCGTTTGGAGCATACGCTGGCCAACCTCAGCACCGGTTTTGGTCTGGAAAAGCAGGGGATTCGGGCGGTGCTTCAGGACGAGCGCACCCGCATCAGCTATGTACTGCCCGGACAGAGTCGGCGTTATCCCAAGGAAGAATACTTCTACTTTTCGGTTTTTCCGCTGGAGGGACGGGCCGAAGGGGTTTGTATTCGCGGAGCTTTTTATGAACTGGAAGACGCGGTGCTGACCGGAGATTATCCGCTGGGCGTAAGCAATGAATACGCCGACGGCTCCGAGTGCATCGAGGTGCAAACCCGGATCGGAGCATTGCTGGTGGTGGAAACGGCTGCCGATTGACCAAAAACAGGAACTTTTTTCTTCGCAGGATACTATAATGGGGCAAAGAAGGAAAGGCGGTGCAGCAATGCAAGTAGTCGTCATCAAAAGCCCCAAATGCCTCTCCGGTCTGCTGCGCAGGCTGTTTGGCATCAAGAAGGAGAGCTGAGCGGCTCTCACAGCTCCTTGCCCGCAGGCTGGTTTCCCGGCTTGCGGGCTTTTTGTATGGTTCGGCCCTTTTTGTGGACATAACCGACTTGTCCGGCGAATATAGTGGACTATGCGCAAGGACAGGAAAGGAGCGCCGAACATGGAACTGAAGGTTTTCCGCGATACTCTTTCTGCAGCGGGCGGAAGCTGTACGGTCAAGGCAGAGATCCCGATTGAAAATGAGATCCTCATCTCGGATTATCTGCCCCAGGTATTCAAACTGGTCAAATGCTTTGCAAGGCCGGTCATCCTGCAAAAACAGCTTCAGCCGGGACGTCTGACGATGGAAGGCTATATCCGCTGCACGGTTTTTTATCAGGGAGAGGACGGGGCGGGTCTTTGTCAAACGGAACAGAAGATCCCTTTCAATAAAACGGTTGAACTGCCCGGCTTTGAGTTTTCTTCCTGGAGTGCGATGGTGGAAGGCGAAACCGAATATTTGAACTGTCGTGCGGTCAATCCCCGCCGCATCGAGGTTCGAGGTGCATTTGGCCTGGTGATCTCGGTGCATGCCCAATGCCGGACGGAGGTCATCACAGCTTTGTCCGACTGCGGCATTGAACAAAAACAGGCCGTGTTCAGCGGCGTGCGCTGTGCTGCTGTTCTGGATAAGATGATCACCGCGGATGGGGAACTGCGGTTTTCCAAGGCTCCTGCAGCGATTTTGGACATTACCGGAACGGCAGTGATTCGAGATCTGAAGCTAATCAGCGGCAAAGCCGTGGCCAAAGGCGAGATCCATGCAATGTGCGCCTGGCGGGCACAAGGGGAAAATACTCTGCAAAGCATCGCTGTAAGCATTCCGTTCAACCAGATTCTGGATGTGGAAGGCCTTACGGATGATTGCAAGTGTTTGTGTGTGGTGGAGCCGGTGGGATTTTCTGTAGCGGCAGGAGAAGGCGAAGAGCCGGGCCGTATTACAGCAAACGCATTGCTTCATCTGCGCGCCTGGCGCCCGTATGAGCTAAGCTTTGTGACCGACGCATTTTCAACTCAGTACATGACCTCCATTGAGATGAAAAAGCTGTCTGGGGAAAAGCTGGCCTGTATGCTGGACGAGACTGCGGCTGTAACTGGAAGCGGCCCTTTGCCGGATGAGAACACCCGTTTGCTTGCCTGTTTTGCGGCCTTTGGGCCGGCACAGATCCTTCTGCGCGGTGGGATGCCGGTGCTCACAGCACGTGTCCTGGTAACAGCTTTCGGAGAAAACAGTCTGGGTGAGATTGAAAGCTACGATAAGGCGCTGGAGCTTGTTCTGCCGCTTCCAGCAGGAATTCCGGCAGATGGAGAGCTCTATCCTGAATGCTGGTTCAGCGCCGAAGATCTGCAGGCCGGCTGTACAGGAGGAACGCTGGAGGTCTCACTGAATGTGCATATAGAGGGGGCGATCCTTTACCGGCAGAGCTGGTCCTGCATCGGAAGCGTTGAGCTGGGAGAACTGCTTGATCCGGCAGACCCTGAGATCTCTCTGCGCATCTATTACGCCCAGGCAGGGGAAGAACTGTTTGCGATTGCACAGCGGTTTCATGTTTCTCCGGGACAGATGCTTGCGGCCAACGGTATGGAAGCGGGCACGCAAGCGCTGCCGTCGGCCTGCCGCTTGCTTGTGCCCGGGGCCTGAGCAGAGAAGGAGGAAATGCGGTTGGAAAACACAGAGATCTACCGGGAAATCGGCGCGCGTACCGGCGGTGACATCTATATTGGGGTCGTAGGGCCGGTGCGCAGCGGAAAAAGTACCTTTATCAAGCGATTCATTGAGCAGCTTGTGCTGCCGGGGATTGAGGGAGAGGCGGCACGAACTCGTGCCCGGGATGAACTGCCGCAATCTGCCGCCGGACGCACCATCATGACCACCGAACCCAAATTTATTCCCGAAAGCGCCGTTCCCTTGCAGCTGGAAGGAGGCGGGGAATGCCGGGTCAGGCTGATCGACTGTGTGGGATATATGGTGGAAGGGGCCATGGGCCATGAGGAAAACGATAAACCCCGCATGGTCAAAAGCCCTTGGTATGAGGAGGAAATCCCCTTTGACCTTGCTGCTGAGACCGGAACGCAAAAGGTTATCCGCGACCACTCTACCATCGGTGTTGTGGTTACCACCGATGGTTCCATCAGCGATATTCCGCGGGAAGGATATGCCAAAACCGAAAAGCGGGTGATTGATGAGCTGGAAGCTCTGGGCAAGCCCTATGTGATTCTGCTCAACAGCCTCCATCCAGATGCACCGGATACCAGACAGCTGGCCGAAGGAATGGAACGGGATTATGGACGGACGGTAATTCCGGTAAGCTGTGTGGATCTGGACGCTGCGGCACTGATCCATATTTTGGAGACGGTCTTGTATGAATTCCCGGTGCGGGAACTGGATTTTGCAATGCCTCGCTGGGTTACCATGCTGGACAGCGGCCATTGGCTCCAAAGTGCGGTCTACAACGCTGCAATGCAGTTTGCGGAACGCATTGTGCGAATGAAGGATCTGCAGTCTGCCGTGGGAGAAAACAGTCAGGCGCTGGAATGTGAGTCGGTACAGCGCTCCTTTATTGGAGGAATGGATCTGGCCCAGGGCAGTGTGAAGATCAATGTAGAACTGCGGCCAGAGGTTTTCTATCAGGTACTCAGCGAACAGACCGGCCTCGCAATCGGGGACGAAGCGGGCCTGATGCCCTGCATCATCGAATTGGCCCGGGCACGCCGTGAATATGAAAAAATTCGCAGTGCTCTGGAGCAGGTGGAAGCCACCGGTTATGGCATTGTAATGCCTGCCATCGAGGAACTCTCTCTGGAACAGCCTGAGATCATCCGCCAGGGCGGACGGTACGGGGTACGGCTTGAGGCCAGCGCGCCCTCCATCCATATGATGAAGGCGGTCATACGAACCGAGATTAGTCCCATTGTAGGAACCGAAAAACAGAGCGAGGATCTGGTCCAGAGCCTTCTGTCGGATTTCAAGGATGACCCGATAAAAATCTGGAGCTCCAATATCTTTGGAAAAAGCTTGCATGAATTGGTGAACGAAGGATTGCAGGGGAAACTTCTGCATATGCCGCAGGAGGCGCGAGCCCGCCTGCAGGATACACTGGAACGTGTAATCAATGAGGGGTGCACCGGTCTCATCTGTATTTTGCTGTGACCTGGAACGGAAACAGAACACCGATCTGCAGCAAAAGCAGGGAGAACCTTCAAAACCCGGCGGCATATCATAAAAGAATAGAACTGCGGAGCGTGTGTACGGAACACCAGTGCATACGTTCCGCAGTTGTTTTTTGCGTAAAATGGATGGGATTCTAAAAAAGAAAAAGTCCTGTACTGTTTCTTTCGGGAAAAGCACAGGACTTTTTGGATCAATGAATTATTTGAGCTCGCTCCACTGGCTTCTGATCATAAGACCGGTGATTCCGGGGACGAGTGCAGAACCAATCAGAGACATCACAATGGCCATCAAAGCGCCCAAAGCCTGGATATTTTGGGTGACTCCCACGAGAAAGGAGCCGACGGCGCAGATGCACATGACAATGTAGCCGATCTTGCGCTGTGTAAAAAGCAGCGCGCAAAGACCAAGGATGGAAACCACCGCTATGGCCACAGAAAGCCAGCGGCCCTCCGAGAGGTTGAGCGCCGTAGTGCATACGCAAAGAACCAGGGCGATCCAAAGCCAAATTTTGCTCGATTTCTTCATAAAAAAGTTCCTCCAGTAAGTGTAATAAGTGTAGGTGATTAGCGGACCGAAAGATGTCTGGACCCTGTTTGGAACCTCAGCCTTTGGAGGGCATTTCCTTGCGGGGAGAGATC
This sequence comes from uncultured Faecalibacterium sp., assembly GCA_944387955.1. Lineage (GTDB taxonomy): Bacteria > Bacillota > Clostridia > Oscillospirales > Ruminococcaceae > Faecalibacterium. The sequence continues at coordinate 648 of CALXGY010000088.1, read as the reverse complement.
TTCCGCAAAAGAGCGAAGAGGGTTTCTCGTTCTGCGGGGGTCAAAGCAGCCAGGTGTTGCTCATCCCAATCAAAAAAGACCTGATGACTGACAGCAAACGCCTCCTGACCCTTTTCAGTCAGGTTCAGCTGATAGTGACGGCCGTTCTTTTCTTTTATTAGAAAACCGTTTTCCACCAGTTTTGTAATGCATCGCTGTGAGTGTCCCCAGTCCAGATGCAAAGCTTGGGTTAGATCCGATGGGGTTGTTCCGGGATGTTTGCCCACATAGATCAAAAAGAACAAGAGTCCGAAATGGAGCCCGAGCTTTTCCAGCTTCTCACTGGTATAAGCGGTAAAATCACGATAAAACAAGGACGAATAATAGGAAAAGGTTTGAAACACGGGTCGTAACTCCTTTCCGTCTGCACTTGACGAAATCAAGTATAAAAGAATTGGTTGACTTTGTCAAGTGAAAAATTTCTTGAAATAGTTCTCTTGAATAACTTGACTTTGTCAAGCTAACGGAGTATACTTGACAAAGTCAAGAAATTCGATTTCGAAATTCTTCAGGAATCGGAGAAGAAATCGAATGGACAATAATCTGAAGAGGAAAGAAGGGAATCTTCTATTTACGAAACAATTTTAAGTCCGGTGAATTATGGCGGGA
>CALXGY010000087.1 GCA_944387955.1 uncultured Faecalibacterium sp. | reverse complement strand
GGAAGATGCGGCCCACCTCGTACACCCGGTCGATGCCGCCCACCACCAGCCGCTTGAGGTACAGCTCGGTCTCGATGCGCAGCACCATGTCCATGTTCAGGGTGTTGTGGTGGGTGATGAAGGGCCGCGCCGACGCGCCGATCTCAAACGGGGTCAGGATGGGGGTGTCCACCTCCAGAAAGCCCTTTTCGTCCAGGTAGGCGCGGATCTCTTTCAGGATGCGGCTGCGCTTGACGAAGGTGTCCTTGACCTCGGGGTTTGCGATGAGGTCCACATACCGCTGACGGTAGCGCATCTCGGTATCGGTGAGGCCGTGGAACTTCTCAGGCAGGGGGCGCAGGCTCTTGGCCAGCAGGGTGATCTCGACAGCGCGCACGCTCAGCTCGCCGGTCTTGGTGCGGAACACCTCGCCCTTGACGCCGATGATGTCGCCCACGTCCAGCTTCTTGAAGGCGGCGTAGGCCTCCTCCCCCAGCTCGTCCCGGCGGACATAGAGCTGGATGTCGCCCTTATCGTCCCGCAGGTGGGCAAAGCTGGCCTTGCCCATGACCCGCTTGGACATCATGCGCCCGGCCAGCGCCACGGTGCGGCCGGTGTCGGTCTCGTTGGGCAGCTCGGCGTACTCGGCCTTCAGGTCGGCGGAATAGGCGTCCTGAGGGTAGAGGGTGCGCGCAAAGGGGTCCTGGCCTGCGGCCTGCAGGTCGGCCAGCTTCTGACGGCGCACCTGCACCTGCTCGCTCTCGCTGGGACCAGCGGCGGGGTTATTCTTCTTTTCTTGCATTTCTGCCATGGTTTTGAACGTCCTCCCCGCTTAGTTCTTGCTGTGGGTGATGGCCAGCACCTTGTAGACCACCGTATGGCCGGAGGGCAGCAGCACGTCGGCCTCCTCGCCCACGGCCTTGCCCAGCAGAGCATGGCCCACAGGGCTCTCGTCGCTGATCTTGCCGTTCAGGGGGTCGGCCTCGGTGCGGCCCACCAGGTCGTACTCCTCGGGCTCATCGCCCTCCATCTGGATGGTCACATGGGTGCCCACCGAGACGCTGTCCACGCTCAGCTCGCTCTCGTCGATGACCCGCACGTTCTTGAGCAGCTGCTCCAGCTCGGTGATGCGGTTCTCCACCAGGCCCTGGGTGTTCTTGGCCTCGTCGTACTCGCTGTTCTCGGACAGGTCGCCGTGGCTGCGGGCCTCTTTGATCTCCTCGGCCAGCTCCTTGCGGCGGACCGTCTTGAGGTATTCCAGTTCTTCCTGCATCGCCTTGAGGCCGGCGGCGGACATTACGATTTCTTGAGCCATAGCTGCGAATCTCTCCTTTTATCCAATGATTGGCGGCCAAAGCCGCGCACGAATGCCATTTTGACCAATCTATTATAATAGGATGCTGCTCGTATGTCAACCAAAACTCCTGCGCAGCGACGCGAAAAGGCCGCCTTTTTTTGCCTTTCCTTCCCGGACCGAAAACAGCAAAAAGCGCCCGCCGAAGCGGACGCTCTTTGCAAAAGGATCGGTCGTTCAGACCCCGGAGTAGGCCGAGAAGCCGCCGTCCACCGGGATGCAGACGCCGGTGATGAATCCGGCCGCCTTTTCATTGACCAGGAACAGCAGCGTGCCCTCCAGCTCTTCGCTCTCGCCGAACCGGCCCATGGGGGTTGCGGCCAGAATCTTGCCGGTGCGGGCGGTGGGGGTGCCGTCCTCATTGTAGAGCAGCTTTTTGTTCTGCCCTGCGGCAAAGAAGCCGGGAGCAATGGCATTGACCCGGATGCCCTGGTGGCAGAAGTGGACCGCCAGCCACTGGGTCAGGTTGGTGACCGCAGCCTTGGCGCCCGAGTAGGCGGGGATCTTGGTCAGCGGAGTATAGGCGTTCATGCTGGAGATGTTGACGATGCAGCAGCCTTCCCGGCCCAGCATCTGACGCACAAAGGCCTGGGTGGGCAGGATGGTGCCCAGGAAGTTCAGGTCAAAGACGTTGGTCACCGCCTCGGGAGCCAGATCGAAGAAGCTGCGCACCGCCTCGTTCTCGATGTCGCCCGGCTCATAGTATTCCTTGTCGGTGGTGGCCATGGGGTGGTTGCCGCCTGCACCGTTGACCAGAATATCACAGGGGCCGAAATCGGTGAGCACCGCATCGGCGGCCGCCTTGCAGCTGTCGTACTGCAGCACGTTGCAGCTGTAAGCCTTGGCAATACCGCCCTCGGCCACGATTTCATCCGCAAAAACCTGGGCCTTGGAGACGGTGCGGTTGAGCAGCGCCACCTTGGCGCCTGCCCGGGCCAGCACCTTGGCCATATCCGAGCAGAGCACTCCGCCCGCTCCGGTGACCACCGCGACCTTGCCCGTCAGATCGGTATCCAGCACATTTTTCTGCATCCTTGTTTTTCCTCCTAAACATTTTTCTCCGATGGTTCCTCTGCAAAAGGGGGACCCTGTACGGGAATTTTCCTTTGCAGAGAAGATGTATCCCACTTAATAGTAACACAATTTCCGCCCAAAAGACAGAATTTTTTTCACGCAGGAGCAGCACAATTTTACTTTTTTCTCTTTTTCCTCGGCTCCCGGCAGGCAGCAGAGCAGAAAAATTTCTGAAAAACAAAAAGAATTTGATTTTTCCTCTTGTCAAATCCCATTCCTTGTGCTATAATACTCCTCGCGGTTCCGTGCTGCTATAGCTCAGTTGGTAGAGCGCATCCTTGGTAAGGATGAGGTCTCCAGTTCAAATCTGGATAGCAGCTCCAGCCTGAAAACCCTCGGCCAGAAGGCCGGGGGTTTTCTTTTTTCTCCCATCTTTTTGGTCCTTTTTTGGCTGAAGGTTGAAGGTTTTGGCTTTTCATAGTATAATTAAACTGACCTATCGTGTCGGTAAAAACCGGCCGCAGAGGCGCTTTTTTGTCTGCGGGCTGTCCTGCGGGCAAAACCGAACCAACGTATAAATAGAAAGGTCGGCCTATCCTTATGACTGAGAAGTTGATCACCTTTGCTGTCCCCTGTTACAACTCTGCTGCCTATATGCGGCACTGCGTCGAGACTCTGCTGACCGCCGGCGAGGCGGCCGAAATCATCCTGGTGGACGATGGCTCCACCAAGGATGAGACCCCTGCCATCTGCGACGAATACGCCGAAAAGTACCCCACCATCGTGCGGGCCATCCACCAGGAAAACGGCGGCCACGGAGAGGGCGTGAACCAGGGCATCCGCAACGCCCGCGGCCTCTATTACAAGGTCGTGGACAGCGACGACTGGCTGGACCCCGACTGTCTGGCCAAGGTGCTGGGCCAGCTGCGCCGGATGGTGGAGCGGGGCCGGGTGCTGGATCTGATGATCTGCAACTATGTGTATGATCACACCGACGAGGGCACCGCCCACACGGTGCGCTACACCAACGCCCTGCCCACCAACCGGATGTTCAGCTGGTCCCACATGCGGCCCTTCCGCCCCGACCAGAACCTGCTGATGCACTCGGTGATCTACCGCACCGAGGTGCTGCGGCGCTGCGGCATGGTGCTGCCCAAGCACACCTTCTATGTGGACAACATCTTTGTCTACCAGCCGCTGCCCTACGTCAAGACCATCTATTATATGGATGTGGATCTGTACCACTACTACATCGGCCGGGCGGACCAGAGCGTCAACGAGAGCGTCATGGTCAAGCGGGTGGACCAGCAGCTGCGGGTCACCAAGTACATGATCGACTGTCAGGACCTCAACGCCCTGCCTGCGGAGCAGAACAAGCTGCGCCGGTACATGAAGCAGTATCTGTCCATGATGATGGCGGTCAGCGACATCTTCCTCCTGCTGGACGGCAGCGCCGAAGCCATGGGCAAGCGGGATGAGCTGTGGAAGTACCTCAAAGAGAACACCGCCCCCAATATCTACCGCGCCATGCGGCTGAGCGTCGGCGGCCTGACCAACCTGAGAGGGCCGGGTTCCCGCAAGCTGGTGCTGGGCTGCTATCGCCTGGCCCGCCGGTTTGTCAAATTCAACTGAGCGCAGGGAGGCTTGTGTTTATGAGCAGCAAGCATTATGATTATCTGGTGGTGGGCGCAGGCCTGTACGGCGCTGTATTCGCCCACGAAGCCGCTGTGCGCGGCTATTCGGTCCTGGTGGTGGAAAAGCGGGACCACATTGCAGGCAACGTCTACACCGAGACCACCGAAGGCATCCACGTTCACAAGTACGGCGCTCACATTTTCCACACCAATAACGCGGAAGTGTGGAATTATGTGAACCGGTTCGCGGTTTTCAACCGGTTCACCAATTCTCCGGTGGCCAACTACCACGGGGAGCTGTACTCCATGCCCTTCAACATGTACACCTTCAATAAGATGTGGGGGGTCACCACTCCTGCCGAGGCCCAGGCCAAGATCGAGGAGCAGCGGGCCGAGATCACCGGCGAGCCCCAGAACCTGGAAGAGCAGGCCATCTCGCTGGTGGGCCGGGACATCTACGAAAAGCTGGTCAAGGGCTACACCGAAAAGCAGTGGGGCCGGGATTGCCGGGAGCTGCCCCCCTTTATCATCAAGCGTCTGCCGGTGCGGCTGACCTTCGACAACAACTATTTCAACGCTCTGTACCAGGGCATTCCCATCGGCGGCTATACCAAGATGGTGGAGGCCATGCTCAAGGGCATCGAGGTCCGGCTGGGAGTGGATTATATGGAAAACAAGGCCGAGCTGGACGCTTTGGCCGACAAGGTGCTCTACACCGGGCCCATCGACCGCTACTTCAATTATTCGCTGGGGGCACTGGAATACCGCTCGGTCCACTTTGAGAACGAGCTGCTGGATATGCCCAACTTCCAGGGCAACGCCGCAGTCAACTACACCGACCGGGAGACCCCCTGGACCCGGATCATCGAGCACAAGTGGTTCCAGTTCGGCCTGGATGACGAGGGCAAACCGCTGCCCAAGACCATCATCAGCCGGGAATACAGCACCGAGTGGAAGCTGGGGGATGAGCCCTACTACCCGGTCAACGACCAGAAGAACAATGCCCTCTGCGCCCAGTATCAAGAGCTGGCCCAGAAGGAATCTCAGGTGCAGTTCGGCGGCCGTCTGGGCGAGTACCGCTACTACGACATGGACGCGGTCATCGCCGCTGCGCTGGCCCACTGCAAAAAAGAACTGGACTGATTGAATCCCTCTTGAGCGGATTTTGCAGATCCATCACCGGCCCCGGCCGTCTGCCCTTTGGGGAAGGCGGCCGGGGCCTTTTTTGTTTAAAAGCAGCTATTACAGGAGAAATTCAGAAGCTTTTGCGGGTCGCTGCAAAAAGTTTATGATTTGAATACAAAAAATTTTCTCTTTTAGCAACGTTATTTTTATACGAAAGTCCCATCCGATTTGCAAGTTGTATACAATAGACTTCTGCTTCTTTAAGAGAAACTGTGCAACTTTTTATTCCGCTTTTGAAATTTCTCCAATTTTTCTATTTCAGAGGCAGAAAGGTCAAATTTGTTTGGCATGTTTTGCTCTTGCCCGTTATTTTTTTGTGTTGTATACTAGCGCTGCGCTTGAGGGAGGCAAGGAGGCTTCCAAAACAGCGTCCCGTATGGCCGGAGCGCCAACGTGGTGGGAAATCGCCCAAGAGGCGTAAATCAAGAATTCAAGGAACCATTTGGAGGTTATATACCTATGAAAAAGCTGCTGAATGATGTGATCAACTACTGGTCTTATGTTCTGCGTGACGAGGAGGCCATGAACATCTACCTCACTCTGAACCGCCGGTAATCTTTCTGTAACCAACAGAGAAAGGGGCTGTTGCAAAATGGCCCGCGGTTTGCACTGCCTGACCAGGCTCCCTCTTCGAGGGAGCTGGCGAGCAAAGCGAGCCTGAGGGAGTCACCTTAGATTCAAAATGTATTGATGCTGTTTGGTGAATGGTTCTGCCTATAATAGCTTCAATACAGTTATCTGCTAAGGTAACTCCTTTTGCAACAATCTCGACCGCCGCCTGCGGCGGATTAAGGGAGAGATTGTTGGGGCCGCCGTCTGAATTTTCAAGGGCCGCACCAAGGCCCGCCGAAAATTCAGGCAACGGCAACCCGA
>CALXGY010000086.1 GCA_944387955.1 uncultured Faecalibacterium sp. | reverse complement strand
ATCTTTTCCAGCAGAGCGTCCGCATCATGCTCCAGTTTATACTTCAATTCGTTCCGATAGAGAGGAATTACCTGATAGAAGTTGACCTCCTCGCCGCCGGGCAAAATGCAGACCTCTCCGCCTGTCCAGACAATATCCTGCGGGCCTACCAGAAGTGCGCCGCAGAGCTCTGTGTTCTCTGCAAAGGGCGATTGCTTGTCCATGGTGTGGCCAAATCCCAGCCAGGTGTCCTCTGCAATGGGCAGACGGGCCAGCACCTTCAAAAGGCCAACGGGCCAATACCACCGTTCTTCCTTCAGGGATTCCTCGTCCAGTTTCCATTCCGGCGGCAGAGCGATGGCCAGCTCCGCCCGCTCCAGCTTGTATTCCGCCAGTTCCTGCGGCACATTCATCCGGTGAGCCCCCATGCCCATCGTCACCAATGTATAGTAGTCCCTTTCCTCAGAAGGCGGAACTACACAGATGTCCACATGGATGTCGGGGGAAACCAGCTCATGGAACACATTCTCAAACTCTCCAAAGGTGTTCTTGATGTGCTGCTCCACCGCAGACATCTCATCCTCTGTATAAACTTCCGGCGAACCATTTTTTGCTGAGGACCAGATGGCGTCCGCCTTTGTTCCGTCTGGATTCAGGAAAATCTGAAAATATTGATCCTCTCCCGGCTGCTGATAGACAAGGCTGATGCGGCGGTTCTGCTCCACAAATACGGCAGCCAAAGTTCCTTCCGGCTCCCCTTCAGGGATGTGGGTCAGCCATTCCCCACTGTCCAGATGCTCTTTCAGCTGCCGCAGCCAGTCGGTTCCCATCTTGGAGAGTCCGGCTTCGTTCATGCGGAAGGAAAGCTCCACAAACTGTTCCTTCACTGGATATTGGAATTCACAGCAGGGAGCATTTTTCTCATAGCCATACCGCTCCGGATGGAACAGCTCATAAAATTCGGTGAGGCCCGCTTCGTTTACTCGGATGCAGGCCAGGGTGCGCTGTTTATCCTCCGCGTCCTCGTCCTGTCCCTGCTGGAGGGCCTGATCGGCATCGGGGCTGATCCAGTGGCACAGCATCTGTTCGAGGGTTGCTCCGGCTTCGATTTCTTTTTTCATTGTCATGAACTCATAATCCCCCGGTTCCAGCTTTAATCCCTGCTTAACAGCATCCAGCGCCCCGGCTTTGTCCCCAAAATGCGCCCGCAGCTTGCCCACTTGCAGCCAGATCCAAGGGTAGTCCGGTTCTTCTCTGGCCCCCTTTTCTGCATAGTCCAGAGCTTCTTCCAGCCTGCCGCAGTACATCAGCGCCACAGAGTACCGGTAGTACCAGGTGCCGCAGCCCGCAGCATTTTTCTCCGAATCCTTCATCCATTCCGCAGCGCGGTAGTAGTGGATGTAATCGTCCAGGTTAAGGCAGGCGAAAGCGTACCAGAGGGCGATCTGCAAATCCTCATGGGCCTGTTTTTCGCTGAATTTTCCTTCTTCCACGCCGTTTTTGATGAAATCCTCCAGCCATTGGAGCATTCTCCAGAAATAACCGGAAGTCCCTTCGTCAAAGGATGCCAGTATTTCAATATCTTCTGCCGAGAGCAGAGAACCCGTATCCTCGTGAATATCAGGCTCCGGTTCCTTCTCGTCCAGCAAAGGCACACCGCCCACATCCCGTCGGAAGGTATGGAAGTGGGCCCAGGGCAGGCCGCTTTTTTCAAAGAATGCCTGCGCTGCTGTCAGCACAGCAGGCAGATCCCAGGCGATGAAATCCAGATATCCGTGATACAAGCCGGTGGCCCCGCCCAAGAAGATTACGGCTTCCGCTCCTGTGTCCTGCAGAATGGCCTTTTGCAGGTCATCCCGGAAGTCCAGAACGGCCTTAATTCGCTCCTCGCCGGTAAATCCAGACAGCGGGTACAGGAAAAATCCAGCAGCAATGCCGTCCTTGTGGTACTCGTCCACCGCATCACTGCGAGCGGACATATAGTCGTTGATGAGCACCGGCAGGCGGCAGGTGCCGGTATAAACATCCAGCCGCCAGTCGGCTTCCGGGTCTTTTACCGGTTCCAGTTCATAGGCAAGGAAACTATTTTCCAGATAGTCGCTGCCATCCCTCCAAAGAGAGAGTCCCATGTCTTGCAGCAGCTCCGGCAGCTGGGAAAGGAGCTTGGCCGGTTCGTCTTTTGGCTGAGCATAAACATCAAACCCAGCAACAAAGGCGATAGCGGAAACTTCTCCGATGGTTTGATCCACCAGCATAGAGAGGGCCCACCAGACCTTGTCTGTGTTCTCTTTCAAAATCGGCGTCAGCTTTTCACAGCAAAGGACTAGACTCACCCGCTGATCCTCTGTTTTCTCTGCCCACATCTGCACATCTTCAGCGCGAACTTGGATATCTCCGGCCCGCAGCGTAAAGTCTTTGGAGGGCTGACGTCCCACCCAGATATTCCAGTGTTTTCGTACCGATTCCGGGGCCTGCTGCTGAAAGTATACCAGAGGGAACAGGCGGGAGCGGATGCCCTCCGGGCTGAGAATCAGTTCATACTTTTCACCATTGAAGCCCAGCTCAAAGGAGGTATCCCGCAGGGCAGTTTTCAGGGCGCTGCCGCACTTTTCAATCAGTTCCTCACCGCGCCGGCGGTTTTTGTCGGTGTCCATGATCTGGCGCAACTCTGCTTCAACCTGAGCAAAGGCTGCCCATGCTTCCTGTGTCCGTTCCCGGAAGTTTTTTTCAAACCGGGGCAGGGCTAGACGACGGCGGCAGTCCTCTATGTACTCCTGGGTGTCTTTGTCTCCAGGGCGGGCTTTCAGAGCTTTTTCAAAGTAACGCAGGGCGGGGCCTTCCTCATCCAGATAGTAATAGGCCGAGGCGATTCGGTAATTCCAGCAGTGATCGCCCGCAAAATACTCCTCATGGGGAACCAGAAGTTCCAGCGCCTTTTCAAAAAGCTCCCGCTGGCCTATCTCTGCAACGGCAATATATGCCTTAGCCAGTTCACTGTCCAGTTCCGGGGTGCGCTCCCCGGCGGGGATGGCCTCCAGGGCGTCGATCACCTTCTGGGTTTCATTATGTTCAAACCATTGCTGGCATTGTTTCAGTAATTCCATACCAAATTCTCCTTTTCAGCATCTCCTTTTTTCTTTGTACCGGCCTTATTTTTTGGCAAACTGATTCATAAAGAATGCGGTGAAAGCTTCCAGTTCTTCTTTCTGCTCCAGATAGATATAAAGGCTTTCGTCGTCCAGCCACTCATAGGCATTGATGCCAATATAGCTGCTGCGGTCCGGATAAATGATGAAGGCATCTGTGGGATATTTATTGCGGTATGCTTTGTAAATTTCATCCCGGCGGTAACAGGTGGGGCTCCCGCAGCCAGAGAGATCCGGCACGGTGGGAAGGGTCACAATGGTCTGGGCAGCTTCGTTCCACCCTACAATAAGGTTGCCAATTTTGGTTTTGCTGCCATGTACAAAGCCATAGTTGAAGCGGCTGACATCTTCGGTGTAGCCCACAATGAGCCGGTAGGAGCTGCCGTTTTCCACCGCCTGATCAAACAATTCGCGGATCTTCTGCCGGTTTGCATTGCTTTTTTCCATGTCAGGCTGGGGGCCTTGAAACAGTTTGCTGAAAAATCCCATAGTTTTATCCTCCTGGTTTCATTGAAATTTTATTTCTCGATTCACCCGGATCACCGGGCGAAAAAAGTCATAATCATTGTGGATCTCGTTATCCTCCCGAACCTCCGGTTTGCAGTGAGGGGAACAAGGCAAATAACCAAGCAAAGGCCCCAGCCCGCCGCAGATATTGCAGCCGCCGTCGCCGCCGCAGGTGGTCAATGTTTTCCCGTCCACCAACTCCCGCTTATAAGGGTCATAGGCGATGGACAGGCCGAAGAAGTTGGGCTGCTCCATGTCGTATGGCTTGCCCTGATCCTCCTCGCTTTCAAAGTGGTGCAGATGCATGGAGTAGTCCAGCCCATCCCCCCAGGGAAACAGGGTGCGGCATCCGCCGCCGGCCAGATAGGCCCACTCGTCCGACGTCGGAAGGGTGGCTGTCAGCTCCCATACCAGGGACAGCAGAAATTTCGGGTAGGTCACCGGATGGCACAGCCACGCCCGCCAGCCATCGCCGTTGCGTTCAAAGCGGACCGTTTCGTGTATCTCAAAGCTTTGTCCGTTGCGGCCCGCCCACTTCTGCAAGCTTTCCAGCCAGTCCGGGTGGGCGGTGATGCGGGGGTCGCCCATGGGTACGCTTTCCCAGCCGATTTCCTCCAGCTTGCGGCCCACCAGCATGGGGCCGATGGTCACCTGGCGTACCGGAGCCATGCCTTGCCTTAGAAAATCCTCCGCAGTGCCCTCGTATTCGATTTCTGCAAAGAGTTCCGCCCGTTCCTCTAGGTTAGCCTTGTCCATCCCTTGGGCAAAGCCCTCCCAGCCAAGGATCACGGTATCACCTGGGACAAAGACAAACTCCCGGCCACCTTTT
>CALXGY010000085.1 GCA_944387955.1 uncultured Faecalibacterium sp. | reverse complement strand
AGATCGTACTCACTCATGCGGAATACCCCTCCCTTTCCAAAAAATCGCGCAGCTTATTCCGCGTTCGGTGCAGGGAAACCGAGACCCGGTTTTCCGAGTATTGCCGGGCTGCGGCAATTTCCTGGATACTGGCCCCGAAAAAATATCGCTGCAGAAAGATTTCCCGCTCTTCTGTGCGAAGCGAGGCAACAAAACGGTTGAGCAGGTCCCGAATCTGAACCGAATCCAGCGGCTGGCGGGTTGTCTGATCCGGAATACATTCGGCCAGTTCATCCAACAGCACGGTGATTCCGCTGCGTTTTTGCGCCTGTGCCCGCTCCAGGTACCGCAGGGACGTATTGCGGGCTGTTTTGGCCAGATATGCCCGGAAATATTTCGGCCTGGCCGGCGGAATCCCGTTCCATACCCGGAGCCATACATCATTCAGCACTTCTTCCCCGTCCTGGACACTGTCCAGCAGGCCGGCTATGATCCGGCGGCAAAATCCGCTGTACCGGTTTTCCAGAAGCGACAATGCCTGTTCGTCGCGCTGCCACAGAAGCGACACGATTTCATCCATGCGCATTCCCTCCTTATCTATAGCAGACCGGAACGGGGAAGCGTTTCTTACAGATATTCCGGTAAATTTTAAAAATGTCGGCTTCTGCCTGCAGGCACAAAACGGCCACGCCGCAGAAATGCAGCATGGCCGTTTTCTTATGTCATGATTGCGTTGGGCACAAAAATCACCACAGGTTCATGACCTGCTCGTACATCTCCACATAGGAGCGGGCGGAAACGTTCCAGCTGAAATCGCACTGCATCGCGCGCTTGACCAGAACAGGCCAGCCCTCTTTCTGCCAGTAGCCTTCCTTGGCGCGCCAGCAGGCCTCGTAGAGGTCATGGGCGCTGTACTGCTGGAAGACAAACCCGTTGCCCTTGCCATCGCCGGAATCCTGGATGGAATCCCGCAGGCCGCCGGTAGCACGCACCACCGGGATGGTACCATAGCGGCAGGCTACCATCTGGGCCAGGCCGCAGGGTTCGGACTTGGAGGGCATCAGGAAGATATCCGCGCCGGCGTAGATCTGACGGGCCAGCGGCGGCACAAAGCCGATGTACACGCCCACACGGCCGGGATGACGGCCGCACAGATCGCTGAAGAAGGACTCATAGGCATACTCGCCGTTGCCCAGCACCACCAGCTGAATCCCCTGCTGGAGCAGGCCCTCGGCCACGCTCTTGACCAGATCCACACCCTTATGGCCTACCAGACGGGTGACCATCGCCATGATGGGGCTGCCGTCGTCATCCAGGCCAAAGCGCTCGATCAGCTGCTTTTTGCAGGCCAGCTTGCCTTCCTGGAAAGTATCGGCGTTGTAATGAGCCGGGATGTTGGGGTCGGTTTCCGGGTTGTAGCTGTCCACGTCGATGCCGTTCAGGATGCCGCACAGTTTATGCTGGCGCTGACGCAGCAGACCGTCCAGGCCATGGCTGAACCAGGGATCCAGAATCTCGCCCGCATAGGTGGGGCTGACAGTGCTGACCCGGTCGCTGACCTCAATGGCGCCTTTCATGAAGTTGGCGCAGCCGTCATACTCCACAATATGCGCATCCTTGCGGCCGATACCGCAGATTTCTTCCAGGATGTCCAGGCCGTATTTGCCCTGATACTGGATATTGTGGATGGTGAAAACCGTCTTGATCCGGCTGAACTTGTCCAGATGCCGGTAATACAGGTTCAGGTATACCGGGGTCAGGGCGGTCTGCCAGTCATTGCAGTTGATCACATCCGGGGTGAAGTCGGTGTAGAAGAGCATCTCCATGATGGCGCGGCTGAAGAATGCGAACCGTTCCGCATCGTCGTAGAAGCCGTACAGGCTGCCGCGTTTGAAGTAATACTCATTGTCCAGGAAGTAGAAGGTTACGCCTTCATACTCGCAGGTAAACAGGCCGCAGTACTGGCTGCGCCAGCCCACCGGCACACTGAAATTGGTGACAAAGCTCAGACGATCGCGGTATTTCATGGTCTCATACAGAGGCATGACCACGCGGCAGTCTACACCGGAGCGAACCAGCGCCTTGGGCAGGCTGCCGGCCACATCGCCCAGGCCGCCGGACGCGGCGAACGGATTAGCCTCACTGGCGCAAAAAAGAACTCTCATGTGTCTCCTCCTTGATCAGGATTATAGAGGGAGGGGGCGGGAGCCGAGGCGGCTCCCGCCCCTGGGGAGAAAAGGGCGGCCTCCGGTCAGGCCGACACCTTTTGGCAGGGTTTATACGGTCTGTCCCTTGGCCACGTAAACCGGGAAGGTATCGGTGCCGCACAGGTTCTTGTCGGCCGTAACCTTGACGCGCTTATCGGTGACCACATATTCCAGGGTAGCGCCCGGCTCCACCACGGTATCCTGCATGAGCACGCAGTTCTTGACCTTAGCGCCCTTGCGAATCCGCACGCCGCGGAACAGCACGCAGTTTTCGATTTCACCCTCAATCACGCAACCGTCCGCCACCATGCAGTTCTTCACCTTGGCATCCATGGCGTAACGGGTGGGGGCATCGTCCCGCACCTTAGTGTAGATGGGTTTGCCGACCGGGAACAGCTGGTCCAGGTTGGCCTCATCCAGCAGGCGCATATTCTCGTCGAAATAACTCTTCATGCTGGTGATATGAGCGGTGTAGCCCTTGTATTCCAGGCCCTGCACATTGAGCAGCTGCAGGTTGCGGGACAGGATATCCCGCTCGAAATAGACCAGACCGCGGCTGGTGGCGTCCTGCACCATGGTGATCAGGGTCTCACGCTCCACAATGTACACGTCCATGGACAGGTTCTGCACACCGGGACGGTAGTCGTTGGTGAGCAGTTCCACCACACGGCCGTCCTGCAGCTTAATGGTATGATTGTCGTTCTTGCAGCCTTCGGGGATCTCCCGGCGCTCGTACAGCATGGTCACGTCGGCGCCGCTGGCCACATGGGCGGCAATCAGTTCCTTGAAGTTGTAGTTGAAGGCAGTGCTGGCCTCGCTCAGTACCACATACTTCTCTTTCTGGTTTTTCAGGAATTCCAGAATGCTGGCCAGCGCTTCCACACGGCCGTTGTACATCTTAACGGTGGACTGGGCGTAGGGAGGCACAATGTTCAGGCCGCCCAGCTTGCGGGTCAGATCCCACTCGCGGCCATTGCCCAGATGGTCCATCAGGGAATGGTAGTTTTTCTTTACGATGACGGTCACGTTGGTGATGCCGCCATTTACCATGCTGGACAGCACAAAGTCGATCATGCGGTACCGGCTGGCAAAGGGGATGGACGCCATTGTGCGCTTTTCCACCAGCTCCGGCACCAGGTTATCACCTGCGTTGGGCAGGATGACGCCCAGCGCGTTTGAAGTAGAATTTACCATTGTTCTTCGCCCTCCTTCACGTCTTTGACCACCATAGCCTTGGGGCCGATCTTGGCACCTGCGCCGACGGTGATACCCTCGCCGACAACCGCTACGCCCCACTTGGTGATGTCGTCCATGTCCTCAGGACGCACGCCCACCATGGCGCCGCGCTTTACCACCACATTTTCCGCAATAATGGAGTAGCGCACGCAGGCACCGGGCTCCACCACCGAGCCGGGCATCAGGATGGACGCCTCGACGGTAGCACCTTCCGCCACACGGGTATTGTCAAACAGAACGCTCTGGATTACGGTACCGTCCACGCGGCAGCCTTCGGTGATCATGCTGTTATCGATCACAGCCTTGCTGCCGATCTTGTGACCGGGCAGACCGGAGGTACGAGAGTAGATCTTCCAGCTGTCATCCCACACATCCAGCGCCACGTTGGGATTCAGCAGGTCCATATTGGCATCCCACAGGCTGTCGATGGTGCCCACGTCTTTCCAGTAACCCTCGAAAGCATACGCGACCATCTTCTCGCCCGCGTTCAGCATGTTGGGGATGATGTTCTTGCCAAAATCATTCTCGCTGTTGGGATCCGCTTCATCTTCGGTGAGGAATTTGCGCAGCTTCTCCCAGGTGAAGATGTAGATACCCATGCTGGCCAGATTGCTCTTGGGCTCCTTGGGTTTCTCCTCAAACTTGGTGATGGTGCCGTTCTCGTCGGCGGTCATGATGCCGAAACGGCTGGCCTCTTCCCAGGGCACCTCCATAACGGCGATGGTGCAGTCGGCACCCTTCTCCTTATGGAAGTCCAGCATCTTGCCGTAGTCCATCTTATAGATATGGTCGCCGGACAGGATAACCACGTAGTTGGGCTCATACCGGTCGATAAAGTTGATATTCTGGTAGATCGCATTCGCGGTGCCCTTGTACCAGTCGGAGCCGGTGGCTTTCTGGTACGGGGGCAGCACATGCACGCCACCGTACAGACGGTCCAGATCCCAGGGCTGGCCGTTGCCGATGTACTCGTTCAGCTTCTGGGGCTGATACTGAGTTGCGATGCCTACGGTGTCGATGCCGGAGTTCACGCAGTTGGACAGCGGGAAGTCCACGATGCGGTACTTGCCGCCGAAGGACACCGCGGGTTTTGCCGTCTTTTGTGTCAGCGCGTACAAACGCGAGCCACGTCCACCGGCAAGGATCATTGCCACGATTTCTTTTGCCATAATGTTATTCTCCCCTTTTGTTTTGCGCCCCCCTTGCATTGAGGGGCGAAATCAACCTAAAAGAAGTCGGTCTGGGCCGGGTGAGGCCCGCGGACATTATTCGGCGGTCTTTTCCGCCTTGGGTTTCCGGGTGCGCTTGGCCGGAGCCTTTTCACCCTCCTCGGCTCCGGCGGCCTTGGTCTTGCAGGTGCGCTTGGCCGGAGCCTTTTCTCCCGTCTTTTTGGCCGTGGTCTTGGCTGCCTTTTCCGTCTTGGCCGTCTTTGCGGTCTTGGCGGTCTTTTCAGCTTTTTCAGCGGCGGGTTTATCGGCAGTGGTCTTGCGCACACGCTTGACCGGCACTTCGTAGTACAGCGCGCTCATGGGGGGCAGGGTGACCGTGATGCTCTGGTCGAACCCGTGGAGCGGCTTCTTTTTGCTGCGCACCGTCTTGTTGTGCTCGGTACCTGCGCCGCCGAACGCCACATCGTCGCTGTTCAGCAGCTCTTTATAAGTACCCGATACCGGCGCGCCCATGGTGTAGTTCTCACGCAGAACGGGGTTGAAGTTGCAGATGATGAGGATCTGCTTGCCTGCGGTATCCTTGCGCAGGAAGGCCACCACGCTCTGCTGATGGTCGTCCGGCACCACCCACTGGAAGCCCTCCCAGCTGTAATCCACCTGCCAGAAGGCGGGGTGATCCAGATAGAAGCGGTTCAGGGTCTTGACATAGTTTTGCAGCTGCACATGCTTGTCGTAGCCCAGCAGCACCCAGTCCAGCGGCTTTGCCTCGTTGAACTCTACAAACTGGCCGAACTCCTGGCCCATGAACAGCAGTTTCTTGCCCGGGTGGGCCATCATGTAGGCGTAGAAGGTGCGCAGGTTCGCAAACTTCGCCTCATAGTCTCCCGGCATCTTGTTGATGAGGCTGCACTTGCCGTGGACCACCTCGTCGTGGCTGATGGGAAGCACGAAGTTCTCGCTGAAGGCGTAGAAGAAGCTGAAGGTGACCTTGTTGTGGTTGCCCGAGCGGAAGAGCGGGTCGGTCTTCATGTAGCTGAGCATGTCGTTCATCCAGCCCATGTTCCACTTGAAGTTGAACCCGAGGCCGCCGTCCGCAGCCGGCTTTGTGACCATAGGCCAGGCGGTGGACTCCTCTGCGATCATATACTTTTCGGGGTGGCGGCCCAGAATGGTGTTGTTGAGCTTGCGCAGGAAGGCCACCGCTTCCAGGTTCTCCTTGCCGCCGTTCTTGTTGGGCTCCCACTCGCCGTCCCGGCGGTTGTAGTCCAGGTAGAGCATCGAGGCCACCGCGTCCACCCGCAGGCCGTCGATGTGGTACTGCTCCAGCCAGTACAGAGCGCTGGAGATCAGGAAGCTCTGCACCTCGTTGCGGCCGAAGTCAAAGACCATGGTACCCCATTCCTTGTGCTCGCCGCGGCGGGGGTTCGGGTCCTCGTAGCAGGGCGCGCCGGCAAACATGTACAGGCCGAACTGGTCCTTGGGGAAGTGGGCGGGCACCCAGTCCATGATGACCCCGATGCCGGCCTGATGCAGCTTATCCACAAAGGCCATAAAGTCCTTGGGGGTGCCGTAGCGGCTGGTGGGGGCAAAGTAGCCCGACACCTGGTAGCCCCAGCTGCCGTCAAAGGGATATTCCATCACCGGCAGCAGCTCCACATGGGTATAGCCCATATCGGTGATGTAGGGCACCAGCAGATCCGCAAGCTCGGAGTAGGTATAGAGGGTACCGTCCTCCTTCTGCTTCCAGCCGCCGGCGTGCATCTCGTAGATGTTCATGGGCCCGTTGATGGGGTCCTTCTTTTTCTGAGCGGCCTGCCAGTCGCCGTCGTTCCAGGTATAGCCCTCGAGGTTATACACCTTGCTGCCGTTGGACGGCCGCATCTCGGCGTGGAAGGCGTAGGGATCGGCCTTGAAGACCAGGTCCCCTGCGCGGGTCGTGACACAATATTTGTAAACGCCGCCCTCTTTAAAGCCTGGGATAAACAGCTCCCAGATGTCGCCGCATTCCAGCCGGGCCATGGGGTGGCTGCCGGGCTTCCAGCTGTTGAAATCACCCACAACGCTCACGGCGGTGGCGTGGGGAGCCCAGACCCGGAATACAACGCCCGGTTCACCGGCGCGCTCGGTCAGATGAGCGCCGAAAAAGCGATAAGCTTCGCAGTTATTGCCCTGTTTATACAGATATACCGGCAAATCCGCCGAATTGTCCCGGATCTTTTCCTCCGTCGGTTTCATACGCAACTCCTCCCTGTGCGGGCCGACTTTGCCCACACCATTTACCTCTTTATATTAAACAATTCATAATGGATTTTCAAGGCTTTTCTGGAAAATGTACCATAATCTTTTGATACAAAAAAGATGAACCGGACAAATTATACAAATTTTTACATTTATTCTAGGCGAAGATGACAGAAGAGTAACGATCCCCGGCCTGCCCGAAAGAAAGACGAGGGTGGTTTTTCCCCGAAAAAGAGGAAAGAGGAAAATCTCCAAAAGAAGGACTTTTTTTCGCCAAAACGTAAAAAAGCCCCGTCTCCGGTCTGGACCGGAAACGAGGCAAAACATCTGTATATTTTGGCCTGCCTGCGTGAATATCATGAATATTCCGCAGCAAAAAAAGCAGTATAAAAAGAAGGGCCGACCCGTAGAGGCCCGGCCCGGCCGCAGGCTCATCAGCCTACGACGTAGACGTTGACCTGAATCGCGCCGTTGATGACCGATTCAGCATAGGTTTCATAGAACAGGTCCACCAGCACCTCGCCGCTCTGGAGGGCGATGCCGGTATCGGTGGCCACTGCATAGCCGTAGACGACCTCACCGTCGGTGGACGCGATGTACCGCAGGGTGTCGTAGGCGATCACACCCGGGTCCCCCGCCACGGTGCCGTACCCGAGGCCCAGGCCGGAAGCGCCGCGGCCGCTCTTGGAGTAGTAGCCGGTGGCCTTGCCGGTGAGCACCTGAGTATAGGAGGTGGGGGGATTGGTGGTGCCGTCGGGGCCGGTCAGAGAAGAGACCGGCGCGCCGTCGCCGTAGGTCTTGATGACCGCGTGCTGAGGCTCCACGGTGGTGGTCACGTCCACCACCATGCTGTTCTCCAGCTCGCCGTCCACCCAGCGCTCCCGGCTGGTGACCACGCACTCACCGTCCTTGCCGCTCTGCACAGTGGTCTTGCGGCCGGTGTTGCGGAAGTACAGGCTGGTGTAGATATACTGGGTATCGTGGGGGATGATCTGGCTGGAGACCGTCTCCACATAGTCCACACGGTGCACCTCGATGGTGTCGCCGATGCCCACCAGGGAATCCAGGGAGGGGACGGTATAGTCGTCGGCGTCCAGGGTGACCCCTGCGCGCTCCAGCGCATCGGCCACGGTGCCGTAGACCATCTTTACCGGCAGTTCCTGGCCGTCGGCTTCCACCGTCACGGTGAAGGCCCGCTCGATGTTCAGGGTGGCGAGATTGCCGTTAAAAGCGGTGTAATAGACCCGGTCGCCCTCGGCTGCCTCGATGCCGGACAGCTGCATCAGACGGGAAGGGTCGCTCTCGGTGGTGAGCATCAGGTGACGCGCGCCCTCGGAGTCGGTGATATAGGTGAGCCGCAGGTTCACGCTGGCCACAGCCAGAGTCACCATCAGGCACAGCCCCAGGGCGAGCACCGCCCGCACACGCTGGGGAATCCGGCTAAAGAATCCGGACGAAGCTTTTTCGTTCTTGTTCATGCTGGAAGTGATAAGACACAACTCCTCTCTTTTTACAGTTTGGATCTTGCCGCAGACGGCTTCCCCCGTCTGCTGTATCGCGGCCTTGTCCCGGGCCGCGCCGGGCGCCGCCTCAAGGCGGCTTTTTACATCTTTTGTATAGGGACTTGCGCATCTTTTTGCGCGCTGCATCGTTCAGCAGCTGCATTATCTTAGCAGAACAGGACCGTTTTGTCAAATCGCTGTAAGGAACTTTGTCATGAAACTATCAAAGTTATTTGTGCAAATTGTACATTGTTTTCACCAATCCGACGAATTTTAAGGCGCTTCCCCCTCAAAATCCTCTGGATTCGGCGTCTTTGGCGTTCATATAAATTTAACATTTATTTTTCCTTTCTTACGCGGTACAGTGATTTTTATTCAGTAAAATAAGGTCCCCGCGGCGCGGGGGAGGCTTTGGCATTTTTGACCTTTGGGGCGGGTGCGGACCGGGACAAGAAAAGGAGCTCTGCCCCTGGCAGCAGCCAAAGACAGAGCTCCTTTTGAAAAAAGAAATTTTGCTGTGTGAAAAAACGACCGGGATCAGTTGTCCCCGCTGTCCAGCTTGAGCACGGCGGTAAAAGCCTCGCTGGGCAGGGCCACCGAGCCCAGCTGGCGCATCTTCTTTTTGCCTTCCTTCTGCTTTTCCAGCAGCTTTTTCTTGCGGGTGATGTCGCCGCCGTAGCACTTGGCCAACACGTCCTTGCGCATGGCTTTGACCGTCTCCCGGGCGATGATCTTGCCGCCGATGGCCGCCTGGACCGGAATCTCGAAAAGGGTCCGGGGGATGTTGTCCCGCAGCTTTTCGCAGATGCGGCGGCCCTTGGCGTAGGCGTTGTCCCGGAATACGATCATGGACAGCGCGTCCACCGGCTCGCCGTTGAGCAGGAAGTCCAGCTTCACAAGATCGCTCTGGCGGAACTCCTTGAACTCGTAGTCGTAGCTGGCATAGCCCCGGCTGCGGCTCTTGATGGCGTCGAAGAAGTCATAGACGATCTCGCCCAGGGGCAGTGCGTAATGCAGGTCCACCCGGGTATCGTCCAGGTACTTCATATTGATGAGCTCGCCCCGCTTCTGCTGGCACAGATCCATCAGGCCGCCTACATAGTCGTTGGGGGTGTAGAGATGGACGTCCACAAAAGGCTCCTCCTGCTTTGCGATCTGGGAGGGGTCGGGGTAGCTGGAGGGGTTGTAGATCATCTGGACGCTGCCGTCGGTCATGGTCAGCCGGTACTGGACGCTGGGGGTGGTGGTGATGAGGTCCAGGTCGAACTCCCGCTCCAGCCGCTCGGTGATGATCTCCATGTGCAGCAGGCCCAAAAAGCCGCACCGGAAGCCGAAGCCCAGGGCCGCGCTGGTCTCCAGGTCATAGGTCAGGGAGGCGTCGTTGAGCTGCAATTTTTCCAGCGCGTCCTTGAGATCGGGGTACTTGGCGCCGTCCGCCGGGTAGATGCCGCAGAAGACCATGGGCTTGACCTGCCGGTAGCCGGGCAGCGGCTCGGGGGTGGGGTCGGCCGCCAGGGTCACGGTGTCGCCCACACGGGTATCCTGCACCGTCTTGATGCTGGCGGTGAGATAGCCTACCTCGCCCGCCGAGAGGGAATCGCAGGGGCTGAGGCTGGTGGCGCCCATGTGGCCCACCTCCACCAGGGTGAACTGGGCCCCGGTGGCCATGAGCCGGATGGTGTCGCCGGGCTTGACCGTGCCGTCAAAGACCCGGATGTAGACGATGACTCCCTTGTAGCTGTCGTAGACGCTGTCGAAGATCAGGGCCTTGAGGGGAGCGTCCGGGTCGCCGGAGGGGGCCGGGATGTCCGAGACCACCCGCTCCAGCACCTCGCCGATGTTCAGGCCGGTCTTGGCCGAGATGCGGGGCGCATCCAGGCAGGGCAGGCCGATGACCTCCTCCACCTCCTGGGCCACCTCCTCGGGGTGGGCGCTGGGCAGGTCGATCTTGTTGAGCACCGGCACCAGCTCCAGGTCGTGCTCCAGGGCCATATAGGTGTTGGCCAGGGTCTGGGCCTCTACGCCCTGGGAGGCGTCCACCACCAGGATGGCGCCCTCGCAGGCGGCCAGGCTCCGGCTCACCTCATAGGCGAAGTCCACATGGCCCGGGGTGTCGATGAGGTTAAAGACATATTCCTGCCCGTCCTGGGCGGTGTAGTTCATGGTCACGGCTCGGGCCTTGATGGTGATGCCCCGCTCCCGCTCGATGTCCATGTTGTCCAGGATCTGGTCGGACATGGTGCGTTCGTCCACGCTCTTGGTCAGCTCCAGGATGCGGTCCGAGAGGGTGGATTTGCCGTGGTCAATGTGGGCGATGATGCAGAAATTGCGGATGTTCTTTTGTGCCATGTGTTCCTCCCTTGGAAAAATACAGGGGCCGCCGCCCCGTGGGTCTTGATGCTCAAAGTTCAGCCGTTGAGGCCATCCTCCGCCGCCACCGGCGCGCCCCCCTCCAGGTAGAGCCGGGGCACCCGGCGGGACACTCCGCAGAGCACCTCGTAAGAGATGGTGCCGGTTTTGCGGGCGATGGTCTCGGCGCTGTCGCTGACTGCGCCGCCCCAGAGGATGGCTTCCTCCCCGGGGTGCAGGTCCTCCGGCAGGGCGGAGACGTCCACCATGGTCTGATCCATGCAGACCCGGCCCAGCACCGGGCAGGCCTGGCCCCGGATCTCCACCACCCCCGCGCCGCTGCTCAAAAGCCGGGGATAGCCGTCGGCATACCCGGCGCAGAGGGTCGCCACCCGGGTGGGCTGGTCGGCCCGGAACTGCCGCCCGTAGCTCACCGTCTCGCCGGGGGCCACCCATTTGATGTGGCTGATGAGGGTTTTCAGCTTCATCACCGGCCGGAACAGCCCGGTGCGCAGCTCGTCGCTGGGGTCGAAGCCATAAAGCAGAATGCCCGGCCGGGCCATGCAGCGCTCCCGGGGCAGCCCCTCGGGCCAGTCCGGGTGGAGCAGCAGGGCCGCCGAGTTGTCGCAGTGGATGACCTGGGGCTCGCAGCCCGCCTGGTGCAGCGCCCGGTAGGCCCGCACAAACAGATGCTGCTGGGCCTCGGTGTAGGCGAGGGATTCTTCGCCCGCCTCGTCCGCCGCCGCAAAATGCTGGAACAGGCCGGTGACCTCGAGCCCCGGCAGGGCCCAGACCGAACGCATCTCGGCGACGGCCTTTTCAAAGTCTGCCCGCAGCCCAAAGCCCAGCCGCCCCATGCCGGTGTCCGCTTTCAGGTGCACCCGCACCGTCCCTCCGGCTTGTACCGCCGCGGCAGAGAGCACTTCGGCATATTCCAGCGAAAAACAACTCTGTGTAATCTTTTCCCGGATCAGCTGGGCCGCAAAGGCCGGTTCGGTGTAGCCCAAAATCAGGATGGGCAGGGAAAGCCCCGCCCGGCGCAGCTGCACCGCCTCGGCCAGGCAGCTCACCGCCAGGGCTGCCGCCCCCGCTTTGGCCAGGGCCATGGCGCACTGCACCGCGCCGTGGCCGTAGGCATCCGCCTTGACCACCGCGCACAGGGGCAGCGGGCCGGCCTTTTCCACCAGCTGCAAAAAATTCTGACGCAGCGCGTCCAGGTCGATCTCGGCCCAGGTGTGCCGCTCAAAACGCTCGATCATAGTATCTCGCTTCCCTCTATCTATTAAAAGTTCCCGGCTCACTCCGGGAGGCGGTAGGACCCTCGCCCGCTGTGCAGCGGCCGCCAGCCGTCCAGACCGCTGGTCTGCAGGGCGTTCAGGGCCTTTTGGCGGAAGGCGTGGTCCTCCCGGCAGCGCTGGCGGACAAACTCCTTGGTCTCTTCCCGCACGGTGGCGCCGTCGGCGGGGCAGCGGCTCTTGACCACCGGCAACCCGGCCTCCCGCACCGCGGCGGTGACCTCGAACTCGGTGGCCAGCAGCATGGGCCGGATCAGGGTCAGCTCCCGCCGGGACAGGTAGGTCACCGGGGAAAAGCAGCCCAGCCGCCCCTCCCGCCAGAGATTCATATAAAAGGTCTCCACCGCGTCGTCCAGGTGGTGGCCCAGAGCCACCTTGTTGCAGCCCAGCTCCTGGGCGGCGGTGTGCAGCGCCCCCCGGCGGAGCTTCGCGCAGAGGGCGCAGGGATTTTTCTCCTTCCGGTAGTCAAAGACCACCGGGCCGATGTCGGTGCGCCGGATCTCGTAGGGGACCCCCTGGGCCGCGAAAAAGCTTTCCAGCACCGAATAATCCGCCGGGGCCCCGCCGAACTGGGGGTCCAGCGTCACGGCCCGGATCTCGAAATCGAAGCCGATGTACTGCCGCAGAGCCAGAAGGCCCATGGTCAGGGCCACGCTGTCCTTGCCGCCCGAGACCCCCACCAGCACCCGGTCGCCGGGAGAAAGCATCTCATAATCCTGCACGGCTTTGCGCATCAGCCCGCACAGACGCTGCATTGCTTTTTGCTCACCCATCGCTCACACCCTGGCCCTTTCCGCCGCTTTGGCTGCAAGAAGGGCGAAGCCGCCCTTTCGGCAGGAGGAAAAAGGGGAGATGGGTCGGTTTTTGAACATATGGTCGCTCCTTAATATAAGCTCGCTCGGAGCCTGCGTGCAGGCTCTCGCACCACAGTATAACACAAACCGGCCCAAATTTATAGCGCCGCCGCCAAAAAACTGCGGCGGCAGGCCCCTTGCCGGTACCAGAAAATCGAATTTGAGATTTTGAGAGGATTCAAGAGAAATCAAGAGAATTTGAGAGCATCAAAAATCTGAGCCGAAAAAAATCAAAAATCCTGTTGACAGCCTGTCCCCGATGCGGTATACTGACACTCGCGCTGCACAAAAAGAGCGCCCAATCGTCAACCAAAGCTAATCAGGAGGAAATAGATATGAGCACTACTCTCGTCAAGCCCGCTGAAGTCGAGCGCAAGTGGTATCTGCTCGACGCCGCCGGGAAGCCCCTGGGCCGCGTCGCTGCCGAGGCTGCCGTTCTGCTGCGCGGCAAGCAGAAGGTGGACTTCACCCCCAACGTGGACTGCGGCGATTTCGTGGTCGTCATCAACTGCGACAAGGCCGTTCTGACCGGCAAGAAGCTGGAGCAGAAGTTCCACATCACCCACAGCCTGTACATCGGCGGCCTGAAGAAGGTCCAGTACAAGAAGCTGATGGCTGAGAACAGCAACCTGGCTATGACCTACGCCGTCAAGGGCATGGTTCCGTCCAACACCATCGGTGCCAAGGCTCTGACCCGTCTGCACTGCTACAAGGGCGCTGAGCACGCTCACGCTGCCCAGAAGCCTGAGAAGATCGAGTTCTAAGAAGGAGGCAATCGAATATGTACGAAACCAAACCTTATTTCTACGGCACTGGTCGTCGTAAGGATTCCGTTGCCCGCGTTCGCGTCTACGCCGGCACCGGCAAGATCAC
>CALXGY010000084.1 GCA_944387955.1 uncultured Faecalibacterium sp. | reverse complement strand
GTTGATCGCAGTGATCTCAACCTTGGTGTAGGGCTGACGATGGCCCATACGGCGAGCACTGTGCTTCTTTGCGCGATAGGTGATGATGTTCAGCTTCTTGCCCTTGCCATTCTTGATGACCTTGGCGCTGACAGATGCGCCCTCGACAACGGGAGCGCCCACCTTGACCGAGCCCTCCTCGCCCACGGCGAGGACCTGATCGAACTTCACTTCGGAGTCGGCCTCAACGTCCAGCTTCTCGATGTAGACGATGTCGCCCTGCTCCACGCGGTACTGCTTACCGCCGGTAACGATGATTGCGTACATTTGTTTCATTCCTTTTCATTGTACTCGCTGGTCATAAAGGCAGGCCCTCGGACGGGCCGTTTCAGGCGCCCACACCATGCGGCTGATATAGTATACCAAAAAAAGAAGCGAATTGCAAGAGGAAATCTGCGTTGTTCAGCCGGAATTTTTCTCCGTTCCACCGTCCAGCTGCTCCTTGAGTGCAGCAGCAAGGGCTTTGTTGTAGCGCTCGGTGCGCTGGGCAAACTCCTGGCGGGAGAGGGCGGCGTATGCTTCGCTCCCCTCGACGGTGGGCATCGGCGCCCCGGCGCGGGCCAGCTTTTCCATCAAGAGGCGGTTGTCCCGGCTGACGGCAAGCTTCACCATCAGCGGGCGGCCGTTGGCCCGGCGGGTCAGGATGACCTCGGCAATGAGGCCGCCCACCACCGCCACGGCGGCCAGCAGCTGGGAGGCCCGCAGCCCCATGGAAGGCACCAGCATCAGGCTGTCGGTGCGCAGGCCCTCGATCCAGAACCGGCCCAGGCCATACCAGATGGCGTAGCGCAGCGCAATGTCGCCGTTGAACTTCCGCTTTTTAATGTAGAAATACAGCATCACAAACCCGGCCAGGCACCAGATGCTCTCATACAGGAAGGTGGGGTGCACCGGCTGGAAGGGGTCCACCACCACACCGGGCTGCACCGTGACCTTGTTGCCCATCAGATAAGCGGCGGTGGCCTCGCTGTACATGCCCCAGGGCAGGGTGGTGTTGCAGCCGAAGGCCTCCTGGTTCACAAAGTTGCCCCAGCGGCCGATGCCCTGGCCGATCAGAAAGCCCATGGCGGTCAGATCGTACATGGGCAGCACCGGCACCTTGCGCCAGCGGCAGGCAAGGCCGCCGAAGACAATGGCTCCCAGCACGCCGCCGTAGATGGCCAGACCACCCTTGCGCAGGTCCAGAATATCCCAGAGGGTATTGTACTCGATGGGCGACATGGCCACATAGTAAAGCCGGGCCGAAGCAATGCCCAGGATGGTGCCGATCATGATGACATCCACCATGGCGTCGGCGTCAATGCCGAATTCCTGGCAGTGCCGGAAGGCAAAAATTACCGCCAGGGTCAGACCCAGCGCGATCAGTACGCCATACCAATAGATGCTGATTCCAAAAATCTGGAAGGCCACTCGATTGAGCTCAAAGCTCAGCCCCAATCCGGGGAACGTTACTGTCGTTGTCATTCTTCTTCCTCCTCCGGTGCGCTGCCGTCGGGCAGGATGTCCATCCGGGCCATCCGCTCCGGCCGCAGGATCTCGGCCATGGCACGGTCAGCATCCTCGGCGGTGAGATCTGCCAGCGCGGCGATCTGCTGGACCACCGTCTGGTTGGACAGCGCGAAATCGGCGATCTGTCCGGCGGCGTCCTCCACGTTTTCCAGGTTTTCCATCATCTGACCGTATTTTACATTCTTATACAGGGTAAAGACCTCCCGGTCCACCCCTTCGGCCCGCACCCGCTCGATCTCTTCGCAGAGCATCCGGCAGACTTCGTCCGGCTGCTCACTCTCGCCGGTGAACAGGATGCAGCAGCACCCATCCACCCGCAGCACCTCGCCCCCGAAGCCGGGATTCACCAGCCCCTGGTCGTACAGGCGGCGATACAGCGGGGACATGCCGCCGCAGATGCACCCGCAAAGGATGTCATACAGCAGCTCGTCCCGCAGATCTCCCGCAGGCAGCGGCTTTTCCTTGAAACCCAAACCAAAACAGGGCTTTGCCACCGCCATGCGGATGGTCTTGGAGGTGGCCGCCGGGGTGAGAGGCTCTTCGGCCCACAGCCGCACCGGGCGCTTTTCCGGCCGGGGGGCATCCAGCCCGGCCCGGGCGCAGGCGGCCACCACCTGCTCCATGCTGGTGCGGCCCGCCACCGCCAGGACCATGTTGCCCGGCGCATAGAAGGCATCGCAGCAGGCGTAAAGCATCTCCGGCGTAATCTGGGCGATGCTCTCACAGGTACCGGCAATGTCGCTGCGGATGGGGTGCTCGTAGTACAGGCACTCGCACAGGCCGGTGATCAGACGCCAGTCGGGGTTATCCTCGTACATCTTGATCTCCTGGCCGATGATCCCCTGCTCCTTGTCGATGGTCCCCTGGGTGAAATAGGGATGGGTCACCATGCCCAGCAGCACGTCCAGGCCCTCGTCCAGCTGCTCGGTGGCGGTGAAAACATAGCAGGTCCGGTCGAAGCTGGTGAAGGCGTTGGCGTTGGCGCCGGTCTTGGCGAACTTGGCGAAGGCGTCCCCTTCCTCATCCTCGAACATCTTGTGCTCCAGGAAATGGGCGACGCCCGCCGGGAGCGAAAACTCCTGCTCCCCCAGCCGGAAGTTCCGGTCGATGGAGCCAAACCGGGTGGCCAGAATCGCATGGGTACCGGAATACTCCGGCATCGGCCGCACCACCACGGTCAGCCCCGAGGGAAGGGTGCGCCACTGGTCCGCGGCGCATTCCAGAGCCGTGATCTGATCGTCAAACATGGGGCTCCTCCTCCTCGTTTCCGGTCAGCAGGTAGCTGACCGACAGACTGAACTGACGCAGCACCGCCCGCACCTGGTCTTTGGTGACGGCCAGCAGCGCCTGACGGGACTGCTGCGGGGTGTAGATCTTTCCCCCGCGCAGGATTTCCATGTAATACCAGCTTTCGATGCCGCCGAGGGTGTCCTCCACCCCGGCCATGCCGCTGAGAAGGCCGCGGCGGCAGTCCTCCAGCTCCTCGTCGGTGATGGGGCCCTCCCGCAGGTCGGAAAGCTCCTTGAGGATGGCTTCCTCCGCCCGGGCGGCGTCGGCGTGCTCGATGCCGCTGTTCACCACCATACTGCCGGTAAAGCTCTGGAAGGAGCTGGAGCAGTAGTAGCACAGGTGCATCTTTTCCCGCACGTTGAGGAACAGGCGGCTGGTGACGCTGCCGCCATAAAGGGCCATGGCCAGCCGGTAGACCGACATCTGTTCCAGGTCCGCGGGCTGCCCCAGGGTAAAGGCCATGCAGAGCTTGGACTGCACCATCTCGAACCGCTCCACCTTATGGACCGTTTCCTGACGGGGCATTGCAATAAAGCCGGTGCGCTCAGCGGGCGCCCGCTCCACCTGTGCCAGCTCTTCCAGCAGCGCGTCCCGCACCGCATCGGTCTGGGCCGGAGTGCAGCCCAGTACGATCAGCTCGATGGACGCGGTGCGCAGCATCTCCCGGTAGGCCTGCATCAGCTCTTCGCCGGTGAGGCCGTCCACCTCGTCGAGGTATCCCTCCTGCCGGATGCCTGCGGGGCTGTCACCGTAGAATTCCCGGGCCGCCTGGCGCATGCAGTAGAGGCGCTTGTCGTTGAATTCGTCCTCCAGAGCCCGTTTCAGCATCTGTTTTTCGATGCTCACTGCCTCAGGGTCAAAGGCCCCCTCCACCAGATAGGGATGGAAGGCCACTCCCAGCGCCAGCTTTGCGTACCGGCGGGTCAGCGGCTCGCCGCAGAGGGCGAACTTGTCCTTGATGCCGGTGACGCTGACGCAGAAGTTGCGGCTGCACCCCATGGGACGGCCCTCCACGGTCAGGTCCGCCCCGTAGAGCCGGGCCAGCTCCTTGGTGAGCTGGGTCATGTCCGGGCAGTCTGCATAGCCGCGCTCCATCACCAGAGGCAGCAGCGCATGGGCTGTGGCGGTCTGCCGTTTTGCCGGGAACAGGAAGTGGATGCTGATCCGGCAGCGGTTGAACTTGTCCGCCGGGTCGCAGCTGAGATGCACCCCCGGCGCGATCTTGATACGTTCCAAAATTTTTCCTCCCAGGCCCGGCGCAAACCGGGCTGCTCGTTTGTCGCCGGCTTACGCCAGCTCATTCAATGCCAGAAACTCCTCCAGCGACAGGCCGCTGGCCTGCACCGCCTTTGCATTCTCCGGCCCCACATACCGCCAGTGCCAGGGCTGGCCCAGCATGCCGGTGGCCCGCTGACGCTCCTCCGGCCAGCGCAGGATAAAGCCGTAGCCGGACGCATAGGCTGCCAGCCAGCGGTAAGCCTCGGTCTGTTCAAAGGCGGCGTCCTTCTTCTGGTGGTCTTTGGACAGGATGTCTGCCGCAAGGCCGGTGGCGAGCTCATTGCACTCCGGCCGGGGAACCACGGCGGACGCCTGAGCGGCAGCCTCCTCCTCGGACAGGCCCTGCTTGAGATAGATCTGCTTTTGCGCCTCGAACGCCTCCTGCCGGGCGGCTTCGTCCTGGTACCCGGTGACCAGCATCAGGGTAATGCCATCCTCGGCGGCGGCTTCCGCCATGGCCCGGTAAGCGGCGGCGGCCTGGGGCTGCAGCTGCTGGCCGGTGGCATCGTCCGCCGTCTCCAGCTCCGGCGCTTCGGAACTGGTCAAGGGCCGGTTGTTGTTCACCAGCACAAGGCGGGGGTCCTCCGGGTCGTAATCGTAACCGGCCAGACTGTACTGGGGCGCGGTATAGGGGTCTTTTCCGCTCAGCAGAGCCTGCGCCTTGGGCAGGACCCAGAGAATGCAGCGGGTCATCAGGTAGACCAGCGCCCCGCATATCGCCAAAAAAACCACCCAGTTGCGGATCAGCCGCAGCCTTCGGCGGCGCTTGCGGCGCGGGTCTCGCCCCGGCCGCGGGGATGATCGCGGGTTGATCTTGTCTTGCTGCATACTCGCTCCTCCTCCGCTCCCTGGCCGATTCCGGCCGGTCTGCGGCATTTTTGCACAATAGCTTCTCTATTATAGCGCGTTTGTTTTGGACTGTAAACGCGGCAGGTGTAAAAAAATTGTGTCGGGGCTCCCCCGTTCTCCCGCCCTGCCGAGGCCAGGTTTTATTGCAATGCGTTTCCGCCCGTGATACAATAAAGTTTACGCGGCGGCAGATTTTTCCACACTATATTATATTGAAAAGGAGGCAGCCCCATGGAGCAGGACCATCACACCACCCTTACCCCGGATACTCCGGTGCGCTACCTCAAAGGGGTGGGCCCCAAGATCGCCCAGCGGTTTGAAAAGCTGGGCATCCAGACGCTGGCCGACCTGTTATGCCATTACCCCCGCCGTTACATCGACTTTACCCAGCCTTACAGCATTGCCCAGGCGCCTCTGGACACCGAGTGCGTGGTCCGTGCCGAACTTCTTGCCAAAAACGGCGGGCGGATCATCCCCGGCGGACGGCGGATGGACCGGGCCACCGCCGGGGACGAGGTTTCTACCCTGGAGCTGACCTGGTTCAATAACCCCTACGCCCTCCAAAAGCTGGAGATCGGCCAGACCTACTACTTCCAGGGGACGGTGAGCGGCGGTTTTCTGCGCCGCCAGATGATCAATCCCCAGGTGCGCACCGCCCAGCAGATCGAGTCCTCGCCCCTGCAGCCCATCTATCCCCAGACCGAGGGACTGCCCAGCGGCACCATTGCCCGCTGCATCCGGCAGCTGCTGGACCACGCCGAGCTGCTGGGGGAGCCGCTGCCCGAAGAGATGCTGAAAAAATACCGCCTGCCCGGCAAGGCGGAGGCGGTGCGCAGCATCCATTGCCCGGCTTGCGCCGAGGCGGCGGCCGGGGCAAGGCGGCGGCTGATCTACGAGGAGCTGTTGGTGCTGCAGCTGGGCATCGGGCTGATGAAGCACCGGGCCGCAGCCGCCACCAGCGCCCCCATGCGCCGGATCGACCCGGCCCCCTTCTGGGAAAGCCTGCCCTTTGCCCCCACCGGCGCCCAGCGGCGGGCGGTGGCCGAGATCCTGGCAGACATGGCGGGAGAAGGAGCCATGAACCGGCTGCTGCAGGGAGATGTGGGCAGCGGCAAGACCCTGGTGGCGGCCGCCGCCATCTGGGCCTGCATCCGCAATGGCTACCAGGCCGCGCTGCTGGCCCCCACTGAGGTACTGGCCACCCAGCACGCCGAGGGGCTGAACCGGCTGCTGGCCCCCTTCGGCATCCGGGTGGCGCTGCTCACCGGCTCCACCAAGGCGGCGGCCCGGCGCACCACCCTGGCCGCCATCCGGGGCGACGAGGCGGATCTGGTGGTAGGCACCCATGCGATCCTCAGCGAAAATGTAGAGTTTGCCCGGCTGGGACTGGCGGTCATCGACGAACAGCACCGCTTTGGAGTGCGCCAGCGGGGCGCACTGGCTGGCAAAGGCGAGAGCCCCCACCTGCTGGTCATGAGCGCCACCCCCATTCCCCGCACCCTGGGGCTGCTCATCTACGGCGACCTGGACATCTCGGTGCTGGACGAGCTGCCCCCCGGACGAACGCCGGTCAAGACCCGCTGTCTTTCCGGTTCCCGCCGCCGGGAGCTGTACGGCTTTCTTGACCGGGAGATCGGCGCCGGGCGGCAGGTCTACATCGTCTGCCCTGCCATCGAATCCGACCCCTGCGCCCCCTCGGAAGGGGCGCTGAAGGCTGTAAAAACCTATTATGAGGAGACCGCCCAGGCCCTTCTGCCCAACCGGCGGGTGGGGCTGATGCACGGCAAACTGAAACCCAAGGAAAAGGCCCAGGTCATGACCGATTTCAAGGCCGGGCAGCTGGACGCTCTGGTCTCCACCACCGTCATCGAGGTGGGGGTGGACGTGCCCAACGCCTCGGTGATGGTCATCGAGGACGCCGAGCGGTACGGCCTCAGCGCGCTGCACCAGCTGCGGGGCCGGGTGGGCCGGGGAGCCGCCGAGAGCTGGTGCTTTCTGGTCAGCGACCACAGCGGCGAGGCGGTGCAGAAACGGCTGAAATTCCTCTGCTCCACCACCGACGGCTTTGCAGTGGCTCAATACGACCTGGAGACCCGGGGCCCCGGCGACTTTTTCGGCAGCCGTCAGCACGGCCTGCCGATGCTGCAGATCGCCGATCTGATGAACGACACCCGCACCCTCCACGCCGCCCAGAGCGAAGCGGCGGCGCTGCTGGCCGCCGACCCGCTGCTGCGGGCACCGGAGCATGAGCTGCTGGCCGCCCAGGTGGAGCGGATGTTCCGTCAGGCCGGGGCCATGAACTGAGCCCTCTCAACAGCACAAACCAAAACCAACAAAAACAAAGGAAGCCAAAAACATGATCGGTACTATGGCAAATGCAGCAATGATCGCGGCCGGGGGCTGCGTCGGCCTTGCTGTGAAAAAGGGGCTGCGCCCCGCATTGGAGCAGGCCATCCACCAGGCCACCGGCGCGCTGAGCTCCTCGGGGGAGCTGATGCTGGTGTTCAGCCTGATGCTGGGGGTGCTGGCGGGAGAATCCTTGGGCATCGAAGGGCATCTCAACCGTCTGCGCGGCTTTGTGGAAAACCGTCTACACCTGTCCGGCTTTGCCCAGAGCTTTGTCAACGGGACCCTGATCTACTGTGTGGGGGCCATGGCCATTGTGGGCTCCATCAACGACGGCCTGCTGGGAGACCCCAGCACCCTGATCACCAAAGGGGTCATCGACGGGGTCACCAGCATTGTGCTGGCCGCCACCATGGGCCCGGGGGTGATTTTTTCGGCCCTGCCGGTGATCGCCTACCAGGGTTCCATCACCCTGTTTGCCGGGCTGCTGGAACCGGTGCTCAAAGGGGAGCTGCTGCACCAGATCTGCGCGGCAGGCTTTGTGCTGGTGAGCTGCATCGGAGTCAATTTCATGAGCGACCGCTTCCACATCAAGGTAGCGAATTTTCTGCCCGCGCTGCTGGTGCCTGCGGCCTGGGCGATCTGCAAGGTACTGCTGGCCCGGGCCGGGCTGGTGCTATAAATCAAACGCCCTTTCACCCGCTCTTTTCAAGGAGCCGA
Source organism: uncultured Faecalibacterium sp. (assembly GCA_944387955.1). Taxonomy (GTDB): domain Bacteria; phylum Bacillota; class Clostridia; order Oscillospirales; family Ruminococcaceae; genus Faecalibacterium. The sequence goes on along the minus strand of CALXGY010000084.1, from coordinate 728 downwards.
CCCGGGGTCAGGGGGCCCCAGACCTATGATCTACTCCGAAACCATCTCCACCCGTGTGGAGGACTTTGACAGCTGCGGACGGATGACCCTGCCCGCCCTTCTGCAGATCATCGAGAACACCTGCACCCATCACGCCGCCCAGGTGGGCATCGACATCATGGGCAGCAGCCTGGAAAGGGGGATTTCCTGGGTCACCACCGACTGGCGGGTGGAGCTGAGCCGCCTGCCCAGCTACCGGGACAAGCTGGTGGTGGAGACCTGGGTCTGCCGCCGTCCCACCACCACCATGACCACCCGAGAAGCCAAAATGCGCACCGCCGAGGGCGAGGTGCTGGTCTGCGCTTCCTTGAAACTCGCCATGCTGAACATCCGCAGCGGGGAGGTACTTTTGGACCCTACCCGCTCCGAGCGGTTCGACCCGGAGACCTATTCGGTGTTCTCCCAGCGGCTGCCCAAGCTGCGGGTACCTGCCCGGTTCGACTCGGAACAAGCCATCTCCCTGCGCCGCCGGGACATGGACTACAACGGTCATCTGCACAACACCACCTATCTGGATCTGGCGCTGGAGATTTTGCCCGAATCGGTTCTGGAAGAGGGCGTGCGGCGGGTGCGCATCCTCTACCGCCGCCCGGTGCGCCGGGGCGAGGAACTGGTGCTGCGGGGCTGCCGCCACAACGAGGGCTGGGCCACCGTCTTTTTTGTGGGGGAGACCGCCTGTGCGGTGGTGG
>CALXGY010000083.1 GCA_944387955.1 uncultured Faecalibacterium sp. | reverse complement strand
TGCCCACCTGGACGCCGCAGGCCCCCAGGGCCAGGGCAGCCGCCAGCTGGCGGCCGTCGGCGATGCCGCCCGCCGCGATGACGGGCAGGTTAACGGCGTCCACCACCTGGGGAACCAGGGCCATGGTAGCCATCTCGCCCACATGGCCGCCGCTCTCGGTGCCCTCGGCGATGATGGCGTCCACGCCGGCCTTTTCCAGGTGACGGGCCAGAACGGCAGCCGCCACCACCGGGATGACCTTGATGCCCGCAGCCTTCCAGGCCGGGACATACTTGCCGGGGTTGCCTGCGCCGGTGGTGACCACCGGCACACCCTCCTCGATGACCACCTGGGCGAACTCGTCGGCCAGGGGGTGCATGAGCATGATGTTCACGCCGAAGGGCTTGGAGGTGCGCTCCTTGCAGATGCGGATCTGGGCCCGCAGGTCCTCGGCGGTGCGGATGCCGCCCGCGCCGATCAGGCCGAGAGCGCCTGCCTCGGAACAAGCGGCAGCGAACTCGCCGGTAGCGATGTTGGCCATGCCGCCCTGGATGATGGGGTACTTGGTACCCAGGATCTCATTGAGAAGTTTCATTCTGTCTTTTCCTTCCCCTGATAGGTGAGCAGCGTGCCGGCCCAGGTCAGGCCGCCGCCGAAGCCGACGCACAAAAGGGTCTGGCCGCAGCAGAGCTTGCCGCTCTCATACAGGTCATTGAGCGCCAGCGGAATGCTGGCAGCACTGGTGTTGCCGGTGCGGTCGAGGTTCTTGAAGAACTTCTCGGCCGGGGCATTCAATTTCTTGATGCAGTGATCGATGATCCGCTCGTTTGCCTGGTGGCAGACCACCCAGTCCACCTGCTCCAGGGTGCGGCCGGAGCGGCCCAGCACCCCGTCGATGCAGCGGGGAATGGCGTCCACCGCAAAGCGGAAGACCGCCCGCCCGTCCATCTTGACATGGCTGGGAACGGGGCCGGGGCCCTCGGCCAGGATGGCCTTGTCGCCCCGGGCGCCCAGCATGGCGGCAAAGGGCGCGTCGGGGTCCGCCTCCAGCACCGCCGCGCCTGCGCCGTCTCCGAAGAGCACGCAGGTGGAGCGGTCCTCCATATCCAGGATGCGGCTCAGTTGCTCGCAGCCCACCACCAGCGCATACCGGCCCTGGTTTGCTTCCAGCAGGCCCCGGGCCACCGATACGCCGTAGAGGAAACCGGAGCAGGCCGCGTTCACATCCAGCACCGGGATGTTCTCCGGCAGGCCCAGCTCGGCCTGGACCATGCAGGCCAGGCTCGGGGTGGCGTAATCCGCCGAGAGGGTGGCGCAGACACAGCAGCCGATCTCGCTTGCCGACAGGCCGCTGCGCTCCATCGCCTGGCGGGCGGCGGCCACGGCCAGGGTGGTGGCGCTTTCGCCCTCACCGCAGAAATACCGCTGACGGATGCCGGTGCGGGTGGTGATCCACTCGTCGCTGGTATCCACCCGCCGGCTCATCTCGTCGTTGGTGACGGCGTGGGCGGGCAGGGCTCCGCCCACCGCAATGATCTTCAAACCATTCATATGTGTTGCTTACTCCTGCCCGATCTGACGGAATTTTTTGTACCGCTGCGCCTGCAGCGCGGCGGGGTTGAGCTTGCGCAGGTTGGCCAGAGCGCGGTCCAGCGCCAGCTCCACATGGGTGAACAGGGCCTTGGGATCGGTCTGTGCGCCGCCCAGGGGCTCGGGGATGATTTCCTCGATGACCCCGAAGCTCAGAAGGTCCTGAGCGGTCAGCTTCATGACATCGCAGGCCTCGCCATGGCGGGAGGCGTCCTTCCACAGGATGCTGGCAAAGCCCTCGGGGCTCAGAACCGAGTAGATGGCGTTCTCCAGCATCATGACGCTGTTGGCAACGCCCAGCGCCAGAGCGCCGCCGCTGCTGCCCTCGCCGGTGACAATGGCGATGACCGGCACGCCCAGGCGGCTCATCTCGGCCAGGTTGCGGGCGATGGCCTCGCCCTGGCCCCGCTCTTCAGCCTCTCGGCCGGGGTAAGCGCCCGGGGTGTCGATGAAGGTGATGATGGGGCGGCCGAACTTCTCGGCCTGCTTCATCAGGCGCAGGGCCTTGCGGTAGCCCTCGGGTCCGGGCATGCCGAAGTTGTACTTCATGTTCTCCTCAAGGTTATTTCCCTTGCGGTGGCCGATGACGGTCACGGGCATCCCCTTGTAGAAGGCCACGCCGCCCAGGATGCTGGCATCCTCGCGGCACTGGCGGTCGCCCTTCTGCTCAAAGAAATCGGTGAACAGGGCGCCAATATAGTCGTCGATCTTGGGCCGATGGGGATGACGGGCCAGAAAGACCTTGTCCTCAGCGGCCAGATCGGTGCAGCTCTCCAAAAGCTCGGTGCGGTCCCGCAGCAGCTGTTTGCGGCGCAGGATGGCCTGGGGGGTGTCGTTGCCCTCCAGCTCGTGCAGCTCGGCCTCCAGCGCGTCGGTCATCTTTAAGGTATCACGGATCATGCGCGTGCGCCTCCCTTCTGATGCAGCCGCAGCAGCTGTGCGAGGGTCTTGCGAAGCTCGCCGCGGGGCACGATTTGATCCACAAAGCCGTGAGCTTCCTGGAATTCGCTCCGCTGGAAGCCCGCAGGCAGCTTTTCACCGATGGTCTGCTCGATGACCCGGGGACCGGCAAAACCGATCAGGGCATCGGGCTCGGCCAGCATGATATCGCCCAGCGAGGCGAAGGAAGCGGTCACGCCGCCGGTGGTGGGGTGGGTCAGCACGCTGATGTACAGCCCGCCCGCCGCGCTGAACTTGGCGACGGCGGCGCTGGTCTTGGCCATCTGCATCAGGCTGTAAATGCCCTCCTGCATCCGGGCGCCGCCGCTGGCCGAGAAGATGATGAGCGGCATCTTTTTGCTCAGGGCGTATTCCACCGCGAGGGTGACCTTTTCGCCCACGGCCGCGCTCATGCTGCCCATAAAGAAGCGGCTGTCCAGAACGGCCACCACCACCGGCATCTCCTCGATGCGGCCCACAGCGGTGACCACCGCCTCGTTCAGGCCGGTCTTGCGCTGCTGGACCTTGAGCTTTTCCTGATAGCCGGGGAAGTGCAGCGGGTCAGAAGCGGTCACCTTCTCGTTCAGCTCCTTGAAGCTGCCGTGATCCAGGATCAGGGACAGGCGGTAGTAGCCGCCGATGGGCAGGTAGTGCCCGCAGTTGGGGCAGATGTACATGCTTTCCGCCCAGTGAGCGCGGGTAGCCCGGCGCTTGCACTTGGGGCATTCAACAAAGACCGGCTCCTTCCAGACGGGAGTGTTGCCGTTCTCCTGCTGGACCTTGTGCTCCAGCTTGTGGTCCCGGCGGGCCGGGATCAGATTTGCAAAAAGATTCTCCATAGCTTTTGTCTCTCGCTCTTTATATCACAGCCCGGCCCTCTGGAGAGGGCCGGGCCTGACTGGAAAACGGTCTTGGATTTTAGGCGTTGGCGTTGATGAAATCGAAGATGTCCTGAACGGTCTTCAGCTCAGCCAGCTTCTCGTCGGGGATGGCCACGCCGCAGGCGTCCTCGATGGCCATGTTCAGCTCCACAGCGTCCAGGCTGTCGGCTTCCAGATCCTCAGACAGGCTTGCAGCCAGGGTGACCTTCTCCTCATCGCAGCCCAGGGTGTCGACAATGATCTGCTTCAGCGCTTCGAACTCCATAATCGTGATCTCCTTTTTAATAAATGAATAAATCAAAAATTTTTAGTTAAAAGCTTTGAGCTATTCGCTCCGGGGAATAGGATACCAGATTTTCAAGAAATGTCAATCCTTAAAGCTAAATTTTTTTATGTAATTTTTTTCACATTTTTTCCTGCGAAGATGCGTCAAAAGCAACCCTGCCCGAAACAAAGGAACGGCGTCTTTTGCAGGCCGCGCCCGCCCTGTCCTCCTCTTTGCGGCGCAAAAAAGCGGCGCGCCCTCCCGCAAAGATTCGGGAAGGCGCGCCGCGCCGAAATGGTTCTTTATGTCCGTATGGGGCTTATCCGGAGCCGGGTCACTGCCAGGCCTCGGCGTTCTCCTTGATGGTATTGCGGCTGCCGGTACGAGCGCGCATGATGCTCAGCACCACCAGCTCCAGCACCACCGCCACCACCAGCAGCACCAGCGAGCTCACAAGGCCGGCGGACTGACCCAGGAAGGCCTGGGCCACACCGGCGATGGCATAGCAGACCGTGCTGATGGCCGCCACGGTCAAAGCGTAGGGCAGCTGGGTGGAAACATGGTTGACGTGGTTGCTCTGAGCGCCCGCGGAAGCCATGATGGTGGTATCCGAGATGGGGGAGCAGTGGTCGCCGCAGACTGCGCCGGCCAGGGTCGCCGCAATGGAGACCACCAGCATCTCCCCGGAGGGGAAGGCATGGCAGACGATGGGCACCAGAATGGAGAAGGTGCCCCAGGAGGTGCCGGTGGCAAAGGCCAGGAACAGGGCTACCACAAAGATGATGGCAGGCAGGAAGTACTGCAGGGCCTGAGCGGTGCCCAGCAGGTCGGCCACAAAGTATTTGCCGCCCAAAAGGCCGGTCATGCCCGAGAGGGTCCAGGCCATGGTCAAAATCAGGATGGGAGCCACCATCGCCTTGAAGCCCTCCGGCACACAGGCGGCAAAATCCTGGAAGCTCATGACATCCCGCAACAGGTAGAAGGCGAAGGTGAACACCAGGGCCACGCTGCTGCCCAGCACCAGGCCCACCGAGGCGTCACAGTTGGCAAAAGCGGTGATGAAATCCTCGCCGGAGAAGAAGCCGCCGGTGTAGACCATGCCCACCACGCAGCTGACGATCAGCACCAGCACCGGGGCCACCAGGTCGATCATGCCGCCCTTGCCGGTGCCGGCCTGTTCGCTTCCCTCGCCGTAGGGGCGGTCCTGGGTGGTAAAGAGGTCGCCCCGCAGTGCAGCGTTGCGCTCATGCACCAGCATGGGGCCGTACTCCATGCCGGTGAAGATCAAGAACAGCATCATGACCAGGGTCAGGATGGAATAATAGTTGTAGGGGATGGTGCGCAGGAACATGGTAAAGCCGTTGATTCCTGCATCCTCCGGCACCGAGGAGGTGACGGCCGCCGCCCAGCTGGAGACCGGCGCGATGATGCAGACCGGCGCGGCGGTGGCGTCGATGATGTAGGCCAGCTTTGCGCGGGAGATCCGCTGCCGGTCGGTGACCGGCCGCATGACCGAGCCCACGGTGAGGCAGTTGAAGTAGTCATCCACAAAGATCAGCACGCCCAGCAGCACGGTGGCCAGCTGCGCCCCCGCCCGGGTCTTGATGCGGCGGGAGGCCCAGCGCCCAAAGGCTGCGCTGCCGCCTGCCTTGTTCATCAGGGAGACCAGGATGCCCAGGATGACTAAGAAGATCAGGATGCCCACGTTCCAGCTGTCGGCCAGCTTATAGACCATGCCTCCTTCGGTGTTGAAGAAGAGGGTGTTGAGGGCAAGTTCCAGGTTGCCGTTGGCGTACAGCAATGCGCCGGTCAGGATGCCCACCATCAGGGAGGAGTAGACCTCCTTGGTGATGAGGGCCAGCACAATGGCGATGAGGGGCGGCAGCAGCGAGAATACGGTGCCGTAGACAAGGCAGGTATAGCTCTCCGGGTCCGCAATGGTGCCCGGGGTCACCGCCGTGTTCCAGACCAGCAGCGCCAGCACCAGCAGCGCCGCCAGCCCCACAAAGGTTTTGTTCTTCATTTTGATTCCTCTTTTCTGCGATCTATCCATCGATCCCGTCCGCCGCCGGGTGCGGCGGTCCGGAACGGAAAATTTTTTCCGGCGGGGGGGTATCCCGCCGGGCAGCGCGGGGCAGACTAACCCGGACACATTCCCCGGGAAAGGAGGGAGCCGCCGCGCCGGACTACAAGCAACTGTATCTTGAGCTGTTCCGCGCCAGCCAGCAGGCAGTGCAGCTTCTGCAGCAGGCCCAGGCCAGAGCCGAAGAGGCCTATCTCGACCAGCAGCCGCCGCTGAAACTCAGTGATCCCCGCCCGCCGGAGCAAAAGCCCTGACTCAGCCCTTTTTGGCCTCGGCCTTGGCCGCGAACTTCTGTTCCTGGATGATAAAGCGCTCGTGGGTGCCGCCGCCCACCGGGCCACAGCTGTCGTACAGCCGCACCGCAAAGACCAGCTTTCGGCCTTCCACAGCGGTCAGCTCGCTCTCGCAGGTAACGGTCATGCCCAGGGGCGTGGGGGCGGTGTGCTCCAGCGCAAGCTTTGTGCCCACCGTGCCGCTGCCCTCTTCCAGCTCGGCGGCGACGCTCTGCCAGCAGGTCTTTTCGGCCAGGGCCACCAGAGCCGGGGTCGCAAAGACATCCAGAGTGCCGCTCCCCATGGTGCGCGCCGTATTGGCGGCCGTGACCTCTACGGTCTGTTTGCCGCGGATTCCCTCTTTCAACATCTTTATACACCTTCCTTAAAGGGGCCGGGTCTCCGGTCCTCTGCATATTATGCGGATAGAATACCACATTTTTCGGCCGAGTGCACCTGCTTTTGCGGGATTTCCTGCAAAAAGCAGGTTTTTTTCTGTCTTTTGGAGGCCGGATTTCCCTCCAGGCTGGAAATATGCCGCCGGTTGGTTTATAGTAGGGGCACAGGACCCGGGCGCAGACTGCGGCTGCGGGCTCCCTTTTTCTCCTTATACTCCTTATATAAAAGGAAGCATTCTCCGAAAGGGAAGGTGTATCTCCATGTCCGATTTCTGGAAAACTCCCGCTACCTTCATGCTGGAACGAGGTTCCGGCTACAAAGCTTTCTCCCTCTTCGGCCCGGTCCATCTGGCCGAGCTGGGGGCGGGGGCTGCCTTTCTTGCCCTGAGCTGTCTGCTCTTTGCCCGTCTGGACAAGGCCGGGCGTCGCAGAGCCCTGGTCCTTCTCACCGCCGTCATGCTGGCGGACGAGGTGGTAAAGTACCTGGGCAGCATCTGCACCGGTCAGTGGATTTGGAGCTATCTGCCGCTGCATCTGTGCAGCATCAACATTTTTGTCTGCCTGTACAATACCCTCACCGACCGCCGCTGGCCCAAAGAGGTGCTCTATCTGCTGGGTCTGCCCGGGGCGCTCATCGCCCTTTTGAGTCCCGGCTGGCAGGCCGCCCCGGTCTGGAACCTGATGCATCTGCACTCGGTGACCATCCATCTGTTTTTGATGCTCTATCCGCTGCTGCTCCTGGTGGACGGCTACCGGCCCGACCCCAAATACCTGCCCGGAGTGCTGGGCTTTCTGATTGGAGCAGCCATTCCCATCTACTTTCTCAATAAGGTGCTGGGCACCAACTTCTTTTTCATCAACGGCACCGACAACAACGCCCTGGCCAGCCTCCTGGCAGGCATTTTCGGAGCCGACCGGTACTTACTGGGCTATCCGCTGATCCTGGCGGCGGTGATCGCCCTCATGTACGCCCCCTGGCTTGTGCTCCGGCGGCGCAGAAAGGCCGCGAAATAAATCCAGCCTTCAAAAAATTTTTCGGTTCTATTGACAGGGAGCAGCAGACGTGCTATCATGAACACATGAACAATCGTTCATATATAAAACCGTATTCGGAAAGGAGGCCTCCATGGCTGAACATCCCACTTTTCCCGCCGAGCCTGTCCCCGAGGAGCTGCCCGCCGATGAGCTGCTCTACGAGCTGGCCGACCTGTTCCGGGTTTTCGGGGATTCCACCCGGATCAAGATCCTCTACGCCCTCCACGACCGGGAGCTCTGCGTCCAGGACATCGCCAATCTCCTGGCCCTGAGCCAGTCGGCGGTGAGCCATCAGCTGCGGGTGCTCAAGGATTCCAAGCTGGTGCGGTTCCGCCGGGAGGGCAAGACGGTTTTTTATGCGCTGGACGACGACCATGTGCGCAGCATCCTCTCCATGGGGATGGACCATCTGGAAGAGTGACCCCATTCTTTGTACCAGACCGGCAAAAGCCGGAGCGAATTTCTCCCAAACCATACAGAAAGGACGATTTTCCCATGAAAAAGACCTACAAAATCGAAGTGGACTGCGCCAACTGCGCCGCCAAGATGGAGCGCGCCGCCGCCGCAGTGCCCGGCGTGGTCAGCGCCACCGTCAGTTTCATGACCCAGAAGATGTGCGTCGAGTTTGCCGAGGGCGAGCCCCCCAAGACCGTGATGCAGAATGTTCTGGCCGCCTGCAAAAAGGTGGAGTCGGACTGCGAAATCTTTGGCATCTGACCCCAAAAACGGAGGATTTTCCACATGTGGAGAATGTGGAAAAATCCTCTTTTTTCAACATTTTCCACCTAGTTTTCAACAGCTTTTCCTATAATTTTGAAAAACAACGTGAAAAAGAGCTTTTTTCTCCCCGATTTTTGTGGAAAAGCCGGGGAAAAAGGTGAAAAAACTCTTTTTCTCTGTGGAAAAGCCCCAAGGAGGTCGTTGTTCTCATGAGCAAGAAGCAAAAACGCACCCTCGCCCGCATCCTCGCGGCGGCAGTGCTGGTGATTCTTTTGCAGCTGGTGGCCCTGCCGCTGCCCGGCTGGCTGCTGTACCTGGTACCCTACCTGATCGTGGGCGGGGACATCCTGCGCAAGGCGGCGCTGGGGGTGCGCAACCGCCAGCCCTTTGACGAGTGCTTTCTGATGGCGGTGGCCACTGTGGGCGCCTTCGCCCTTGGGGAGTACATGGAAGGCTGCGCGGTCATGATCTTTTATCAGGTGGGCGAGCTGTTCCAGAGCGTGGCGGTGGGCAAGAGCCGCCGCAGCATCGCCGCCTTGATGGACATTCGGCCGGACTACGCCAACATCCGCCGGGAGGACGGCAGCCTGGAGCAGGTGGACCCCGACGAGGTGGAGGTGGGCACCCTGATCCTGGTGCAGCCCGGCGAGCGGGTGCCCATCGACGGCGAGGTGGTCTCGGGCCGTTCCAGCCTGAACACCGCCGCCCTCACCGGCGAGAGCCTGCCCCGGGACGTTGCCCCGGGGGACACGGTCATCAGCGGCTGCGTGAACCTGTCCGGCCTTTTGGAGGTGCGCACCACCCGGCCCTTCGGGGAATCCACCGTGGCCAAGATCCTGGATCTCGTGGAAAACTCCAGCATGAAGAAGTCCCGCAGCGAGAACTTTATCACCCGGTTTGCCCGGGTGTATACCCCGGCGGTCTGCTTTGGTGCCCTGGCCCTGGCGCTGCTGCCGCCGCTGGCGCTGCTGCTGCTGGGCAAAGAGCCGCTGTTTGGCCAGTGGGTCTACCGGGCGCTGACCTTCCTGGTCATCTCCTGCCCCTGTGCGCTGGTGATCTCCATCCCTCTGAGCTTTTTCGGGGGCATCGGCGGGGCCAGTGCCTGCGGCATCCTGGTCAAAGGCTCCACCTATCTGGAGGAGCTGGCCCGCTGCGGCGTGGTGGTCTTTGACAAGACCGGCACCCTGACCCGCGGGGTGTTTGAGGTGGCCGAGATCTGCCCCGCCGAAGGCACCACCCGGGAAACCCTGCTGGAAACCGCGGCCCTGGCCGAGAGCTATTCCAAACATCCCATCTCCCAGAGCCTCAAGACCGCCTGCGGCAGCCCGCTGGACCCGGCCCGGGTCACGAATGCCGAGGAGGAGGGCGGCTATGGCGTCACCGCCCGGGTGGACGGACGGCAGGTTGCCGCCGGTAACGCCCGGCTCATGGCCCGGCTGGGGCTCACGGTCACCGACCCCGAGCAGCCCGGCACGGTGGTCCATCTGGCGGTGGATGGCCGGTACGCCGGATACATCCGCATTGCGGACGCCCTCAAGCCGGGCAGCGCCGCCGCCATTGCCGCCCTGTCCAAAGCCGGGGTGCGCCGCAGCGTGATGCTCACCGGCGACTCTGAAACCACCGCAAAGGCGGTGGCCGCCCAGCTGGGAATCACCGAATACCATGCGGGACTGCTGCCCGGCGACAAGGTGGACTGGGTGGAGAAGCTGCTGGCCGAAAAGCGGCCGCGGGAGAACCTGGCCTTTGTGGGGGACGGCATCAACGACGCGCCGGTGCTCTCCCGGGCGGACCTGGGCATCGCCATGGGCGCCCTCGGGTCGGATGCAGCCATTGAGGCGGCGGATGTGGTCCTGATGGACGACGACCCCGCCAAGATCGCCCTGGCCATGCGGATCTCCCGCCGGACCCTGGGCATCGTCTACCAGAACATCGTCTTTGCACTGGGCATCAAGGCGCTCTGCCTGATCCTGGGCGCACTGGGCCTGGCCGGCATGTGGCTGGCCATCTTCGCGGACGTGGGGGTCATGGTGCTGGCAGTGCTCAACGCCACCCGGGCCCTCTACACCAAGGACCTGCGGGCGGACTGAATCCGGGCCATCCGACAAAAAGGAGGGGTTATACATGAACATCACGATTTCCCAGGAACTGCGCACTCTTTGCCCCGGCGCGGCTCTCGGCATTCTTCATTATTCCGTGGAGGTGAGCCCCAGCTCGCCGGAGCTGCTGGCCGCCTTTGAGGGGGCTTTGGCGGAGCTGGCCGGGCAGTATCGGCTGGAGACCGTCGCCCAGAATCCCCACATTGCAGCCATCCGCAAGGCCTACAAGGCCCTGGGCAAAAACCCTCACGAGTACCGCAATGCGGCCGAGGCCATGCTGCGCCGGGTCGTGAAGGGCTCGGGGCTCTACCACATCAACAATGTGGTGGAGGTCAACAACTTCATCTCGGTCTCCTCCGGCTATTCCATCGGCTCCTATGATGCATCCGGCCTGCGGGGGGATGTTCAGCTGCGCCGGGCAGAGGAGGGGGCCCACTATGCGGGCATCGGCAAGGAGAGCGTCAACATCGGCTTTCTGCCGGTGCTGTACGACGCCGAGGGGCCCTTCGGCAATCCCACCAGCGACAGCCGCCGGGCCATGATCCAGCCCGGCCCGCGGGAGGTCTACTCCATCCTGTACAGCTTCGACGGTCCCGAGGGCCTTGGTCCCTGGATGGACCGCTTTTCCGAGATGCTTTGCAGATACTGCGGCGTGTCCGGGGTCCAGACTCAGATTCTCTAAACTTTCCGCTCCTATATACAGAAAACCCCTGCCGGGGCAAAACCGGCAGGGGTTTTTGTCGTTCTGAAACGATTTTTCAGCTTCGGGCGGCCCGGCGCTGGAAGAACTTGACCAGCTCCACGATGGGGATGACCAGGATGGCCAGGGCCATGGCGGTGAGGTACTCGGGCCAGGACACCGGCGTAAAGCCGAAGGCATTGGCCAGGAAGGGCACCTCCAGCACCAGGGCGGTGAGCACCACGCTGCCCAGCATCGCGCCCCAGAGGACCTTGTTGTGGCTGTGGAGGGAGAAGACGCTCTTGCGCTGGCTGCGCATGTTGAAGCTGTGGAACACCTCGCACATGCTCATGGTCAAAAAGGCCATGGTCATGCCGTGGCTGCTGACCCCGCGGGGCAGCTCAAAATATCCGACCTGCATGCTGTGGCCCAGGATATAGGAGAGGATGGTCACCAGCGCGATGAGAGCGCCCTGATAGAGGATATCCCATCCAAGCCCCCCGGCAAAGATGCCGTCCTCGGGGTCACGGGGCGGGCGCTGCATGAGGTCCGGCTCGCCCTTTTCCAGGCCCAGAGCCAGGGCAGGGAAGCAGTCGGTGATGAGGTTGATGAAGAGCAGGTGCACCGGGTTCAGCAGCACAAAGCCCAGCAATGTGGCGATGAACACCCCCGCCACCTCGCTCATGTTGGAGGCCAGCAGGAACTGGATGGCCTTGCGGATGTTGTCGTAGATCCGCCGCCCTTCCTCCACGGCACCCACAATGGTGGCAAAGTTGTCATCCGCCAGCACCATATCCGCCACATTCTTGGTGACGTCGGTGCCGGTGATGCCCATGCCGATGCCGATGTCCGCCGCCTTGATGGAAGGCGCGTCGTTGACGCCGTCGCCGGTCATGGCCACAACCGCGCCCTGCTTTTTCCAGCCGGCCACGACCCGCACCTTGTGCTCCGGCTGCACCCGGGCGTAAACGCTGTAATTCTGGATGGCCTCCCCCAGCTGCTCATCCGGGATTTTGTCCAGTTCTGCGCCGGTGATGGCCTGGGCGGGGTCGGAGAGGATGCCCAGCTGGGCCGCAATGGCCACCGCGGTATCCTTGTGGTCGCCGGTGATCATCACCGGGCGGATGCCCGCCGAGCGGCACTGGGCAATAGCAGGCTGCACCTCGGGGCGCACCGGGTCGATCATGCCGGTGAGGCCCACAAAGCAGAGCTGCTGCTCCAAAAGGGCGGGGTCGGCGCTCTCGGGCTGCTGGGGCCAGTCCCGCTTGGCAGCCGCCAGCACCCGCAGCGCCCGGGAGGCCATCTCCTTGTTTTTCGCCAGGATCTCGGCCCGTTTTTCCTCGGTCATGGGCAGGGCGCGGCCCTCTTCCCAATAGGAGACGCAGCGGCGCAGCACCTCGTCCGGCGCGCCCTTGGTGTACTGCACGATTCCCGCCTCTCCCTTGTGGAGGGTGGACATCATCTTGCGGGAGGAGTCAAAGGGAGCCTCGGCCACCCGGGGCCAGTCGGCACACAGCTGCCCCTTGGGCAGGCCCTGCTCCGCCGCAAAGCTCACAAGGGCCGCCTCGGTGGGCTCGCCCTGGACCTGGCCGTCCTCCCCCAGCACCGCATCGCTGCACAGGGCCATGGCCGAGGCCAGCAGGGCGGTGTCGCCGTAGTGCTCCACCACCGTCATCTTGTTCTGGGTCAGGGTGCCGGTCTTGTCCGAACAGATCACCTGGGTGCAGCCCAGGGTCTCCACCGCGGTCAGGCGGCGGATCACCGCATTGCGGCGGCTCATGTTGGTGACGCCGATGGAGAGCACCACCGTCACCACGGTGGCCAGGCCCTCGGGGATGGCGGCCACCGCCAGGGAGACCGCCACCATGAAGGTGGACAGCACGCTGTCCAGCGTGAAGGAACCCGCCATAAACAGGTCAAACAGGAAGATAAAGACGCAGATGCCCAGCACCAGCTTGGAGAGGGTCTTGCCCAGCTCCTCCAGCCGGCGCTGCAGTGGGGTCTGTTCGTCCTCGGTGCGGGCCAGCGCCCCCGCGATGCGGCCCATCTCGGTATCCATGCCGGTGTGGAGGATCAATGCCTTTCCCCGGCCATAGACCACGGTGGAGCCCATATAGCACATGTTTTTGCGGTCGCCCAGCGGCAGCTCCTGGCCGCCCGCCCCAAGGCCCAGGACCTTGATGACCTTGTTCACCGGCACGCTCTCGCCGGTGAGGGCCGCTTCCTCGATTTTCAGGCTGGCGCTCTCCAGCAGGCGGCCGTCCGCCGGGACGCTGTCGCCTGCTTCCAGCACCACCACATCGCCGGGCACCAGCTCATCGCTGTGCAGCTGCTGGAGACGGCCATCCCGCAGCACCTTGCAGGTGGCGGCGGTCATGGTCTGGAGCGCCTCGATGGCGGCCTCGGCCTTGCTCTCCTGAAAAACCCCCAGCACTGCGTTCAGCACCACCACCAGCAGGATGATGGCCACCTCGGCCAGGCTTTCGCCGGATAAAACGCTGGTGACGCCCGAGACGGCCGCCGCCGCCAAAAGAATGATGAGCATAGGGTCCTTGAGCTGTTCCAGAAAACGCTGGGCCAGGGTGGGCTTGGGCGCGTCGGCCAGCTTGTTGGGGCCGTATTTTTCCCGCAGCCGGGCCGCCTGTTCGCTCGTCAGCCCCTGGTCGGAGCTGGCGTACTGCCGCAGCAGTTCTTCGGTGGATTGGGTGTACTCCGGTTTCATAACGTAACTCTCCTTCTCTTGTCATTCTGCCCGGGTTTAAAACAAAAAGACCCATGCAGCAGAAAAATTCCGATGCATGAGTCTCATTCTTTATAAGCGCCCGGGCCTTGTGGGGGCCGTGTCTGACGGGCGAGCTTCACGCTTCGGATTAGAACCCTTGCGCGGAATTACTCCCTCATGTTTTCATAGTATCATCTGGTTTTCCCCTTGTCAAGAAACAGCTGTCGAAAAGATATCCGCTGACGTTTTTTTCTGGTATAATTTCACCCAGAGTGTAAAAGTCATACCAATGTCGTATCAAATATAGAGTCCTTATTTTTCAGTTCCTGCAAAGGATTTTTCAAGATTTTAATTTCATCCTGTTTTTAAAAAGGTACGAGTTCACCGGAAACGGAAAGAAAGCATGCAGACCATTTTTGACCTACATCTCCACATCCTTCCGGCCCTGGACGACGGCAGCCGAAGCCCGGCCCAGTCTGTCCAGCTGCTGGGCCGGGGGATGCTCTGCGCCGTGGTTCCAAACCTCGTGTTCCTGCTGCTCTTTTTCCGCACCAGCGAGTTCCAGTATTTTCTCGCGCTGGCAAAGCGGCTCCTTCGCCGCCGGGCGGTCTGAATTGCATCCAAATGCGGGCGCGCGGCGCCTGAGGGGTGGGAGCCGCCGTGCATCGGCTGACTGTCGGTTCGATCCCCCCTTTTGAATTCTCCCCTTTGCGAAAAGGGGAGAATTCAGAGAGGCAGACGGCCGCTTCTCGAAAAAACAGCAAATACTTCTACGCAAAAACGCTGTTCCCTCGGTTTTCGCCGATTGGGAACAGCGTTTTTTCATGGTTCTGGGAAATCTAAAATTTTAATAGGGTCAAATCGAAGATTTTATCGACAGAACGCGATTCTATTTTGCAACAGCCCCTTTGATGCGATGGTCCGGGCCCCTCTCCCGCGCCCTGAAAAACGCCCCGCCGGGGCGTTTTTGTCCGCCGGACTGTACGGCGGACCCGGGCTGTTCTCGTCCCTTCCATCGCGAAGTTTCTGCAAAACAAAAACAGCCTGTGTATTTCTACACAAGCTGTTTTGGTGCGATGGAAGGGACTCGAACCCCCGGCCTACTGATTCGTAGGAACCAAGAAACACTTTTTGTCCATTCTTAATTTTACGAAGAATCGTATTTTTGACAATTTATCGTCATTTTATTGTTTCTTCTCCGCTGCATTCTCTGCATTGTTTGCACTCAGCTGCATCTATTTTCCAGATTTTCAATGTGCAAAATATGTGCAAAAATGTGCAGCGCCTTTTGAAGCCGGAAAAAAGCAAAATCCAGCCGCCTTTGACGACGGTCAATTTCACGCACTTTTTACCTCGTACAATTCGAGTTTCTTCATGATTCAAAACTTCATCATCAACATAGGTTCTCCGGCAGAGTTTGAGACAAACAGAACAGCCGCCCCTCAC
>CALXGY010000082.1 GCA_944387955.1 uncultured Faecalibacterium sp. | reverse complement strand
CCCCCTGTACTGGATTCTCACCGGCTCCCTGAAGGACGCCATCACCATCAACGCCCGGACCCCCCAGTGGTTCCCGCTGAATCCCACCCTGGATAACTATGTGCGGCTGTTCGACCAGCCCGCCATCCAGTGGCTGCTCAACACCATCATCATCGCGGTGGCAGCCATGGCCCTGACCTGCCTGACCGCATCCCTCGCCGGCTATGCCCTGGCGAAAAAGCGGTTCTACGGCCAGACCATCCTGTTCACCCTGCTGGTCTGCGCCATGGCTCTGCCCAAGCAGGTCATCGTCATCCCCCTTTTGCAGGAGATGAGCGCCCTGGGCCTCAACAATAACCTCTTGGCGGTCATCCTGCCCACCGTGGGCTGGCCCTTCGGCATCTTTTTGATGAAGCAGTTCTCCGAGACCATCCCCACCGAGATGCTGGAGGCGGCCCGCATCGACGGCGCCAGCGAGGTGCGCACCTTCGTTTCCATCGTCTTCCCGATGGTCAAGCCCGGCATCGGCGCGCTGGCCATCTTCACCTTCGTCAACACCTGGAACGACTACTTCCTGCAGCTGATCATGCTCCAGCGGCGTGAAGTGCTGACCATCTCCACCGGTATTGCCCGCCTGCAGGGCGAGGTCTCCTCCGACTTCGGCCTCATCATGGCCGGCGCAGCACTGGCGGCCATCCCCATCGTCGCAGTCTTCCTCATGTTCCAGAAGTACTTTACCCAGGGCATCACCATGGGCGCCGTCAAGGGCTGAGCCCGTCCTGAGCCCGCTTACAGATTGGAGTGTTTTTCATCATGAAAGATTGTACCAAATACCAGGGCGTTATCCCGGCTTTCTATGCCTGCTACGATAAGGACGGCAAGGTCTCGGCAGAGGGCACCAAGGCCCTGACCCGGCACCTCATCGCCAAGGGGGTCAAGGGCGTTTACGTCGGCGGCTCCTCGGGCGAGTGCATCTACCAGCACCCGGACGAGCGCAAGGCGGTGCTGGAAGCGGTGATGAGCGAGGCCAAGGGCAAACTGACGGTCATCGCCCATGTGGCCTGCAACAATACCGCCGACTCGGTGGAGCTGGCCGCCCACGCGGAACAGTGCGGCGTGGACGCCATCGCAGCCATCCCGCCCATCTACTTCCACCTGCCGGAGTACGCCATCGCGGAATACTGGAACGCCATGAGCGCTGCAGCCCCCAACACCGAGTTTGTGATCTACAACATCCCCCAGCTGGCGGGCACCGCCCTGACCATGAGCCTGCTGAAAACCATGCTCCAGAACCCCAACGTGGTGGCGGTGAAGAACTCCTCCATGCCCACCCAGGACATCCAGATGTTCAAGGATGCGGGCATCGCCGCCCGGGGCGAGGGGGGATTCGTGGTATTCAACGGCCCGGATGAGCAGTTCGTTTCCGGCCGGGTCATGGGTGCAGACGGCGGCATCGGCGGCACCTATGCGGTCATGCCCGAGCTGTTCCTCAGGATGAACGAGCTGATCGAGAAAGGCGACATCCCCGCCGCCCGCAAGGTGCAGTACCAGGCCGACCGCATCATCAACAAGATGTGCGAGGCCAAGGGCAACCTCTACGCAGTCCAGAAGGAGATCCTGCGCCGGATGTACGGCCTGGAGCTGGGCGGCGTGCGGGCCCCGCTGCCCAACCTCTTCCCCGGGGACGAGGCGGTGGTGGCCGAGGCGGAGAAGATGATCCGCGAGGCCATTGCTTCCCTGTGACCCCACACCGTCAAACAGGATAGACAGTCGAGCGCCCGGTGGCTGCCGGCCCCGGAGGGCCGTCGGCGCCGGGCGCTTTTCGCAAAAAGAAAGGGATGAAGTGCCATGATTACCGACCACCTCAGCAACCTGAGCCGTTATCTGGGGATACACCCCGCGCTGGATGCCGCCATCTGGTGGCTGGAAGAGAACGACATCTCCCGGCTGCCCAACGGCCGCACCGAGATCGACGGGCAGCAGGTCTTTATCAATGTGATGGATGCGGAGCTGCGCCCGGCCGAGGGAGCGGAGTTTGAGTTCCACCGCCTGTACGCCGATCTTCAGATCGACCTGACCGGCAGCGAATACTGGGCCTGGACCGATCAGGCCGAGATCACAAAACCCCTGGACGAACAGGCGGACTGCGGGTTTGCGGCCGGGCCGGAGAAATCCAGCGGCCTGCTGGGACAGGACCGGTTCGCCCTGTTCCTGCCCGGGGAGTACCACAAGCCCAGCTGCATCAGCCCCGAATCCGCCGCTTTGCGCAAGGCGGTGGTCAAGATCCGCATGACCGATGAACCCCGCGGCCTTTAAAGGAGGAATTCCAGATGGAAAGAGAAGCAGTATTGAAACAGATCGAGCACGGCCTCATCGTCTCCTGCCAGGCGCTGGAGCATGAGCCCCTCTACACCAAGGAGGGCGGCATCATGCCCCTGATGGCCAAGGCCGCCGCCATGAGCGGCGCGGTGGGCATCCGGGCCAACACGGTGCGGGACATCACCCAGATCAAGCAGGTGGTGGACCTGCCGGTCATCGGCATCATCAAGAAGGACTATCCCGGCACCCCCATGTACATTACGGTCACCATGAAAGAGGTGGACGAGCTGGTGGGCTGCGGGGTGGACATCCTGGCGGTGCAGGGCACCAGCGCCCTGCGCCCCGACGGCAAGACCGCCGCCGAGTTCATCCGCCAGATCAAGGCCAAGTACCCCGACCAGATGGTGATGGCGGACATTGCCACCGACGAGGAGGCCATGGCCTGCGCCGAGGCAGGGGCGGACTTTGTGGGCACCACCATGCGGGGCTACACCCCCGAGACCGAGGGCATCAACGAGACCGACTTCGAGTTCATCGCCCGTCTGGCCAAGAACTGCCCCGCCAAGGTCATTGCGGAAGGCCACATCCACTATCCCGAGCAGGCCCGCAAGGCGCTGGAGGCCGGCGCCTTTGCGCTGGTGGTGGGCGGCGCAATTACCCGCCCCGCCGAGATCACCGCCCGCTTCACCTCGGCCATCAAGGATCTGAAATGATATGAATACCTATCTTGGAATCGACATCGGCGGCACCGCCGTAAAGCTGGGCCTCGTCACCGAGGAAGGGCAGGTGCTGCTGCGCAGTGAGACCAGCGTCAGCTTTGACGGCTACCGCACCCCCATTCTGGACACGGTGCGGGCCGCCGCGGTGAAGATGCTGGCCGACAGCCGCAGCGCCGGGTATGAACCGGCCGGGGCAGGGGTCTCCGCCACCGGGCAGATCGACAGCAGCCAGGGCATTGTGGCTGGTACCTGCGGCAGCCTGCCCGGCTGGCCCGGCGCGCCCATCCGCGTGGCGCTGGCAAAAGACCTGGGTCTGCCGGTCACAGTGGCCAACGACGCCAACTGCATGCTTTTGGGCGAAGCCTGGGTGGGCGCGGCCAAAGGCTGCGCCGACGTGCTGGGGGTGACCATCGGCACCGGCCTGGGAGGCGGCGTTATCACCGGCGGCCGCCTGCTGGAAGGGGCCCGGGGCCTCGGCGGCGAGCTGGGCCACATGCGCACCCATGCGCTGGACGGCGTGCCCTGTACCTGCGGCGCTGTGGGCTGCTGGGAGCGCTACGCCTCCACCTCGGCGCTGGTGCGCCGGGCGGTGGAGCTCAACCCGGCCTGGGACAGCGGCCGCGCCATTTTTGCCGCCGCCCAGCAGGGCAACGAGCAGGTCTCCCGGCTGCTGGAAGGCTGGATCGCCGAGATCGCCGAGGGCCTGGCGGGGCTTGTCCACCTGTTCAACCCCCGGCTCATCCTCATCGGCGGCGGGGTCAGCAGCCAGCAGCAGCTCTTGATCGAGCCTCTGGCCGCCCAGGTCAGGGCCCGGGTCATGCCCGCCTTTGCCCAGGAGCTGGAGATCCGCCCGGCGGCTCTCGCCAACGACGCGGGGCTGGTGGGCGCGGTCTGCTACTTTTTGCGCAGCCAGAAATAAAAAACGATCCAGCGGCGGGTCCTGAACCGGAGCAGTTCCGGCGGGCCCGCCGTTGTTTTTTGCAGCAAACGCTCCGCCGCAAAATCTTTTATCTGTGATCCCTATAAAACATCTGGGCTCAAAAAGATTGTACGGCGATTCAATTTTCGCTATAATGGATTGGGTGATACTTCTCAAAGAACAAAATATCTCCGGCGCACCGGGCAAAAATACATGCTGGGTGAGAAAGCCGGAAAAACATGCCGCCGTCGGCAAAGGACTGAGAATATATGGAATATAGAATAGACGATCATAAACTGGAGGCGCTGCACTTTATTGCGTTTGTCAATCAGGTGTGGCCGGGGGAATATGACCCGGACAAGACGGCAAAAGCTCTGTCCAGGACTATGAATTTTACCGCATACGACGGCCAGAAACTCGTAGGATGCCTGCGGGTCCTTTCGGATGGCTGCTTTTTCGGGACCATCACAGAGCTGCTTGTACTTCCTGCCTACCAAAAACAGGGGATCGGAAGCCGGCTTTTGCAGCTTGCGAAAGAAAATGCGCCCACGATGCTTTATTTTGGCGCACAGCCGGAGGCAGAGGCGTTTTATGAAAAGAACGGCTGCAAAAAGAGCCTGCAATCCTATGTGATTGATAAGATGGAATAGTCTGCGCCCTGATGAGCGGCGGCTGTTTTGAAGAAGGGAGAGCGTTCCATAAAAGAGTTTGCGATCGCGTCCGAAACGCAGATCGAGGATCTGGCGGCGCTGCGGGTTGAGATGCAGATCGAGGACTGGAACTATACTCTGGGAAAGGATTTTTCTTCCCATGCCAGGGTCTTTGCAGAGATCACGCGGAACCATCTGCGGGAAAAGCTGAACCGCTCCCTTTATTTTGCGCTGCTTTATCTGAACCGGCAGCCCATTGCCGTCTGCGGCATTGAGGAATCCTCTGAACTGCCACAGATTACGGTCTGTGCCGGACTGGCGAGAAAGCGCGGCTGCATTGTAAGCGTATATACAAAACCCGGCTACAGGGGCAGGGGATACCAGCAGGAGCTCTTGCGGTATCTTTTGGATTTTGCAAAGAGGGAAGGGTTTGGAGAGATTGCCCTGACGGCCAACTCTCCCGATGCGATGCACATTTACGAGAAGCTGGGGTTCAAGCGGATCTCCTGCAAATATTTCCTGGAGGTCTGATCCGGGCGGCCCGCGCCTCTTGATTCCGGGATGCATTCGTGTTATACTGTCTCAAAATTCAGTGAACGGGGTGAAAGGATGCGCAGTTTTTCCTGCTGATGGAAGGAATACGCGGCAATGTTCTGGGAAAACCAAGGGATTGCTGCGTCCACTGCAAGGAAGATCTGCGCCCGGTTACCCGGAATACAGCAGCTTTGCCGCCCCCGGCGTATGGGGCGCGGCAGAGTTTGGGCTGCAATGGGGCTGCAGGAACTGGCTTCCCTGCAGCCCTCGTTTTTTATTCCGGGTCTGCAAGGAGGAACCCTTTATGGCAATGATCCAGGTTCAGCACCTGACCTTTTCTTACCCGTCGAACTTCGATACGATTTTTGAGGATCTGAACCTTCAGATCGACACGGATTGGAAGCTGGGCTTTATCGGCCGCAACGGCAGAGGAAAGACTACTTTTTTAAACCTGCTGATGGGAAGATATGAATACAGCGGAAAAATTTTGTCCCCGGTTTCGTTTGAGTATTTTCCGTATCCGGTTCTGGACAAAAGCTGCGCCACCGAAACCGTGCTGGCCGGAATCTGTCCGAATGCGGAGAAGTGGGAGCTGGAGCGGGAAGCGTTTTGTCTGGGACTGGAGGAAGAGACCCTCTCCAGATCCTTTGCCTGTCTTTCCAACGGGGAGCAGACCAAGGCCCTGCTGGCGGCCCTCTTTTTAAAGGAGGGAAGATTTCTCCTGATCGACGAGCCTACCAATCATCTGGACACAAAAGCGAGGGAGAGCGTGGCCGCCTACCTCAAAAAGAAAAAAGGATTTATTCTGGTGTCCCATGACCGGCGCTTTCTGGACGGCTGCGTGGATCACATCCTCTCCCTCAACCGGTCCGGCATCGAGCTGCAAAGCGGCAATTTTTCCTCCTGGTTTACCAACTTTGAGCGCCGGCAGGAGTTTGAGCTTGCACAGAACGAAAAGCTGAAAAAGCAGATTGACGCATTGCAGAAATCGGCGCAGAGAACCGCTCTTTGGTCGGGCCGCATTGAGGCCTCCAAGTACGGGAACGGGCCGGTGGATCGGGGGTATATCGGCCATAAATCGGCCAAAATGATGAAGAGGGCAAAGGCCATCGAAGCAAGGCGGCAGCGGGCGGCGGAAGAGCGTTCCGGCCTTTTGAAGGATCTGGAAACGGCGGAAAAGCTCAGGCTTGCGCCGCTGAAGGATCGGACCGGTGTTCTTGTTTCGCTGCAAAAGGCTGCGCCGGTGTATGAGCAGGGCCCGGTCTGCCGGCCGGTTTCCTTCACCCTAGAGCAGGGAGAACGGGTTGCGCTGGAGGGCGGCAACGGAAGCGGGAAAAGCAGCCTGCTGAAACTGCTGCTGGGCGCGCCCATAGAGCATACCGGCATGGTGGAAACAGGGGCAGGGGTGCGAATCTCCTATGTGCCCCAGGACGCTTCCCATCTGCGCGGAAGCTTTTCCGAGTTTGTCCGGGAAAACCGGCTGGAGGAGAGCCTGTTCAAGGCCATTCTGCGCAGGATGGATTTTGAGAGGGTCCAGTTTGAAAAACAGTTGGAGGAGCTCTCGGCGGGACAGAAGAAAAAGGTTCTGTTGGCCAGAAGTCTCTGCGAACAGGCGCACATTTATATCTGGGACGAGCCGCTGAACTACATCGACTTGTATTCCCGCATCCAGCTGGAGAATCTGATTCAGGAGTACCAGCCCACCATGCTCTTTGCGGAGCACGATGCGGCCTTTAAAGCGGCTGTCGCCACCAGGACAATCCCGCTCCAGAAATAAAAATCAGGTGCAGCCCCTTTCAAAGCAGGAAAGGAGGCTGCGCCTGATTTTTTTATAATATAAGTATGCCAGTATGCCGAAGCTCAACTGCGCAGCTTATGGCAGTACTGGGTGCAGAGCTTGTCGGTGCACTCGGAGCATTTCAGCGAGGCGTTGGAGTGCTCCCAGAACCGCTCGGGGTACATCATCACGCACAGCTCCCACACCAGCCAGGCGATGAAGGCCATCAGCACCAGCGAACCGGCATAAAAGCCCCCCATAAAGATCAGAGGGGAGAACATCATCAGGTGATCCCAGTTGAAGATGCGGCAGGTGGTGCAGCACCGGTTTTTCATGATGAGCCGGAAGGGGCACCAGATCAGCACGCAGATCAGGTCGCAGACGTAAAAGACCACCGAGATCAAAAACAGGATCACCCGGTCGATCACCTTGAAATAGCACAGCCCCCCGATGGCCGCGATCAGCAAACACCAGAGGATGAACACCTTGTAGGCCGCCTTGGTGGTGGCGACCACATAGCTGCGCAGAGCTCTGTAATTGATTTTTTCCCGAATGGGCCGGAAGTGGTTGGCAAAGAGCTTCTGGAACCGATGGGAACCTTGTTTCTGACGGGGACGATCTGGAGAAACATATCCCCCACCCATATGATCCACAGAAGATGCAGGGGAGAGAGGGTTTTGAAGAAGTTCAGCCCGTCAAGCACCGTGAAAGCGTCCCGTCGGTATGCCCACAGCAGGAGGTATAGGACAAGGACCAGACAGCGGCCTGCCAGCCTGGTAAAATAGATTTTTCTGGTAGCGGACAT
>CALXGY010000081.1 GCA_944387955.1 uncultured Faecalibacterium sp. | reverse complement strand
AGGGTGATCACGCTGGGGGTATCCACAAAGGGCAGCTCCCGCAGCTCCGCCAAGGTCCGCAGCGGCCCGCCGCAGGGGTGGACCAGCAGCGCCGCCCGCAGCCAGTCCGCAAAGCAGCCTGCCTGCTGGTGCAGCGCCGGGCCTGCGCCGCCCGCCAGGAAGGCCGCGGCCCGGGCCAAGGGGTTTGTGCTGCGGGTGATGCCCAGGGGCAGGGTGATGATGAGCCGGTCCTGGGCCCGGGTCAGGGCCACATACAAACGCCGCATCTGCTCGCTGCGCAGCTCCCCCTCGTGCAGGCAGCTCAAAGCCCCATAGGGGGCGGTCTTGTACAGGCCGTTTTCGCCCCCTTCGGGCCGCAGCCGCAGCCCCGCCCCATAGACCCGGTGGAGCAGAAGGGGCTGGCGGGTGTCGGCGCTGTTGAAGGCGTGGCCGGTGTCCGCCAGAATCACCACCGGGAATTGCAGACCCTTGGAGCGGTGGATGGTCATAATACTGACGCAGCCGGGCCGGGCCGCGCCGGGGGCGGCGCTCTGGCCGGTCTCCCCTCCGGCGGCGGCCGCCGCATCCACCGCCCGCACCAGGGCCGAGATGCCGCCGCTGCCCGCCTGGGCGCAGAAGGCCGCAAACTTCCGGGCGTCCTCTCTGCGGCGCTGGCCGTTCTCCATGGCGCCCAGGGCCGCCAGATACCCGGTGGAGGCGAAGATCTCCTCCATCAGCTGTTCGGCGGGCAGACTGCGGGAGAGGCTGCGCAGCTGGGCCAGACGCTCATAGAACCCCTTGACCTTCCGGGCAAAGGGGTCGGCGCTCTCCCCGGCGGCAAGGGCCGCCACCGCGCCGTAGAGACTGCCTTTGCGCTGGGCCGAGCGCAGCCGCACCAGCTCGTCGTCGGTGAAGCCGAACAGCGGCCCCAGCATCACCGAGGCAAGATAGATGTCCTGGGCGGGGTTGTCGATGATTCTGAGCAGGGCGATGAGGGGCCGGATGTGGGGCGCGTCCATCAGGTTTTCCCTCGCGTCGGCATAAACCGGGATGCCCCGGGCCGCCAGCGCCTCGGCATAGACCGGGAACTGCTTTCGGGCCGCCAGCAGGATGCAGCAATCCTCGTACCGCACCGGCCGGGTGGAACTGCCTTCCCGCACCGGCGCGCCCTCGGCCACCAGGGCCTCAATCTTTCGGGCGATCCAGGCCGCGTCCGCCTCGGGGGTGTCCTCGGCCAGGCACTGCACCTCCACCCCGCCGGGGTAGTCCCCCGGGGCTCCGCAGACCAGCCGCTGCCCCTCGCCGTAGGCGGTGTCCCCCAGCTGGGGGCTCATGAGCTGTTCAAAGAAAAAGTTGATGCCCTCCACAAGCTCCGGCGCCGAGCGGAAGTTGGCATCCAGGGCCAGCTGGGCGGGGGTCCCCCTCTCCCCTTGTGCCGGGCGGGGCCGGGCCGCGCCGCCGGGCAAAGAGGGCCACTGCTCCATCTTCTCCCGGAAGATGGACGGGTCGGCCTGGCGGAACCGGTAGATGCTCTGCTTGAGGTCGCCCACCAAAAACAGCTCGTCTCCGCCGGGCCCCGCAAGGCAGCGGTAGAGGGTATCCTGCAAAGCGTTGGTGTCCTGGTATTCGTCCACCATCACCGCGCCGTACCCGGCCCGGATGCTCTCGCAGAGGGGGGTGGGGCTGCCGTCCTCTTTGCGCAGCAGCCGCAGGGCCAGGTGCTCGAAGTCGCTGAATTCCAGCATCTTCTTTTCCTGCTTTTTGGCCCAGAGGGTCTGGTCGAACTGCCGCACCGCCGCAAACAGCGCCCGGAGCTTGGGGGCGGCGGCGGCCCGGTCGGCCTCGGCCTCGGCCAGAGAGCAGGGCACCAAATCCAAAATCTTCTCAAAGAGGGCGGCGGCCTCGTCGGCGCAGGCCCGCACCGCCAGCCTGCGGTCTCCGGCAAGGCGGCGCTTCATGCCTTTAAAGCCCGGGGTGGGCTCCATGCCCAGCACATAGGGGGTCAGCAGGTCGTAGAGGGCTTCCCACTGTCCGGCCTCGGCCAGAGCCTTCACCCGCTTTAAAACCGCTTGGGCGTCCTCCAGCCGCTGCACCGCCTCGGAAAATTTGTCGTTCACCCCCTGCACCGCCTTTTGCTGGGCGGCGGGGGTCTTTTTGCTCTGGCGGGCCTCCTCGGCGCATTCTTCCCAGTCGGCGCGGCAGTCTGACGCCGCCGAGGAAAGCAACCCCAGCGCCGCCGACGCGCACCGGCCCGCCTCGGCCAGCAAAATCTTCTGCCAGCCGCTTTCCTCAAAGCTGTGCTGCTGCTCCCAGGGGGCAAGGCAGCGGTCCATCCAGCGGTCATAATCCGGCAGCGCCCGCAAAAAGTCAAAGACCTGCAGGATGATCCGCCCGGCGGCCTGGTCGCTGCGGCCCTTGCCGTACAAATCCGCAAAGGCCCGGAAGTCCGGGTCGGCGCAGGCATGTTCGAGGGTCTCTTCCAGCGCGGACTGCCGCATGGCCTCCAGGCTCCCCGGGTCGGCGGGGGTAAAGTCCGGCGGGATATCCAGCGCCTGGAAATACCGGTGCAGAAGCTCCAGGCAGAAGGCGTCGATGGTACAGATGGGGGCCCGCTGCAAGAGCATCCGCTGCCGGGCCAGGTAGGCGCTGCCGGGCTGCTGGCGGATGCGCTGCAAGAGGGCCTGCCCGATGCGGGAGCGCAGCTCGGCGGCGGCGGCGTTGGTAAAGGTGACGATCAGCAGCCGGTCGGCGTCCACCGGGTGTTCCGGGTCGGTGATCAGCCGCACCGCCCGCTCGGTGAGCACCGCGGTCTTGCCGCTGCCCGCCGCCGCGCTCACCAGCAGCGCGCCGCCCCGGTCCTCGATGGCGGCCCGCTGGGCGTCGGTCCAATGGGGAGTGCTCATCCGTTTTCTTCCTCCTTTTCTTCCTCGGGTTCAAAGGGACGGGCCGGGGCGTTCAGCTCCCGTTCCCCCACCCCTTCCTCGTGGCAGCAGACAAAGCCGTAGTCGCAGAAGGTGCAGGGGGAGCGGCCGGTCACCAGGGGCTCGGCCTCGATCTGTCCGTCGTAGAGCTGGCGGCCCATCTCGGTGACCAGGGTGTGGAGATGGGCCTCGATGCGGCCCATCTTGGCCCGGTCGGCCCGGCGGGCTTTGTGGCTGGGGTGGTTGCTGGGCACCCCGTCCTTGCAGGCAAAGGGCAGATATTCCCCGGTCATCCCGGCGTCCATGGCTTCAAAAATATGGTTGTCGTCCAAAAGCAGGCCGTCCAGCTGCTGGGCGGGCTGCCGGGCCGCCTCGGTGCGGCGGGCCGAGCGGGGGGGCAGGTCGGCCAGCAGGTAGAGCACTCCCGCAGGCTCCACCCCGGAAAATCTGCCCTGGCCGTCCCGCGTCAGGCTGAACAGATACAACAGCATCTGGCAGTCAAGACCGCAGTAGACCTCTTTGAGGTCCAGCTTTTTGTCGCCGGTCTTGTAGTCCACCACCCGCACCCAGCGGGTGCCGTTCTGGTCCACCCACTGGTCGGCCCGGTCCACCACCCCGATGAGCTGCACGGTGCGCCCGTCCCCCAGCTCATAGGCCTGGGGCTTTGCCCCCTCGGGGCTGTCCGGGCCGATCCTCAGCTCGCAGGCCGCCGGGTGGAAGCCGCTCTGCCGCTGCTCGTCCCGCAGATAGCGCAGCAGGCCCGCCATGCTCTTTTCCAGCCGGGTCAAGAGATACTGCATCCAGTCGGTCAGCTCGGGCAGGAATTTGTCGGCGTAGGCCCGCACCAGCAGCGCCGCCAGCTGCCCCACCTGCTCGTCGGTCAGCTGGGCGAAGGGGGCGGGCATCCAGTCCTTGCAGGGGTTGTCGGGGCCGGGGTCGGGGTCCAGCGCCATCTGCAACACCCAGTGCATCAGAGTTCCGCTCTGGTCGGCGCTGAGCTTTGCCTTGCGGCGGGGGCGCAGACCCAGAACGTACTGCAAAAAATACCGGTAGCGGCAGGTGTAGAACTGCTCCATCTGGCTGGGGGAAATTTTCAGCCGTTTTCCCAGCAGCCCCGCCAGAGCGGGAAGGTCGGTCAGCCGGTGGGGGGCCCGGGACTCCATCCGCCGCAGCATGGAAAGGCCGTGGGCCGGGCTCAGCCGCCCAAACTCCGGGGGCTCGGGCTCCTTTTTTTCCTCCTCTTCCAGCGCGGCGGTGAGGCTGGCCCGCTCGGTCTCCTCCAGCGGCCAGCCGCCCCCCAGGCAGTCGAGACCGCAGGCGGGGGTGGCGGCCATCTCTTCCAGGGTCAGCACCGGCGCGGCAGGGGCCAGCCGGTCCAGCACCGGTTCCAATGCGGCGCAGACGGTCATCCCCGCCCCCTTGGGCCAGCTGAGCCAGAGCCCTCTGGCCGGGGCGGTAAGGGCCTTATAAAAGCAGACCTGTTCCCGCACCACCCGGTTTTCAAAGCAGTCGGGCAGCTCCACCTGCTGGGCGGTCAGGGCGTCCCGGTCGGCGTGGGTCAAAAGGCCGGTCTGCCCCGGCGCGCTGGGGAACTCCCCCTCCGCCAGGCCCAGCACAAACACATAGTCCGGCTCATCCAGCCGCATCTTGCCCGCCGAGGCCAGCACCACCGCGTCCAGGGTCTGGGGAATGTGCCCCAGGTCCGCCGAGCGCAGCAGCAGCCCGAACAGGTCGGCGTATTCCGCCGCGCTCACCGGCTGGTCGCCCAGGAGCTTTGCCATCTGGTCCAAAAGGTCCATCACCACGTTCCACTCCCGGGCGGCCTCCTCGGCGGCGGGGATGCCCCGCAGACGGCGCAGCGCCTCCACCTGCTGGGCCTGTTTTTCCTCCGCTCCCAGCTCGGTCAGGCAGAAATAGAGGGCCCGGCTCAGCTCCTCGGCGGTGGCCGAGCGGGTCTTGGTCCGCAGCTTTTCCACCGGGGCCAGCAGTTTTGCCCGGGCGTTCTCGATGACCTCCAGCTCTGCCTTTTCCTCCTCGGTCATCTCCCCCGCCCCAAAGCCCTTGGGGCTGTGGGTAAAGGGCTGCCGCCAGGCCGCCACACTGGGGGACCAGGTGTAGGCGTAGTTTTCCAGCCCGCAGCCCTCCGCCTCGGTGAGGCTGCACAGGCCGGTCTTGGCGAGAGCCGTCAGGTTTTCTGTCCAGTCCAT
>CALXGY010000080.1 GCA_944387955.1 uncultured Faecalibacterium sp. | reverse complement strand
GAAAGCCAAGGTTTTTCTGTTCCATCTTCTCAGCGATGTTTTGGATCGCAGAATTGTTGTTGGAGACCACCGCCACGGTCTGGCCGCTGTACACCAGATTGGCAATGATGTTCAGGATGGTCTGGGTCTTGCCGGTACCCGGCGGCACCTCGATGATGCTGATTTTGGCGGTGAGGGCATTTTCCACCGCCTGCTTCTGGCTCTGGTTCAGCCCAAAGGGATAGAGGATGGTCAGGTCAAAGCTTTGCCGGGCGGGCGCTCGCTGCGGGGAGAGATAGCAGGCCAGCACCGACTGGCTGCTGAGTTTTTCCATCCGGGCATACTGGCTGCCGAGGAGATTTTTGCCGTCCTCGGTCACAAGGCCCACCGCATCCGCCGTTTCCCGGAAATAGTGCAGGAAGGATTGCACATCCCGGTCCCCCATGCAGCTGCGCTCCAGGCTCACCTGCTCTTTGGCGTATGTCAGGGGTCTTTTCCCTGCCCGCAGGATTCGGTAATGGGTCCCAAAATCCTGGATTTCCTGGAGCTGGGTCAGATCTCCGCAGCCGTCCGACAAGATCCACTGGGCCGGGTCCAGCCTCTGCTGAAGTTCCAGCAGTTGCACCCGGGTGCTGCGGTAGCGATAGTCCTGCGGCGAGTTGGCATAAACGATCTCCCACAGCTCTCCGCTGCGCGCAATGCTTTTGACCGAGAAGGTCCGGTCGGCCCCGTCGATCAAAATAAGACAATTTTCCTTTTCCATAAACAGCCTCCATTTGCGGCGGTCCTTCATCAAATTTTGCCCGCCGCAAAGGTTCTTTTTTATATTTTTTCCTGCTTTTTACAGCGTTTTATTATAGCATGACGGAGCCTCTGCCACAAGAAGAGCCTTATTTAAAAAGCGGGCCCCGGATCTTCCGGAGCCCGCTTTCTCAAAACCGTTTTTGAGCAAAAAACCAAATCAGCCGCCCGCCCGCTGGCCGGTCATGGTCTGCTGGACGATGCTGTCCATGATCTCCCGGCTCATGCTGCCGGTGAGATAGCCAAAGACGTTGCCCTCGGTGTCGATCATGAAGGTGGTGGGGAAGGCGCTGACTCCATAGCCCAGGAACAGCTCGCCGGTGGTATCCATCAGGACCGGGTAGCTGATGCCCTGTTCTTCCAGCCAGGCGGCGATCTCCGCCGAGGTTTTATCGTCCGCCGGATAGATGCTGTCCTTCTCTTTCGGGGCTGCCACTCCCAGCACTACGAGATCCCCCTCGTTTTTGCCCCAGTCCTCATACAGCGCCTGCAGATCCGGCATCTCCTGACGGCAGGGCCCGCACCAGGTGGCCCAGAAGTTCAGCAGGATGGTTTTGCCTTCGTAGTCTGCCAGGGTGTGGGTATTGCCGAACTGGTCGGTGAGGGTGAAATCCAGCGCCGGGACGGCCGGGGTCTCGCTGCTTTCCGAGTCTGCGGGTTCGCTGGAAGGAACGCTCTCGGGGAGCGTGTCGGGAATTTCTTCATCGTATTCCTCCTGCTGCACCGAGGAAGAGCTGCTCCCGCTGCCCAGGCCCGCCAGATAGCTGCTGAGGCTGCTCATCCGGCCGGAAATCATCAAAAGGCCCAGCAAAACCAGCAGCACGCCGCCTGCCTTGGCGGTGTATTTGAGCCAGTTCCGGTGGCTGCGGAAGAACTGGAGCATCTGGCTGGTGAACAGACCTACCAGCAGGAACGGCAGCACAAAGCCCAGGGTGTACAGCCCGATCAGGCCAAAGCCCAGGGCCCGGCTGGAGGAAGACCCCGCCAGCAGCAGCACACTGGTGAGGGCAGGCCCTACACAGGGGGTCCAGGCAAAGCTGAAGGTAAAGCCCATGACCAGCGCGGGCACCGGCCCCATGGCCCAGCGGTTCAGCCGGAAGGGCAGCCGCAGCTCCCGGGTAAAACCGCCGAAAAAGAGCTGCCACAGGCCCATCAGCAGGATGAGCACTCCGCCCGCCACCGTAAAGGCGGTGCGCCAGCGGCTGAAAAACTGGCCCAGCGCCGTAAAGCCCATGCCCAGCAAAAAGAAGGCGAAGCTGATGCCCACCACAAAGAAGAAGGTGTTGATCAGGGTGCGGCGGCGGCCCGCCGGGCTGGAAGCGGTCTCCGGCGCGCCGCCCGCCAGATACCCGAGATAGAGCGGCACCAGCGGCAGCACACAGGGGGAGAAAAAGCTCAGAAGCCCCTGAAAAAACACGGTCAGCGCCGAAACGCTGGTCTGAAGGTCAAATCCCATACAAAAGAGTTCCTTTCCGCCGGAGGCCGGCTGCGTGCAAGAGTTCGTTTTACCTTTTTCTTATGAAAAGGATTTCTGTTTGTAAAACGGTCGGTCTTCCGTTTTTGCTTCAAAAAGGCGGGGCCGCCTTGCCCGGCCCCTTTGGATGCAATCAGACAGGAAGCGCGGCCTGCTTGATCCATTCTTCCCTTCTGCAGGCGGTTTCCTGCTGCTGTGCGCAGACCGCCGACCGTCTCTCTTCCAGCTTTTGCAGCAGGGTTTGGATCTGCTGCCGGGTCTTTTGGACCTGCTGCTGGGAGTTTTCGATCCGGTCCATCACCATCCAGTCGGTGAAGAGATTGTCGATGAAGTAATCCGCAAACCGCATAAACCCTTCGATGCGGATCTGCCCATCCAGCTCCACCGTGCAGTCGGCCAGCTCGGTCTTGAACCGGCGCAGCTTCAGCTGGAGCTGTTCCAGCATTTCCTGGGCCTCGTCCAGTGCGCTGTGCTTGGCCAGGTCCCCCAGCAGCCCGCCGCCCACGAGATCGTAGACCGCCCAGCCCTCGGCGCTGTCCAGCTTTTTCAAAATCTCTTCGGCGGCGGCAAGGGCGCTCCTGCCTGCCTCGATGGCCTCCCCCAGCTCCTTCTGCTGGGCTTTGAGGGAGGTAAGCTTCTCTTCCAGTTCCAGCAGCTTCACCGCCCCGGCTCCCCCGGCGGTCTTGAGGGCTTCGGCCTTGGCGCTGAGCAGCTGGCGGTATTCCCACTCGCAGTTTTCCAGCCCTTTGAGCTCCTGTTCCACCCCTTCCAGCTGATGCCGGGCGTCCTGCAGCTCTCTTTCGGCCGCATCGTATTTCACCCGGGCGGCATAGGCTTCCTGCTGTTCCTGGGAGAGCTTTTCCTCCCGGGTGCCCAGCATGGCATAAAAGAGGGCCGCAAGGCTGCGCCCTTCCAGCCGGTCCACGTCCGCCTGTTCGGCCTTCATCTTCCGGGCCAGCTGTTTGGCCCGGCTGTCCAGCTCGCTGCACTGGGTCCTCAGCTCAGCCCGGACCGCCAGCAGATGCTGCTTGCGGGCCAGCCGCTGCTGGACCTGCCGCAGCTGTTCATCGTAAATCTGTTGTTCCATATATGCTCCTTTTTATCCTGCCGGTGTGTTCTTCTCATTATACCCTGCCAGGGCGGCAAGGGCAATGCTCTCTTTTTCC
Source organism: uncultured Faecalibacterium sp. (assembly GCA_944387955.1). Taxonomy (GTDB): domain Bacteria; phylum Bacillota; class Clostridia; order Oscillospirales; family Ruminococcaceae; genus Faecalibacterium. The sequence goes on along the minus strand of CALXGY010000080.1, from coordinate 2,682 downwards.
AAAAACAAAGGCAGCCCCGAAGCTTTGAAAACTTCGGGGCTGCAAGAAATGAATGAAGGAGGGAAATGACTCAGTGGGCTTCCCCTTCGGGGAAGATGATCTTATAGATCGGGAAGTAGATCACCATCTGCACACCGCCGTTGATGACCGTCACCAGGATGTTGTAGACCGCCGGGGGGAAGAACTGTTTGCACAGCGGGACATACAGCCCCATCAGGAAGCTGCATGCGATGGTGATGAGCACAAAAGCCACCACATACCAGGCGATCTGATAAAAGATGTTTCCCTTGGAGCGGAAGGTGATGCTGCGCTGCATCGGGAAGTTGATGCACTGGGCCAGAAACAAAGTGATGGCAAAGGCCGCAAAGTAGCCCATGCCGCCGGTGGCATCCCCGGTGACCGGGTAGTTGAACACATAGGTGTCCACCGGCCCCAATGACAGATGGATGAGCTGACAGGGAATGCTGCACCAGTCGGTGTACCGGAAAAACACCCCCGGCAGGAAGGTGAGCATCAGATACTGGAACAGGGTGACCAGCATCGAGAAGGCATAGAATTTGATGAACTGCGCCGCCAGCTTGTGCTTGCAGGCGAAGGATTCCCAGGTTGCAGCCCGCACGGGTTCAGGCCTCCTTTCGGATGGGGATGTGCACCGTTTCGGTCAGGCCCCGGCCGTCGGCGGTGAGGCAGACCTCGCCCTTCTCCCCTGCCCGGACGATGGCCAGCGCCTCGCCGAAGTAGGTGTCGGTGGTGTCGGACAGATAGCCCTCAAGGTTGAAGGGGCAGCCGTTGCCCAGCGCCAGCAGCTCGCCGCCGGTCACCTTGACCCGCACCGGGCCCCGCTCGGTGGGCTTGGTGATGCCCGCGGGGTCGGTGTACCGCAGCCGGACGTAGGCAAGGCGGCCGGGTGCAACGGTGCTCTGTTCCGGCTGGGCGGTCAGGCAGGTCTCTTTGGCTGCGCTGACCAGGCGCCGCCGTCCGATCTCCCGCCCGGCGGCATCGTAGGCCACCGCCTCCAGCACGCCGGGCTGATAGGTGCAGCTAAAGCGGAGGATGCAGTCCTTTTTCAGGCTCTTCTCCCCGACCTTTTTGCCGTTGAGCAGCAGCGCCACCCGGGCGGCCCGGGCGTAGACCTCGATCTTGGCCTTTTTGCCCTCGCAGCCCGGCCAGCTCCAGCTTTCCAGGGCGTGGGACATCTTCCAGGCCGAGGGGGAATGCTTTTCGCCGGTGTGGTTGACCGGGCAGACCCCGATGTAGGGGCCGGTCTCCTTTTCCAGCGCCACCCGGGTATACAGCGCCTCGCACAGCAGCTTGCCGGTCAGGTCGATCCGGCCGGAGCCCGCCGAGACCCAGCCAAGGCCGCCGTCGAACCGGGGCGCGTAGTCGCTGTACTCCCAGGAGCCCACCATCACTTCGCCCAGGTAGTCCATTCCGGCCCAGACGAAGTCTCCCACAATGCGGCTGTCCTGCTTTGCCATCTCGCGGAAGCGGTAGGCATCGTTGCAGAAGGTCTCGCTGCCCAAAATCAGCCGGTCGGGGTATTTTTTCAGGTCGCGGCGGTAGCGGTAGATGCCGTAGTTGTAGCCCGCGATGTCCATTTTGGCGAAGGCGTCCCGGGTCCTGACATCGCAGCCGTGGAGGGTGGCGCCCCGCTTCATGAACTCATCCCCCAGCAGCCCGGCCAGGTTGTTGAAGAACTGGCTGCCCACCGCTTTGTCCTTCTGGGGCTTTGCCCCGGCGGCCCGGGCCTTTTCGGCCTGCTCCAGCTGTTTTTTCGCCTTTTCATCGCTGTACACGCCGAAGCCCAGAGAACTGAGAAAGTTGAAGAAGATGTTGACCCCGCAGGTCACCGGGCGGGTGGAATCCAGCCGGTGGAGATACTGGGTCATCTCCTCCGTAAGGGCGATGCCCCGGGGCTGGGCGGTCTCGCTGACCTCGTTGCCGGTGGAATAGAGGATGACGCAGGGGTGGTTGTAGTCCTTGTCCACCATGTCCTTGAGGTCCTGCTTCCACCAGTCCATGAAGTAGTCCACATAGTCGTATTGGGTCTTGTGGATGTACCAGTGGTCGATGTACTCATCCATCACCAGAACGCCCAGCCGGTCGCAGACCTCCAGCAGGGTCTTGGAGCAGGGGTTGTGGGCCGAGCGGATGGCGTTGTAGCCCGCCTGCATCAAAAGCCGCACCTTGCGCTCCACTGCGTCCGGGTCGCAGACCGCGCCCAAAAGGCCGTTGTCGTGGTGGATGCAGGCGCCCTGCAGGATGACCCGTTTGCCGTTGATGCAGATGCCCTGTTTGCCCCAGCTCAGGGTCCGGATGCCGAAGGTCTCGGCCGCTTCATCCTGCCCGAACCGCACCCGGCAGGTATACAGCTGGGGAGTCTCCGGGCTCCAGAGCTTCGCTTCGGGGAGGGTGAACCCGGCGGTGACGGCGGGGTTTTCTGCGCCTTCCGCCCGGCAGAGTTTCCGGGCCAGAATCTTCTCCCCGTCCAGGATCTCGATCTGCACCTCGCCCGGAGCGCTGACCGCAGCGGTCACCTCCACCCGGGCGGGCTGGATGTCCAGGGTGCGCACCCGCACCCCGTTGCAGGGGATGTGCTCTGCCCCGCCCACCCAGAGGGTGACCGGGCGGTAGATGCCCGCGCCGGAATACCAGCGGCTGTTGGGCTGGTCGGCGTTGCGG
>CALXGY010000079.1 GCA_944387955.1 uncultured Faecalibacterium sp. | reverse complement strand
CCTTTTTTGTATCCTTTCCCGGCAGCATCCCCGAGCTCTTCACCAAGAGCTTTGCCCTCTCCCTCACCCCCCAGCGGCAGAGCGAGGTCCTTTACGGCCATCCTTCGGATCAGGAGATCTGCCGGCGTATCCTGGAATTGCTGGATTGTCTTACCGAAAACGACCTGCTCATCATCGACGACCTGTACGCAGACGGCAAAACGCTCTCGCAGCTTCTGGAATCCGACCTGGACGAGGGATGGAAACGCGAGCTTTTTCCCCGGCTTTGCCAAAAAAAGTGCCGCATCCTGATCTCCACACGGTACAGCATAAAAGATTTGACCCGGTACAGCTTTTATGAGCTCCTTCCTTTTGATGAAGCCGATTTGCTGAACCTGATGCGCCGGATCTGCCCGGCGGCCAACCGGGAAGCGGATCAGGAGCTGCTGGATATCATTCAGGAAACGGGCCGAAGCACCATCATGGTGCGCATGGTGGCCAGCCTGATGCGGCAGTCCTGCTGCACGGCACAGGTCGTCCTGAAAAAATTGCGGTCCGGCTCCCTCGATGCAACCCCGATCCTCCAGGATGTGCGAGGCCAGCTGTCGGCCCGTTCCATCGCCTCCCATCTGAAGGCCCTGTTTGAGCTGGGGAACCTGGGCAAATGGGAGAAAAACATCCTCTGCTGCGCGCTGCTTTTGGGCAAAGAGGGCCTGCCGTACCAGCTGTTTCGCCAGGCCTGCCTGTCCTGTGCGCCGGAGGCGGAACAGGAACAGGTGGAACAGGCCCTTTACAGCCTGACCGAGCTGGAGTATCTGAAAACGGCAGACCGGTCGGTGTCCATCCACTCCTTGATCCGTATGACCGCCAGAGACTCTCTGCTCGCCTCCGAGGAGCAAAGGAGCGCTTTCTGCGGCCAGATCCTGCCCTTTTTCCGTGCGGTTTGGAAGGAAGGCGGCTCCAGTGACACGCGATTTGTTCCGGCCCGCACCCTTCAGCAGGTCTTCGGATTCTGCGAAGCGGCCCGGGCAGAGGCGGAGCGATGGCACGCGGGAGATGCCGTTTCTGCCGAGCTGCTTTTTCGAACCGGCCAGCTGCTTCAGGCGCTCGGATTATACGGCAAGGCCCAATCCGTCCTGAGACAGGCCGGCGTACTGTATCAGAAGCTTCCTGCCGCTTTGCCCGAGAATACAAAAATTCAGAGCGACCATGCGCAGCTGCTGATCGCCCAGGCAAAAAACATCGTGCGCTGGAAGGATCTGAGCCGGTTTCCCCAGGCGGTGTCCTATGCCGGCGCCGCCCGGGAGCTCCTGGAGAAAAACGGCCTGGCGGAATCCTTTCTCGGGGTCAAGGTCCTGGCGGTCTTTGGCCGCATCTGCGGAGAAAGCCAGCACTACGATCTTCAGGAGCTCTACTACACCCAATCCTTTGCACTGGCGGAAAAATTACACAGCGCAGAACCATCCAGCTTCAAAAACAAATTGGCTCTGGCCGATGCCTATACCAACTGCAGCTGGAACCAGCTCCACAAAAACCGGTTTGCCGAGGCTTATCAGAGCAGCCTCCAGGCCATCCGGCTGTATGAGGAGCTCATGGAAGAAAGCGAAGCTCGGCTGTCGGCTTCCTGTTCCGCGGAAGAAGCCCATCAGCGCTCCCGCCTCCTTGCTGCGGCAGGAGCCTACAACATGCATGCCGATTCAGCCCGGGCTCTGCGGCTGGCTGAGCCGGAGGACCGTTTGCGAATGTACCAGAGCGAAAAGAAGGCCCTCGGAGAATCCATGTCTCTGCGGAGCGTCCTCCCCCAGGAGCATCCATTGCTGATTTTCCAATACCAGCGGCAGGCACGGTTTCAGTGTGAGGACGCCTTTCCTCCATTTGCCCCTCAGTTTGACAGGGACAAATGGGAAAAAGGAATCCAGCTGTTCGAGAAAGCGCTCCAGATCCAAAATGGTCCCAACCTCTGCAAAGAAAACAAGGATCGGGGCTTTTTTCTGCTGGAGCTTGCCGAAGCCTATCAGCGGGCCGCAACGGCGGTGCTGCTGGATGACCCCCGGAGCGATACGGCCTCCCGGAACGATGCTCTGACCTGGCTGCGGCAGGCGGAGTCCGCCCTGGGCGAAGCCGCCAGCATGAGCGGTCTGTCCAGGCCGAAACAGACCGCTCGGGAGAGGCTGGTGCTGCTGTATAAGACCTTCTGTTTCATTCCGGCCCTTTCCTTTAGGCCCGACCCCAAATTTTCCTTGCTGTGGCGGGACGACCCCTTCTATCAAAACCTGCTGGCAGACCTTCCGCCTTCCCCCTGACTTCTGCCAAACAAGAAAGCGCAGCGCCTTTCGGAGCATTCCGAAAAAGGCGCTGCGCTTTTCTGGTTTAAAACATCTTACTGAACAGGGGCGGTATAGGTCCCAATGGCGACGCTCTGGATGGTCACGGCCTCCACCGGGCGGCCGGTTTCGTCCAGCTCCACCGCGGCGATGGCGTCCACCACCTCCATGCCCTCGTACACCTGGCCAAAGACGGTGTCGGTGTAGTCGAGGTAGGGCGCGCCGCCCGCGGCGGCGTAGGCGTCCATCACCTCCTGGCGGAAGCCCTGGGCCGCCATCTGGTTCATCAGTTCCTCATCCACCGAGCCGGGCAGGGTCTGCATGAAGTAAAAGACGCTCTTTGCCAGCCCGTCCTCCCCCATCGCGGCGCACAGGGCCCCGGAATAGTGGTGCAGCGCGTCGGTGACCTCGGCCGGGTAGCCGCTGCCGTTCCAGATGGTGGTGGCCGTGCCTTGAGCGTTCTGGCCCGCCTCCACAATGAAGCCGGATTCCACCCGGGTGAAGCTCAGGCCGTTGTAGTAGCCGCCCTGAGCCAGACCGATGAAGTTGTCGCAGGCCTGGGGGGCCTTGTCCGGGAAGAGCACCGCCCGGATGGTGCCGAGGGAGGTCTCGATCACCGCGATGGTGTCCCCTTCCACCGGGCGGGTGAACTGGATCTCCTGGGACTGCACCGGCTCCCGGCGCACCCCCTGCCCGCCGGAAGAGCCGGAGCCGCCGAGGCCAAAGCACCCGGCCAGCGGCAGAGCCAGCAGCGCCGCCAGCGCCAGAGCCAGCGCGGTGCGGCGAGTAAAAGAATGGTTTGCGTGCATAGATCTTCTCCTTGTGTCATAGCATATAGCACACGGCCCCCTCGGGCCGGGAAGGTTCGTACTTTCCAGTATACCACATTCTGCCGCCCGGCGCGAGGGTGAGGGCGGCAAAAAAGTGCGAAACTTTTTCCCCATTTGGCATCTTGACGCGCAGAGAAAAAAAAGATACACTATATGCGTAGCAGCTGCCGGACGCACGGCGGCCCATTGTAAGACAGGAGAGAAAACCTATGGCAGAGGAAATCAAAGACAAGAACGCCGAAGAGGAAGAGTATCAGCCCGATCTGATGACCCTCGAGGATGAGGACGGCAACGAGGTCACCTTCGAGGTGATCGACGCACTGGACTACAAGGGCGTGCACTACCTCGCCGTTGTGGAATACGCAGAGGACGAGTCCGACGTGGACGAGGACGCCCAGCTGGTGATCCTCAGCGTCGGCGAGGACGAGGACGGCGAGTATCTGGACGTTCTCGAGGACGACGAGCTGCTCATCGAGGTCAGCAAGCTGTTTGAAGAGCGGCTGAGCGAGAACTTCGAGATCGAGTAACCTCTTTTTTCTACCCAGCTTGAATCCTGCCCGGCTCGATTTGTTGCGGTTTATATGATCCTACTAATCAATCATTGGGAGCCCGGCGTCCGCCGGCCGATTGCAGACCTCCCCGCCATGGGCTCGACCCTGGAGGCTCGATGAGGAAGCATGCAACCGGAGGCAGGGCACCCACCTGTCCGTAAGGGTAGGTTTGATTAGCCGCAGACGACCGGGCGGGATTTCTTTTTTTATTTGATTCGCCAAAATCCGTCAAAATGCCCCTTTCGGCTTTTTGACGAATTTTTTATATTCTCCACCTTGAAAAGCAAACAGGACAGACTGCCGCGGCAGAGTCTGCGGCACAGAAAGGAAGTGCTGCGGCCATGCAGTCCGAACATCTGATCGGCACCACCATCCCCCGTTTCACCTACGATACCCCTTTGACCCCAGGGCAGGATTTTTATGCCCTGTGCGCCGGTGAAACGCCGCTGGTGATGATCTTTCTGCCGGGGTTCGATCACCCCATCAGCCGGGAGTACCTGACCCGCTACCTCAAGAGCCTGCGCTCCCTCAAGGACGGGCGTCTGGCCTGCGTGGTGCGCACAAAGCCCCAGGAGGTGGCCGCCGCGCTGGAGGGCCGGCCCTTCCCCTTCCCGCTGATCTGCGACCCCCAGGGGGTGCTGTACAACTTCCTCGGGGTGGAGCACGCGAACATTTTGCAGACCTGGACCTTCGCGGCCCAGCGCATCTTCCGCTCGGCCAAGGGACAGGGCTTTGTGTACGACCGCAGCGCCCCCCAGCAGCTGCCCCTGACCCTGGTCCTCGGGCCGGAGGGGCACATCCTGTTTGCCCACTACGGCCGCAGCCTCACCGATCTGCCGGAGGACTGCGCCACCATCAGCGAGATCTGCCGCAGCGTCACCCACCTGGCCCAGACCGGCGAAAAGGACCCCGACCACTGCTCGGACGAGACCCTGACCCTGCCGGACCTCTCGGGAGAACTGGAGCAGGAGGAACCGGACGCCCTCGGCGCGCTGTTCCATTGAGCTTTCCCCAGCGCCGCCCCTTCATGGGGCGGCGTTTTTTTGCGGACTTCAGGCGCTTAGCCTCTGTGCTGCCGCCCCCTTGGCTCCCCCTTTGGGGGAGCTGGCGAGGGAGCGCAGCGAGCGAGACTGAGAGGGTCGTTTCCGGCAGATGCCGTTATAAAAAGGCGCTCCCCAAAAACAGCATCTTGCGGCTCACCCCTCTCAGTCACCTCCTTCGTCGGTGACAGCTCCGGGTTGCCGTTGCCTGAATTTCCGTCGCACCTTGGGCGGCGCTCGTAAATTCAGACGGCGGCCTCTGCTCCGGCTCCCTCGATCCGCCGCAGGCGGCGGTCGCCTCCGCAGCCCCCAGCGGGGGAGCCAAGAGGCGTGGGTGGTTCTCGGTCAGCTGCATCTCGCCTCTTTCCAGCTGTGCGCCGCGCCCAAGCAGCGCCAGAGCCTCCCCGGCCGCCGAC
>CALXGY010000078.1 GCA_944387955.1 uncultured Faecalibacterium sp. | reverse complement strand
GGCGGTGAGACCCCCGAAACTCCCGAGACTCCCGAGCAGCCCGAAGGCCCGACCCTGATTCTGACCGACGTACCCGTCGAGGAGGAGATCGTTGAGGAAGAGACCCCGCTGGCAGCAGCTCCCGCAGAGGAAGAGGCTGTGATCGAGGACGAGGATACCCCGCTGGCGGCTGATCCCGAGACCGATGCAGCGGAGATCGAGGACGAGGACACCCCGCTGTCCGCCGTGCCCAAGACCGGCGACGAGTCCGGCATCTTCCAGCTGATGAGCATGATCTCCGGCATGGCGCTGGCGGTGCTGAGCTTCATCGACCGCAAGGGCCGTCACTCCCGCTTCGGCTCCCGGCACTAAAAACAAATTTTACCCCGGCTCCGGCTGCACCCGCAGCGGAGAATCTCCCATGGCAACCCCTTTTTAGCGGCAGTCCGAAGATAGACCCATGAGAAAACCCCCTCTCCTGTGAAAAAAGGAGAGGGGGTTTTGTGTTGGAAAGATGCCGCTGACCTCACCGCCGCTTTTTCTTGCGCACACTGTAACCGAAGCTGCCGAGCTTGCGCCCCAGGGCCAGATACTCCCCGTGGCTGTACACGATGAGCTTTGCCCGCTCCAGGCACAGGCGACCGTTTTCGTCCAGAAGTTCCTCGTCCACGTCGCAGGCCACCACCTGGGCCAAAAACAGATCGTGGCTGCCCAGGGGGATGACCTGGGTGACCCTGCATTCCAGGTTCAGCGGGCTCTCGGCCAGGATGGGGCAGTCGGTGAGCACCGAGCCGGGTTCGGCGTGCAGCCCCATCTCGGCGAACTTGTCAAAATCCCGGCCAGATCTCACCCCGCACCAGTCCACCGCCCACACCAGCTTTTCGGTGGGGAGGTTGATGGCGAATGTGCCCGACCGGCGGATCAGCTCATAGCTGTACCGCTCCGGCCGCACGCTGATGGAAACCATGCTGGGCTGGGTGCAGATGGTGCCGGTCCAGCCGATGGTGATGAGGTTGGGCCGGGCCAGCTCCCCGCAGGAGACCAGCACCGGCGGTTCCGGGTTCAGAAGGGTACTGCCCTTCCAGCTCTGTTTGCTCATCCGCGATACCTCCGTTCATAGGGTTCCCAGGTCCGCTCGCTGATGATGTAGCGGGGCCGGGCCTTGGTTTCCATGTAGATCTTTCCCACATACTCCCCGATGATGCCCAGGCAGATCAGCTGGATGCCCCCCATCAGGCAGACAAAACAGATGGTGGAGGCCCAGCCCGCCACCGCGCTGCCCCCCAGCGCCTGGATCACCGCCCAGATGGCGCCGATGAAGCTCACCAGGCTGAACACCGCCCCCAGCCCGGTGATGAGCCGGATGGGCCGGTTGGAAAGGCTGGTGATGCCGTCGAAGGCCAAAGCCAGCATCTTGCGCAGCGGGTAATGGCTCTCGCCTGCGATCCGCTCGTGGCGGTCATAGTAGACGGTGCCGCTTTGATAACCCACCAGCGGCACCAGCCCCCGCAGGAAGATGTTCACCTCCTGGAAGTCGGCGAAGCTCTCCAGCACCCGGGCGCTGATGAGCCGGTAGTCGGCATGGTTAAAAACGATCTCCGCCCCCAAAAGGTTCATCAGGTGGTAAAAGCCCTCGGCGGTGAACCGCTTGAAAAAGGTGTCGGTATCCCGCCGGGCCCGCACGCCGTAGACCACCTCGCAGCCTTCCAGGTACTTTTTCACCATCTCGTCCATGGCGTTCAGGTCGTCCTGGCCGTCGCAGTCGATGGAAATGGTGATGTCGCAGCGGTCCCGGGCCTCCATGAGCCCGGCCAGCACCGCGTTCTGGTGGCCCCGGTTGCGGCTCTGGCTGATGCCGAGAAAGTGCTCGTCCTGGGCCGCCAGCTCCCGGATGATCTCCCAGGTGCGGTCCCGGGAGCCGTCGTTGACGAACAGCACCCGGCTGCGGGGGCTGATGAGCCCCTGCTGGGTGAGGGAATGAAGTTTTTCGAGGAAGAGGGGAGCCGTGATGGGCAGTACCTCCTGCTCGTTGTAGCAGGGCACGACGATCCACAAAAGGGGCCGTGCGCCGGTAAGATCGGACATAGGGAGAAACCTCCTTTGTTGTGTTATTGCAGGTGACTGCGCAGCGCCGCCTCGTTCAGAAGCTTGAAGCTGCTGCGGTAGGTGTCCAGCAGCCCGTCCCGCTGCATCCGGGACAGCTCCCGGCTGAGGGCGCTGCGGTCGCAGTTGAGATACTCGGCCAGCTGGGCCCGGGTGCAGGGGATGGTAAAGGTGGGCTGACCCGCCCGCGCCGCCTCGGCCAGCAGGTAGGCCGCCAGCTTTGCCCGCAGGCTGTGCAGCACCAACAGATCCACCCGGTGCATCAGCAGAAAATACTTGTCGCTGATGCTGCGCAGAAGATTGTGCAGCACCAAAAGCTGTTCGGGGCTGCCGTCCGGCGCCAAAAGCTGCTGGTAGGGGATCAGCAGCACGGTGCAGGGGCTCTGAGCCGTGACCGTCACCGGGCTGGCCATGCTGGAGCCGCCCAGCACGTCCCCGAACACCCCGCCCGGAAGCAGCCGGACGATGGGCACCTGGGCCCCGTCGGGGGCGCAGCGGGCGGCGGCCAGTTCCCCTTCCAGCAGGATGCCCACGCTGCGGCTGGGCAGTCCGGCCTGGACCAGGGCCTCCCCCCGGCCGTAATGGCGCACCGAGGCCCCCAGCCGGGGCAGCAGCGCCGAGAGGGCCTCCAGGGAAAGACCGGTGAACAGAGGGGTATTTTGGAGCAGGGCGAGATGATCGGACATGGTGTTGAGCCGCTGGGCGGCGGGCGGGGCCGAAGGGCCGGTGAGCGGGCGGAGGTGTTGCCGGTGCAACGGTAATTTCAGGTTTATTATAGTAGAATTGAGCGCGTAAAGCAAATGCTTTCACCAAAAAAAGAAAGGGAGTTCTTTACAGCATGAAAAAATTTCTGTCTCTGCTGCTGGCCTGCGCGCTGAGCCTGGCGATGGTGGGCTGCGGCGGTTCCACCGCTTCTTCGGCGGTCTCCAGCACTCCGGCAAGCTCTACCCCGGCAAGCTCTGCCGCCTCCGAGCCCGAGAGCGAGCCGGCCGTGCCCATCGAGGCCGACCCGGTGCGGATCGCGGGCCTCAAGGGGCCCACCACCATGGGCCTTGTGAACCTGCTGCCCATGATGGAGGAGGGTTCTGCCGCTCTGGAATATGACCTGCAGCTCTACGGCACCGCCGATGAGATCGTGCCGCTGCTGACCAAGGGCGAGCTGGACATGGCCGCCATCCCCGCAAACCTGGCCGCCACCCTCTACCAGAAAACCAGCGGCGGCATTCAGGCCCTGGCGGTGAACACCCTGGGCGTTCTGTATGTGGTGGAAAAGGGTGAGACGGTGCAGTCCATCCAGGACCTCAAGGGCCGTACCGTGATGTCCACCGGCAAGGGCACCACCCCGGAGTATGTGCTGCGGTATATCCTCACCGCCAACGGCATCGACCCGGACAAGGACCTGACCATCGAGTATTACAGCGAGGCCGCCGAGGTCACCGCCCAGATGGCTCTGGCCACCGACGCCATCGCGGTGCTGCCGCAGCCCTATGTGACCGCCGCCGGCATGCAGGATGAGACCCTGCGGGTGGCGCTGGACCTCACCGAGGAATGGGAGAAGGTCAGCGAGAACAGCCTGATCACCGGCGTGACCGTGGTGCGCACCGAGTACGCCGAGGCCCACCCCGAGGTCATCGAGGCTTTCCTGACCGACTACGCCGCCAGCGTCGAGGCCGCCAACACCGACCTTGAGGGCACCGCCGCCCTCTGCGAGGAGCAGGGCGTTGTGGCCAAGGCCGCCATTGCGATGAAGGCCCTGCCCGCCTGCAAGATCGTCTGCCGCACCGGCGAGGAGCTGCGGGCCGACGCAGAAGGCTATCTCCAGGTGCTCTACGACGCCGACCCCGCCTCTGTGGGCGGCGCGATGCCGGACGACGGCTTCTACTACACCGCGGAGTAAACCCATCTGAGAAAATGAAAAACGCTGCTTCCCATCGGGTCAAAACCGGGGAAGCAGCGTTTTTTGCATGGAGGCGATTTCCGCAGCAGCCACTTTTTCTAAGAAGCAGCCGTGTATCTTCAGGCTTCCCTCTCCGAGGCAGCAATCTCGACCACCGCCTGCGGCGGATCGAGGAAGAGATTGCTGGGGCCGCCGTCTGAATTTTCAAGGGCCGCCCAAGGCCCGCCGAAAATTCAGGCAACGGCAACCCGGGCGGTGGCGCGCAGCGACGAAAGGAGTTAGGCAAGATGCTGCTATCCGAACTCCCCCAGTCGCTTCGCGACAGCCCCCTCAAAGCGGGGGCTTGTTCAGGCAAACTTTGGGGCATTTTGCAACAGCCCCTCGGACAGTAAACGGCTGCAAAGCGGCCAGCAGCATCTTGCAGCACCCCCATTATAAAGAAAAACCGCAGGCTGCGGGGTGCAGCCTGCGGTTTGTTTGCTGTTAGTTCCGTCCGCCGTGGTGGCCGTGGCCGCTTTCGGCGGGTTCAGGGGTGGGGACGGGGGTCAGCCGGACCTCGGTGACCCGGCGGTGGGCGGTGCGGGTGACGATGCCCTCAAAGCCGGGCAGGGCGAAGCTGTCGCCCACCTTGGGCAGATGGCCGGTCTTTTCCTGCACCAGGCCGTTCACCGTGTTGGAGTCGATCTCCTCGTCCTCCGGCAGGCCCAGCTGCTCAAACAGGTCGGCCACGCTGGCGGTGCCGGAGATAAGCCAGCTGCCGTCCGACTGCTGGCGGAAGTCCTCGGTGGCCTCGTCGTGCTCGTCCCAGATCTCGCCTACCAGCTCTTCCAGGATGTCTTCCAGCGTGATGATGCCCTCGGTGCCGCCGTATTCGTCCACCACCACAGCCATGTGATGGTGCTGCTCGCGCAGGGTGCGCAACAGGCTGGAAATCTGGGTGGAACCGGTGGTATACAGGGTGGGGGTCACCAGATCCTCCATGGTCAGGTCCTTCTTGCGGCGTGCCTTGAAGAAGTCCTTTTCATGTACGATGCCGATGATGTTGTCGATGGTCTTGTGGTAGACCGGCAGGCGGGAGTAACCCGTCTCGGCAAAGGCCTCGGCCAGCTGGTTCATGGAAATGTCGTCCGGCACCGCGTACACGTCCACACGGGGGGTGAGGATCTCCTCCACCTCCACGTCGTCGAACTCAATGGCGCTGCGGATCAGACGGCTTTCCCGGTCGGTGAGCTCGCCGTCGTTCTCGGCTTCGTTCACCATGGTCATCAGCTCGCCCTCGGTGATGGTGTCGTTCTCAGCGGTGTGGAACCGGCCGCCCAAAAGCTTTTTCCACTGGGCAAACAGCCAGTTCAGCGGGGTCAGCAGGGTGATGAGCACCCCGAGGATCGGGGCCGAGAAGGAGGCGAACCGCTCGGGCATCTCTTTGGCCAGGCTCTTGGGGGTGATCTCACCGAAAATCAGCACCACGACGGTCAGCACCACCGTCGAGATGGTGGGGCCGTATTCGTTGAAGTACCGGGTGAAAAAGACGGTGCCCAGGGTGGCCGCGCCGATGTTCACAACGTTGTTGCCGATCAGGATGGTGGAAAGGATCTTGTCGTACTGCTCCGCCATGGCCAGCACACGGGCGGCCGAGGCGTCGCCGTCCTCGGCACGGCTCTTGAGCCGGATCAGGTTCAGAGAGGAAAAGGCGGTCTCGGAGGCCGAGAAATAGGCCGACATCATGATCAGAACCACCAGTGCCGCGAGAATCGCTATACTACTGCCATCGTCCATAAGGATTGTATCAACTCCACTTTCTTTTACAGGGTGTAACTCCGCGGCGCAAGACGCAGCCGCCGGATTGAAAAAAATGTGCTTTTCACCGTTGGCTTTCAACGACGAAAAGCACATTCTGCCCATTATAATAGCATATTTTGGGATGCAAAGCAAGGGGAACCGGGGCGCCGGAAACGCAGCGCCCCAGCCCTTAAATATCGCTTCAGCGCAGGGTCAGGGCGCTGCCGTCCCAGTCCACCGTGACGGTGGAACCCTCGGTGTAATCCCCCCGCAGGATGGCCTTGGCCACCAGGGTCTCCACCCGGCT
>CALXGY010000077.1 GCA_944387955.1 uncultured Faecalibacterium sp. | reverse complement strand
GTGGTGCAGGAAGCAGCGGAGATGACCTGATCCTCAGCGGTCAGGGTCTTCTCGTTGACAGAGTAGACAATGGTCTTCAGGTCGTTGCCGGCGGGAGCGGAGATGACGACCTTCTTGGCGCCAGCCTCGATGTGAGCCATGCTCTTTGCCTTGCTGGTGTAGAAGCCGGTGCACTCCAGCACGACGTCGACATTCAGCTCGCCCCAGGGAGCGTCCTTGGCATCCTTAACGGCGTAGATCTTGATCTCCTTGCCGTCAACGATGATGGAATCCTCGGTGGACTCGACGGTGTGCTTGCCCTCGCCGATCTTGCCGCAGAAGGAGCCCTGAGCGGTGTCGTACTTCAGCAGGTGAGCCAGCATAGCAGGGCTGGTCAGATCGTTGATCGCGACGACCTCGTAACCCTCAGCGTCAAACATCTGACGGAAAGCCAGACGGCCGATGCGACCAAAACCATTAATTGCAACTCTTACAGCCATTTTAAATACCTCCTAGTTGTTTTTACCCTCAAATCGGATAAACTCACGGTACTTATATTTTAGAACAAATCCCGAAAAGTTTCAAGCCCTGATAAAAGCATAACAAGCGAATTTCGTATTTTTTGCATTTTGTACAATTTCACGTTCAAAACCACTTGTGTTTTAGACAGTCTCTTTGCTTTCCGGAGAATTTGCCGCCAGGGCGCAGCCTGCGGCCAGCAGGCCCACAGCGCACATTCCAATGCCTGCCAGGCCTTCGGCGCCGGTGCGCTGACCCGCCAGCCAGAGAGCCGCCGCCTGGGGCAGTTCCCAGCACAGGCAGAGGGCAAAGGCCGCCAGCGCCGTGCTGCCGAAGTGTTTGCTCTCCGGCTCTTCGGGCAGATAGAGCACCCGGGTCAGCGCCGCCAAAAAGAGCAGCGCCGCCAGCTGCTGCCAGATGGCTGTGGTGGGGGTCAGCCGGTGCCAGCTGGAACTGTTCTGCAAAAATCCCGCCAGCACTCCCCAGTAAAAGACCGCGCTGCCCGCCGCCGCAAAGGCCAGCGACCGGGTGGGCGGAGCGTAAGAGCCATCCGCCAGCCAGCTGCGCCCGATCCGGAAGAACCAGAGGGCGCAGAGCACCGACAGCACCGGCTGCACCAGTGCGGCAATGCCGGCCGGGCCTGCCAGCAGAGCGGCCGCTCCTGCGAGCGCCGCCGCGCCATAGGCCAGTGCCGCTGCAAAGGCCAGCACGGCCAGCGCCGGATGGCGGCGGCTCAGCTGAGCCGTGCCGCAGGCGCGGCGGCGGCCCAAAAGGGCCCCCGCTCCCACCACGGCGGCCAGCACCAGATACCGCACCCAGACCGGCCCGGCGGTGCACAGCCCGCTTTCCAGGTCGGTGAAAAGGGCCAGGTCCACGGTGCGCAAAACGCACAGCAGCGCTCCCAGCGCGCAGTAACCATACAGGGATTTTTTCATAGCGATCAATTGCGCTCCTCGATGGGCTTATACTTCTGGTGAACGCCCAGGTACTTGTAAGCCGGGCGGATGATCCGGTTGGCGAAGACCACCTCTTCCACCCGGTGAGCGCACCAGCCCGGCACACGGGCGATGGCGAACAGCGGGGTGTACAGGTCCTCCGAGATGCCCAGCATGTGGTAGATCAGGCCGCTGAACAGGTCCACGTTGGCGCAGACCGGCTTGGAGCTGCCCTTCTCCTCGGCAAAGATGGCCGGGGCCAGACGCTCGATGCTGCACAGCATGTTGTACTCTTCTTCGTAGCCCTTCTCATAAGCCAGATGGCGGGCCCGCTGCTTCAGGATCACCTCACGGGGGTCGCTGATGGTGTAGACCGCGTGGCCCATGCCGTAGATCAGGCCGGAGCCGTCGCCCGCCTGCTTGCGCAGGATGCGGCGCAGATACTCCCGCACCTCGTCGTCGTCGTCCGGGTGCTCCACATGCTTGAGGATGTCCTGCAGCTGACGGTTGACCGCCAGGTTGGCGCCGCCGTGCTTGGGGCCCTTAAGGGCGCCGATGGCGGCTGCAATGGCGGAATAGGTGTCGGTGCCCGAGGAGGAGAGCACGCGGGTGGTAAAGGTGGAGCAGTTGCCGCCGCCGTGGTCGGCGTGGACCATCAGGCACATATCCAGCAGCTTTGCTTCCTCGTGGGTGAACTTCTGGTCCGGCCGGTAGGTGCTGAGGATGTGCTCCGCGGTGCTCTGGCCCGGCTGGGGCAGGTGGAAGAACATGCTCTGCTTGTCGTAGTACCGGCGCTTGGTCTGGTAGGCGTTGACCATCATGGTGGGCATGCTGGCGATCAGGTTGATGCTCTGGGTCAGGATGTTCTCCAGGCTGGAATCCTCGGCGTGTTCGTCGTAGGAATACAGGCCCAACACGCAGCGCTGGAGCTTGTTCATGATGTTGGGCGAGGGGGCGTTCATGGTGTCCATGAAGCCCTCGGGCAGGGCGCGGTGCCCCGAAAGGATCTCGCAGAAATTGTCCAGGTGCTCCTTATTGGGCAGGCTGCCGAACAAAAGCAGCCAGATGACCTCCTCAAAGACAAAGCGGTCGTTGCGGTAAGCCTCTTCCACGATCTCGTTGATGTTGACGCCGCGGTAGATCAGCTTGCCCGGCACAGGCAGGATGTGTCCCGACTGATCCTTCTTATAACCCACAACGTCGCAGACGTTGGTCAGACCGGCCAGCACGCCAGTGCCGTCCGGGTTGCGCAGGCCGCGCTTGACTCCCAGCCGTTCGCTGGTCTCCGGGTCGATGTAGTTGTTGGCCAGATACTCCCGGCACAGTTCCCCCAACACCGTCTTATCCAGGCCGGCTACTTCCGAGCGCATGATCATAAAACAGTTCCCCTTTCATTTTTAAAGTGGACCCCCAAAAATCGGGCCCTGTGCTTTCCCTTCCATCCTTCAATCGATGAGATATGTTTATGATATCGCTTTTGGGCAGTAAATTCAAGCCGGAACTGCCCCCTCAGGGCCCGAGGGGGGCAAAAGTTCGGAATTTTTTCATATTTACATTAAGATGGTGTTATTTTTCGCCCTTTCCCGCAGCTGTCCCGGGCTATACTGACCCACAAAGAGTCTTTTGCTGAAAGGAGGCTGTGCCCTGCTGTGAAAAAGAACCTGCTGCTTCTGTGCGCTGTTTTGCTGGTCCTGGGCTGCTGCCTGCCCCCGGCAGGCTACTATATAGCCGGTTCGCTGCTCTCCTCCCCCGCCGGGACCGCTCCCTCCTCCTCTCCGGGCAGCGAGCCGGAGCCCGGCGGGCTGGACGGCCTGACCCTTGAGGGAGAAACAGACCCGCTTCCGGCGGAGGAGGTGCTGCTCTGGGACGAAGCCGCCGGGAGCACCTTCACCCTCTCGGTGCGGGAGTACCTGATCGGGGCGGTGGCCTCCGAGATGCCGGTATCCTGGCCGGATGAAGCCCTGAAAGCCCAGGCAGTGGCCAGCCACAGCTACCTGCTCTACTGCCGGGATCACCGCAGCACCGAGGAAAACGGCGGGGCCTGGCTCAGCGTGGACCCGGCCCGGCGTCAGGGCTGCTTGACCGACCCGGTGCTGCGCAGCTACTGGGGCACCGCCTATGAGCAGAACTACGCCCGGCTGTCCGCTCTGGTGGACCAGGTGGCCGACGCTCTGCTGCTGTACGACGGCGCACCCGCCGCGGCCTGCTACCATGCCATCTCCTGCGGCCGCACCGAAGCAAGCGAAGAGGTCTGGGAGAGCGCCCTGCCCTATCTGCGCTCGGTGGAAAGCCCCTGGGACCGCTCGGCCGAGGGGTATGAGGTCACGGTGGAGCTGACCGAAGCCCAGGTTTCGGCGGCTCTGGCCGAGGGGCTGGGGCTCCAGACCGGAGATACCCCGCCGGACAGCTGGTTTTCCTCCCCCAGCCTCACCGATGCCGGATATGTGTCCAGCCTCACCGTCTGCGGCCAGCCGGTCCGCGGAACCACCCTGCGCCAGGTGCTGGGGCTGCGCAGCAGCTGCTTTTCCATCCAGTATCAGGGGGGCAGCTTTGCGGTGACCACCCAGGGCTACGGTCATGGCGTGGGCCTGAGCCAGTGGGGCGCCAAGGGCATGGCCGAAGAGGGCCAGAGCTACCAGCAGATCCTCGCCCACTACTTCCCCGGCTCCACCTTGCAGGAATGACCCCGCTTCTTACATCAGAAAAGCCGCCCCGGCTCTCCGAAAACAGAGAGCCGGGGCGGCCTTTTTATAGGAATAGAACAATGGGTTTTTGCATCGGATCAGCCGAAGAACCACTCTTCCAGCATATCCCAGAAGTCGGGGGCCTGTTCGGTCTCGACGCTCTCCGCCGGCTGCTCCGGCTCGGGGATGGGCTGGCTGCCGTCCTGGGCGGACCAGTAGACCCCGCTGCTGGCCGAAGCCGACGAGACGGTGAAGTCATTCACAAAATACAGGGTCTGCCCTGCCGAATCCTCTGCCGCTACCATGAAGGTATAGCTGCCTTCGGGCAGCTGACCGAAGAGGATCTGGTTGTCCACCTCGCAGAAGGACCAGCTGCTCTGGGTGCCGTCCAGCTGGGCCTGGGCGCTCTGGACCACCTGGTCCATCACGTCCAGGATCGCCACCTCCACATCGGTGAGCACTGCGCCTTCGGTGCTGCGGGCCAGGCCCTTGAGGCTCATGCCGCTGCCCAGATGGATATTCAGGGGGTAGACCATTCCTTCGATCTGGAGCTGATTGGTCTGCACCGCCGCGCTCAGGGAGTTGGTGTCCTCAACGATGTACCAATAGCAGGAGGCCCGGGCGATGGAGACCAGCGAACTGGTGATGGGCACCCGGCCGACGCCGATGTTGCCTGCCGGGTCGGCGCAATAAAAGACCCCGTCGGTGTAATCGGTGAGCAGCACCGCATGGGGCTGGGTGCGGTCGTAGAGTACGATTCCCTCGGGATGGGCCTCCAGCAGGCTGATGAGCTGCTGGGTCTTGGCCTCAAGGCCGGAAGGAAGGGTGGCATAGCCTACCCGCATGGAGTTGTATGTAAAACTATGAACAAGGCCGCCCGACCAGGCGGTGGAGCGGAGATTGTTTTCGGTCACATCCACCCAGTCGTCCAGGCCGTCCAGGTAGGCGCGGCGGCGCAGCATCATGGCCGCCGAGGTCAGGGTGCAGGTGCCGCCCCGGCTCTGCTTGAGATAAAATCCTGCGTCCACCGATAGATCCGACGCCAGCGCCGCCGGAGCACAGCTCAAAAGCAGCACCAATGCCAAAACCAGCGCCGCCAGCCGTCTGCGAATACAACCTTCTGCCTGCACCATTCATCCTCTTTTCTGCTTCTTTTTTGCCGGCGACGGCCTTTTTGGAGGTTTGGGACGCCGCGCGCAATTATTACTATACCGATTTGTTACGCTTTTGTAAACCTTTTTTTGCATCTGTTCACTATATTTTCTCATTTTCAACACATTTTTTCTGGAAGATTCGACCATTTTCGACCGGATTTCACTCTTTTGAAAAATTTCTTTTTCCCCTCTTTCCGCACCCCAAAAAGACCAAAGGCCGCTGCTTGCAGGCAGCGGCCTTTGACCGAGAGAAGGTATGAGGGCAGGATCCGATCGGGATCCAAAACGTATAGGAGGGATATCTTTTCAGGGAGGTTACAAGCCGAACAGGGCCAGGACCTTGGGCAGCTGGCCGGACAGGGCCGAGCCGGTCATGATCAGCGCGAAGATATAGCTGATGGTCATGCAGATGCGCAGGACCGTGGGCTTTTTGTATCCTTCGTTGACATCGTCCCGCCACAGCAGCAGCAGGATGAACAGGCCGCCCACCGGGGTGGCGATGGAGGTGGCGATGTTGGCCATCAGGATGAGCTGGGTGGGCGAACCGCCGTAGCTGTAGCAGATGACCATGGCGAAGGCCAGGCAGGCCAGGCAGCCAATGCGGATAAACTTGGTTTCAAGACCCACGTCCTTGTCAAAACCGGCGCCCAGCAGCACCATGCCGCGCTGGGTGTTGGCCAGCAGCGAGGAGAATCCGGCGCCCAGCAGCGCAAGGCCCATGATGTAGCGGGCTGCACCGCCCATAATGGGAACCAGAAGCTCTGCCAGCTGAGCGGGAGCCGAGATGGACAGACCCTGAGGGTGCAGGACCACCGCGCCCACAAGGATGATGGCGCCGGAGATCAGCACGACGCTGATGATGTGGACCAATGCATCGGTGAACATCACGCCGTTAAACAGATCCTCCTTCTTCCACTTTTTCTCCTTGCCCAGGTAGGTGGCGTAGATGCCGGAGGTCACGGCCGCGTTGGTGGAGATGAAGGCCAGAGCGGTGGCAAGGCTCCCCTCCGGGATCTGGAAGCTCACCAGACCCTTGGCAAAGCCTCCCCAGTCCGGGCCGCCCACCCCGATCAGGGTGGCATAGAAGGAGACGATCATCACCAGGATGCACAGGGTAATGATCTTTTCCACCTTGGAATACACGTTCTTTGCAAAGTAGCAGTAGACCACCACCGCGATCATGATGACCGAGCCCAGCTTCCAGTTGACCCCGAAGATCAGATTCATACCGGCGCCGGTGCCCGAGATGTTGCCCATGGTGAAGAACAGGCAGGCCAGAAAGACCGCGATGCCCACCACCGAGGAGGCCACAGGGCCGTAATACTTGCGGATGGCGTGGATGGTGGGCAGACCGGTGACGATGGCCAGACGGTTGGTGGTCATCATGAAGGTGATGCCCATAAAGATGATGGGGATGACCAGCCAGATCAGCGCATAGCCGTAATCTGCGCCGAGCATGGCGGCGGTGGTGACCGCGCCGGGGCCGATGACGATGCCGGTGGCAACCAGGCCGGGGCCGATCCGCTTGAGAAGATCGCGCAGCGGGAGACGTTTTACGTCTTCGCCAAAGACAGTCTTATCCTCACTCATAATTAAAGTTCCTCTTTGTAAAAAATGGGGGCGCTGTACTCAAGGCAGCGCCCCCGCAAAAGGTCACTTGACTGATAGGGCTTCGGAGAACTTAGGTCTGCCGATTACTTGTACTGCTCCATATCCACTGCGGGCAGCTGGCTGCGCTCCAGACCCAGAGCAACCCAATCCTTCTCCTCCTGGTTCAGAGGCAGGACCGGCTTGCGCATCAGAGCACTGGTGAAGATGCCGCGCTGATAGAGGGCTTCCTTCAGGCGGGCGTGGGCCTCACCGGAGGGCTGGCCGCCGCCGTAGATGGCCTGGGAGATGTGGTAGATGCGGTTGGACCAGTCCTGAGCTTCCTTCAGGGTGTGCTTGTCCGGATTGCGGAACACGTCCCAAGCCGGGCAGATCAGCTCAGGCACGCAGCCTGCGAAGCCGATCAGAGCGCCGTCCATGCCGGGGAACCAGCTGACGCACAGGGTCTCGTCGTGGCAGGTGATGAGGGAGATGTCGGGGCACTCCTCACGCAGCAGGCGGACGTCGTGCTCGTAGATGGAGGTCACGCGGGTGCCCATCTTGATGCACTTGACGTGGGGGATCTCCTTGCACATCTTGATGAGGGTCTCGACGGGGTAGAAGGCCTTGGAGGTAGCGGGATACAGGTGGATGATGATGTCAATGTCGGCGCCCTCAGCCACGTCCTTGATGTACTCGAAGGGAGCGTTGGCGTTCATGCCGAAGCGCAGCCACATGTGCGGGGGCATCAGCAGGATGCCGTCGGCGCCGGCCTCTTTGGCCTCCTTGGCCATCTCGATGGACTCGATGGTGTTCTCGCAGTTGACGCCGGAGATGATGGTCATCACATCGCCGCACTCCTCAGCGCAGATCTCGACGACGCGCTTGCGCTCGGCGCGGGTCAGGCCGGTGATCTCACCGGTATGGCCGTTGCAGACCAGACCCTCGATTCCCTTGCCGTAGAAGCTCTTGATCCAGCGCAGGTAAGCGCGGAACTCGGGCTCGTTGATGGAGTAGTCAGCGTTCAGAGGAACCGAAACAGCGGGGAAGATGGTCTTGAAAGTCTTAACCTTA
Source organism: uncultured Faecalibacterium sp. (assembly GCA_944387955.1). GTDB lineage: Bacteria > Bacillota > Clostridia > Oscillospirales > Ruminococcaceae > Faecalibacterium. The sequence continues at coordinate 10,580 of CALXGY010000077.1, read as the reverse complement.
GCCATGGTGATAACTCCTTTCATATTGAGAGAACGATTCAAAATTCAACGTACTTCTGTCAGATCAAACCCGGGTGCGCACCGTAATTTCTCTGTGCAAACGTTTGTTTGCTTTCCGTGGCTTTATTATCGCACGCCGCAAAACGAAAGTCAACGAATCGGACATTTGCTGCAAAAAATTGCATACTCGTTACAATCTTTTGCACAAAATGTAAGAAACGTCAATTTGAATGCCATTCTTTATGCAATTTGAACAGGAGGTTTTCAGCGTTTCAAGGTTGTATTTTGTTTTCCAATGATTTATACTTATTTTATTATACAAACGTTTGCATCAGGAGGCAGCATATGGCAACGCTCAAGGATGTGGCCCGGCTGGCGTGCGTGGATGTGAGCACCGTTTCCCGCGCGCTGAACAATACTTCTTATGTGCACCCTGATACCAAAGCCCGGATCTATGCCGCCGCAAAGGAGCTGGGCTATCACCCCAACGTTCTGGCCCAGGCTCTCCGCCAGGGCAAACGGCACACCATCGGGGTGGTGGTGCCGCGGCTGCACATGACCATCTTCTCCGAAATCCTCCAGGGCATCGAGGGCAAAGCCCGTCAGCTGGGCTATTATACCTTGATCTGCGCCACCGAGGACGACCCCAAAACCGAAAAGGAATGCCTCAGCCGGCTGCGCAACGGGTTTGTGGACGGCATCATCATTGCCGGCACCGGCCGCAACGGGCGTCTTTTGCGGGACATCCAGGCCAGCGGGATCTCGGTGGTCCAGCTGGTCCGGCGGCAGGATTCCCAGCTCAGCAGCGTGGTGGCGGATTACAAGACCTGCGGCGCCGACGCAGCCCGCTATCTCTATGACAAAGGGTGCAGAAAGGTGGGCTTCATCAGTGGTTCTTTCCACCTCTCTCCTTATAAGGAGCGGTTCGACGGCTTCAACAAAGCGGTCCAGGAGCTGGGGCTCCAGGCGGTCTTTTCCCAGTCGGATCTGGCGGTGAACAGCTTTGAATACGGCTATCAATGCGCCCAGCAGATGCTGGACGATCATTCGGATCTGGATGCGATTCTGGCCGCAGTGGATGTCCAGGGCCTGGGCGCCATCCGGGCAGTCACCGAACGGGGGCTGAAAATCCCCCGCCAGATCAAGGTGGTCAGCATGACCGGCCACGAGGTGGGCGGCATGCTCCAGACCACCATGACCTCCATGGAGATGCCCGCCCACCGGATGGGCGAAAGCGCCGCCCAGATGATCATTGAGGAGATCCAGCTCCCCGCCCGCAAGGACGGCCAGATCCCTGCCCCCCAGCACCGCTCCTTTGCCATGGTGCTGGAAGAGCGGGAGACCAGCTGACTCCCCTCTCCTTTTCTCAAATCGTCTGCATCGCAGCAAAAGGCGGGGGCATCTATAACGCTGCTCCCGCCTTTCCATCAATCCGTATGAACTTCTTTTTTCCCAAACAAAAGATAAATATAGGGGGGCAATACCCACGTTATCACCGCACTCAGCCATTCATTCAAACCAAGCTGAAATAGGATTCGAGAACAGATACTGTCCCATTCTGTAAGTTCCGCCCAAAACACGGTGAAGGCGGTAAATGTATACTGGGTTGCATAGGTGAAGATCCCCAATAGGACATTCAAGGCGACTAAAACAGAGGCAGAATAAAAAATTTCTTTGCGTGTCATTTTCCGAAAAAAGAGGAAGCCGCCAATACAGACAACCGCAAGGAAGAGAACAGCAGATAGGATCATCCGTCGGGTAGGATCGGAGGACATACTGCCATCGGGGAGAGTTACAATCGCCCATCTTCCCAGCAAACGGACCTCTAATTGAAAGCAGATCCAACTGGCGACCATGCAGTATAAGGGAACTTTCCACCATGACTTCTTCATGCCATTCATCTCCTTTTGCTTGCTTTTCCAAAGTATATAATTATTATATATAACAGGCTTTATAAAAAAGCAAGGGCGGAGCCGGCATTTCCGTCCTTGCCTGCTCAATCATATTTCAAGCAGAAATTCCTTCGCTCCTTAACAGGATGCATTTCTCTGTCCGTCTCGTTGTTTGAATTTCCTCCTGGAGCTTATAGACAAACAAGGGCAGGAAATTTCTCCCCGCCCGCAAGGACGGCCAGATCCCCGCTCTTTTTCAAAGTGCCTGGAACGCAAAAAGACCCGCTGTACAGTTGCCTGTACAGCGGGTCTTTTGCTTGGTCCGAGTGGCGAGAATCGAACTCACGGCCTCTTGAACCCCATTCAAGCGCGCTACCAAAACTGCGCTACACCCGGATATCTGGGAGCTTTGCGCTCACAGCTTCATCATTATACTCAATGACGGGTGGTTTGTCAAGCAGTTTTTCAAATCTTTTTTGAGGTTCTTTCAGGTTGCAGAGGCTGCGAGCCCGGCCTGGGCCGCGGGGGCCGGATGCAGCGGCTGTGCAGCGGCCAGAGCCACCGCAAAGACGCTCTCCGCCCCGGCATCCAGCAGCGCCTGGGCACAGGCCGCCGCCGTTGCGCCGGTGGTGATGACATCGTCCACCAGCAGCACCCGCTTGCCCTCCAGCCGGTCGGAGTGCTCCGCAGCATAGGCTCCGGCTGCATTGACCAGCCGCTCATAGCGGGGCAGCCCCGCCTGGGGTTTGCCCCGGCGGACCTTGTGCAGCAGGCCGTCTGCCAGCGGGAGATGCAGCCCGTATGCGATGGGCAGGGCCATGAGCTGAGGCACATTGTATCCCCTGCCCCGGCCGGAGTCGGGCACCGGGACCACCAGGTCATAGCCCAGCCCCATCTCGGGAACAGGGACCGGCAGTTCCTCCGCCCCGGTCAGCTGGATCGGGACGCCGAAGAGCATTTCCGCCATCCGGCAGCCCAGCTGAACGGCCGTGACCCTCTCGCCGCTGTATTTGGCGCGGAGAACGGCCTCCCGGGGCATTCCCTCATAGCAGAAGGGCGCAGCCGCGCCGTCCAGCATCCCGAAATAGTGGACAGCCGGGTCCAGCCTGCGGCTGGGGGCGCGCTCCTGTTTTTTCAGCTCTTCCTCGCAATCGAGGCAGTCTGCCCTATAGCCCAGGACCCGGCGGCAATAGGGGCAGCGGCGCGGATAGAAGATCTGCCGCAGCTGCCGCGCTCTGATCCGGGGTGCGGAGTAATATCTCCGCGCCGGGTCCTGTTCGGATTCTTTCACATCATCAGTCCTTCTTGAGGGCCATCAGGATGCGGATCTGTCCGCCTGCTGCCCGTCCGGAGTTGTCGTACCAGCCGGTGATGTAGTAGTCCTCCGCATTGATGGAGGAGAAGGTGGTGGGATAGTACACGCCGCGGTGCCACAGGTAGACCTGGATGTCATCCGCCAGAGCGTACTGCTTGTTGCCCACCATAGCGACGCCGGCACCCAGACTGTCGATCCGCACCGGCATCAGCTGGACCATGGCCCGGACGTTGCCGTCCGATTCATACCGCACGCCGATGCCGCCTGCCAGGATCGGATACTTGATGTCGGTGGTAGCCACCTGGTAGCTGCTGCCCACCAGATAGGTGTACTGTGCGCCCCGGGCTGCAATGCCCAGCATGTCGCCCAGCAGACCGTCCACCCGGTCAGCCACAAAGCCCAGCGCCGCGCTGAAGATCTTGCCGGTGCTGCCGTTCAGGGTGCTCCAGATGTCCTCCAGCAGGCTTCCCTGGGCCAGGCCCGAGACGATGCCCGACAGGACCGCATTGGGATCAATGATGCTGGAATTGGAGCTGGACTGCAGATCGGTGGCGCCGGTCAGGCAGCCGTAGGTCCACACGTCGCCGGTAACATCGTTGAGGATGAGATCCGAGATCTCGCCCTTGTCGTTGAGAACATAGTAGCGGATGTCGCTGGAAGCCAGGGTGACCCCGTCCAGCCGGTCCAGACGGACCGTCTTTCCGCTGCCTTCCACAGCGTCCAGAATGTGGACATCGTCGGCCAGTTTGTAATCGCCCAGGGTGCGGGCCTTGGCGTCAAAATAGCCGCTGATGGACTTGGTGTTCACCGGGTCCACCACCACCCCATCCTGAGAGGAATGGGCCGAGATCAGCCATCCTTCGGGATAGTTGAGATCCTTGTGGATCTGAAAGGAGCGCTTTTCACCGTCGGTGCACAGGATGCTCACGGTCTGCATGACATCCGCGCCGTCCTGGGTGACCAGCGAGCGGGTGGCGGACTGCACCACGCCGTAGTAGGTGGTGTTTACGTCCTCACCGGTGATGATGCCCACCACCTCATCGTCCATGCCCAGCAGCAGGGTGACGATCTGGCCGACGCCGCCGCCCGAGAGCACCGAGATCTGATAGGCCACATTGGTGCTGCCAATGGTGTAGCTCTGACCCGCCACGGTCACCGCGGTGGGAGCGCTGGCACTGGGCGAGACCGCCGTGATCCGGCCGGCTGCACGCTTGGTGTAGATCCAGACCGTATTCAGGCTCTCGCTGTAATAGTAAACATCGTACTGACTGAGGGAGGCCGACTGGGATACCTCGCCGTTGCGGTAGATGGCGCTGGGGGTAAAGCTCAGCACCTCGCCCAGATCCGCAATGAAGGGGCCCTCGAGGCTTGCCCGCAGGGCCGAAGAGGTATCGATCTGGCCATTCCGGATGGTCAGGCCCAGGCTGCTGCCATAGGTCTGGCCAGCCTTGGTGGTGGCAAGCAGAGCATTGTAGATGAGCACCGCACAGTCTGCGCGGGTCATCATCTCGCCCTGACGGCGGTCCAGCTCGCTGCGCAGGCCCAGCTCGCTGGCCTTGTTCAGCTGTGCCGAGGGGAAGATGCCCACCAGGTCGGAGGCCTGGTAGCCCAGCATCTTGAGCACCGCTGCACAGGCCACTTCCAGGGTCACCGGCTCATCCGGGCGGAAGGTGCCGTCGGTGTAGCCGCTCATCCAGCCGTTCTGCACCGCAATGCGGATGTAAGAGGCCTGGGCGGAATCCGCGCCGACATCCGGGAAGAGGGTTCCCCCCACGCCCGAATCGCCGATGCTGTCGCGGTAGGCCGAGGCGGAGGTCAGCATCTGGGCAAACTCTCCGCGGGTAACCGCTGAGTCAAGATCTTCGCTCTGCTGCGCAGAGATGATCCCGAGCATTCGCGCGGTCTGGATCGCGGTATTGCTGTTGCTTGCCGCAACGGCAGGCAGGGCAAAGACCGGGATCAGGATGCACACCGCCAGCAGGAGTGCAAGAAAACGCTTTTTCATGTCCTTCTCCTTAAAAATGGTTTGAAATATCTCCCCGAGGTTCCCCCGCAGGGAGGCGCCCCCTGTACAAACAGGAGGCGCGGCCAAAACACTGCGCATCTGCGACCAAAATCATACAGTGGAGTCGCTTAATCGTAGCGCAGCGCTTCGATCGGATTGAGACGGGCGGCACGCAGCGCGGGCAGATAACCGAACAGTACGCCGATGCCCACCGAGATGCCGAAGGCCACCACCACCGAACTCATGGTGGGACTGACCTTGACGGTCATGTCGATGATGGAGGGCAGCACGCTGGTGGCCACCGAGGAGATGCCGTAGCCCAGCAGGATGCCGAACACGCCGCCCATGGCCGAGGTGGTGGCTGCCTCCATGACGAATTGCAGCATGATGACGCTCTCCCGAGCGCCCAGAGCCTTGCGGATGCCGATCTCCCGGGTTCGTTCGGTGACCGACACCAGCATGATGTTCATGATGCCGATGCCGCCCACCACCAGGGAGATGCCCGCGATGACCGCCAAGACTGTGATGGCCATGCTGATGGTTGCGTTCTTGACATCCAGCATCTCGCCCATGCTGTACACATAGTAGACGCTGTCATCCTGGAATACGTTGTAGAGGCTATTTTCCAGCGCAGCCTTGGCCTGACTGACGTACTGGTCGTTGGTCATGGTCACGATGTAATCGTTGACCGTGCTGGTGGAGGACAGCCGCATGGCGGTAGAGTAAGGCAGATAGATGCGGTCGTCGTCGCCGCCCATCTGCAAATCGGCGCTCTCCACCTTGGGAGCAAGGACGCCCACGATTCGGAACTTGTAAGCGCCGATCTTGATGGTCTTGCCCACCGCATCGCCGCCGAAGCCCTCCCGGGCGAGATAATCGCCGATGACGCAGACCTGCTTGTGGTCTACGATGTCCATATACTGGATTCCGCGTCCCTCGGCGATCTTGTAGTTGCGCATGGAGAGGAACTCCTCGTTGACCCCGTAGACGCTGGTGTAGCGGAAGGTGGTGGTGCCCACCCGGACGTTGCCGCTGAAGTAGATGTTGGGAGAAACGCCCTTCAGCAGGTCGGAGTTTTCATCCACGATCCGGTAGACCCCGTCCACCGAGATGTTGCGGGAGGTGCCGCGTCCCCAGACCGTCAGCTGCAGGATATCGGTGCCCATGGCGGCGAAGCTCTCCTCCACCGACTTGGTGATGCCGTTGCCCAGGCCGACGATGACGATGACCGCTGTAACGCCGATGATGATGCCCAGCATGGTCAAAAAGGTGCGCATCTTGTTGCTCCAGATGTTTTTCAGAGCCAGCCAGAAGGTCTCGGTCAGGAGCATTCTGCCTCGCCTCCTTTCCCCGCCGGGCGAATGCGGGTGGCTTCGGGGGCGGCAGGGTCGCCGTCATAGACGATCTTGCCGTCCTCCAGCCGGATGATCCGCCGGGCCATGGCCGCGATGGAGTTGTCGTGGGTGATGAGCACCACCGTATGCCCCTGCTCGTTGAGCTGCTGAAGCATCTTGAGCACCTCGCGTCCGGTGTGGGAGTCCAGCGCGCCGGTGGGCTCGTCGGCCAGGATGACCGAGGGCCCCCGCACCAGCGCCCGTGCGATGGACACACGCTGCTGCTGGCCGCCCGAGAGCTGGTTGGGCTTGTTCTTGAGCTTGTCCCCGAGGCCCACCTGTTCCAGCACCGCCTTGGCCCGGGCGTGCCGCTGGCTGCGGGGCACCCCTGCGTAGATCAAGGGCACCTCCACATTTTCCAGCAGGTTCAGCCGGGGCAGAAGGTCGTACTGCTGGAAGATGAACCCCAGCATCTCGTTTCGGACGGCTGCCAGCTCGTTGCGGCTCATCTTGCCCACGTCCCGGCCGTTGAGCCGATAGGTGCCCTCGGTGGGCACGTCCAGGCAGCCAATGATGTTCATGCAGGTGGATTTGCCCGAGCCGGACTGGCCCACGATGGCGACAAATTCCCCTTTTTCGATCTTCATGGAGATGTGGTCGGCGGCTTTCACCACCGTATCGCCCATCTGGTAGAACTTGCACACCTGCTCAAATTCGATCAGTGCGCTCATCAATACCCTCCTGAACCCGTGAAATAGCCCTCCGAACTGGTGGAGGAAGCATCATAGCCGACGGTATCGCCCTCCTGCAGACCGCTGAGGATCTCGGTGTAGTTGTCATCGCTGATGCCGGTGGTGACCTCCACATACACAAATCCCTCGGGGGCAGTCTCACCGGGCAGTGCGTTGACTGCGCTGGGAGAGTCCTTGGTGACCAGCACATGGAAGTTGCGCTCCACCGCTGCGTTGGAGACCGAGATGGCGTCCTCTGCAATGCCCACCACGATTTCCGCGTTGGCGTTCATGCCGGGCATCAGCCCGCCGATCTCATCGATCCGGACGGTCACCGGGTAGGTGGTGGTGCCGCCCGAGGTGGTGCCTGCCGCCGAGACGCGAGTGACGACGCCGGAGTAGGTCTCGCCGCTGATGGCGTCGGCGGTGACCTCCACCGACTGGCCCACCTCCACCGACTTGATGTCCAGCTCATCCATATTGATGATCATTTCCAGATAGCTGATGTCGTAGAGGGTGCAGAGGGTCTGGCCCTTTTCCACCGTATCCCCCTGCTTGTAGCTCTTTTCCACCACAAGACCGTTGCTGGGGGAGGTGACCGTGTAGTTTTTCAGCTGGTCCTGGACGTTCTCCATGGACAGCTCGGCGCTGCGCAGGGTCTCGGCCGCGTTCTGGATGCTTTCGTCCAGGTCATCCCCCTTCAGAGAGAACAGGATGGCGTCCTTCTCGATGGGGCTGCCCTCGGTGACGAAGATCTCGGACACCTCGCCGGACGCTCCGGCGGTGAGGGTCTTTTCGGCCTGATAGCTGAAGGTGCTGCTCTTGATGGAGCTGACCCCGTTGATGACCGCAGTGGCGGCCTGGGTGCTGTTCAGGGTGCCGGCGTTGGGCACGCTGAGGGTGACGGTGCGCACCAGCAGATTGCCGTCGCTGAGGGCATCGCTGCCCGAAACAGCGGTGACCCGGCCCTGCAATACCTCAAAGGTGCTGTCCAGGGTGATGGTCGCGCTCTGGCCCACCTTGAACTGGGCGGCGTCCACAGCGGGGAATTCCAGCTGCAGCAGCATCTGGGTGGAATCCCGGATGACTGCCACCTCCTGGCCCTGCTTGACCTCGTCCCCCACCTGGACCATCAGCGTATAGACGGTGCCGGTGACCTCGGCCCGGACGTACTGCTTGTCCGCGACCTTGTCGTAGTTGCGCTGGGCCTGCTGCAGGGCGATCTGCGCCTGCTCAACGCTGGTGGTGGAGCCGGAGTCGTCGATGCGGTAGAGCACCTGCTCCTTTTCCACCATGTCGCTCTCCTCGAAATTCGCCTCCAGGATCTCGCCGGCCACCTGGGCCTTGACCGTGTAGGTGGCAGCGGCTTTCAGGGTGCCGGTGCCGCTCAGGGTCTGGGAGATCGTACGGCGGGAGACCATTTCCTGTATATATTCGACCGAGACGTTAGAGGCCTGGGTCTTCTGTGATTGGGTCCAGAACACCCCAGCCGCCACTGCCACGCAGACCAGCGGGATCAGCCACTTGAGATGCCGGGTGATTTTGGGCATCGCGGCAGCTGTCTCTTCGCTCTGCTGGGCGGCGGCAGCGTCTTCCTTCTTCTTTTTGTTCCAGATCATGTAAATTTCCCTCCTGATGGATGGCCGTAAAGCCGGTAAACATCCTCAGTATAGCACAACTTCCCCGATAGGCAAGCAACCAAACTTTGCTTGTCACAATTTTTTCAGAATATTCACCGTATTTCCTTAAAAAAACCCAGAAAATCAGGCTGGAACGCTGATTTTCGGCTACATTTATCCATAAAAAAGCGCAAAAAAGGGGCCGCCCAAAACGGGCGGCCCCCAGAGCTTTATCTGCAGTTATACCGGCAGGATCAGGCGTTGGCCTGAGCAGCTGCGACAGCGCATGCGACGGTGGCGCCGACCATGGGGTTGTTGCCCATGCCGATCAGGCCCATCATCTCAACGTGTGCAGGCACAGAGGAAGAACCAGCGAACTGAGCGTCGCCGTGCACGCGGCCCAGAGAGTCGGTCAGGCCGTAGCTGGCAGGGCCGGCTGCGACGTTGTCCGGGTGCAGGGTGCGGCCGGTGCCGCCGCCGGAAGCGACCGAGAAGTAAGCCTTGCCGTTCTCGTTGGCCCACTTCTTATAGGTGCCGGCCACCAGGTGCTGGAAGCGGACGGGGTTGGTGGAGTTGCCGGTGATGGAGCACTGGACGTCCTCCTTCTTCATGATGGCAACGCCCTCCATGACGTCGTTGGCGCCGTAGCAGCGGACAGCGGCACGCTCGCCCTTGGAGAAGGGGATCTCCTTGACGACGGTCAGGGTCTGGGTGGGGATGTCGTACTCGGTCTGCACGTAGGTGAAGCCGTTGATGCGGGAGATGATGTAAGCGGCGTCCTTGCCCAGGCCGTTCAGGATAACGCGCAGCGGGGTCTTGCGGACCTTGTTGGCGGTGCGGGCGATGCCGATAGCGCCCTCAGCAGCAGCGAAGGACTCGTGGCCGGCCAGGAAGGCAAAGCAGGTGGTGTCCTCGCTCAGCAGGCGGGCGCCCAGGTTGCCATGGCCCAGGCCGACGGTGCGCTGCTCAGCAACAGAGCCGGGGATGGTGAAAGCCTCCAGGCCCTCGCCGATGGCGGAGGCGCAGGCGGCAGCGTCGGTCAGGCCGCGCTTGACAGCGATGGCGGTGCCCAGGGTGTAAGCCCAGACCGCGTTATCAAAGCAGATGGGCTGCACGCCGCGGACGATCTTGTCGCAGTCGATCCCCTTTGCCAGGAGCATCTCATTGCAGGCGTCCAGAGATTCAAGGCCGTTGGCCTTCAGGCATGCCTCGATCTTGGGCATGCGGCGGTCCATAGATTCAAAAGTTGCCATTAGTTGCTCCTCCTCTCTTATTCCTCACGCGGGTCGATGTACTTGACAGCGCCCTGCTCCTCGCTGAAGCGGCCGTAGGTGCCGATGTTCTTCTCGTAAGCCTCAGTGGGGTTCTTGCCGTGACGGATGTCCTCCATCATCTTGCCCAGCTTGACGAACTGGTAGCCGATGACTTCGTTGTTCTCGTCCAGAGCCAGCTTGTTGATGTAGCCCTCGGTCAGCTCGAGGTAACGCACGCCCTTCTCCTTGGTGGAGAAGATGGTGCCGGTCATGGAACGCAGGCCCTTGCCCAGGTCATCCAGGCCGGCGCCGATGGGCAGGCCGTCCTCAGAGAAAGCGGTCTGGCTGCGGCCGTAGACGATCTGCAGGAACAGCTCGCGCATAGCCACGTTGATGGCGTCGCAGACCAGGTCGGTGTTCAGAGCCTCCAGG
>CALXGY010000076.1 GCA_944387955.1 uncultured Faecalibacterium sp. | reverse complement strand
GTTGTCAAGTCTTTTTTTCGAAGTTTTTTGAGCTTCGCTCTCAGCTTTTGCTAGAGGCGATGCGCCTTTTCCGGCTCTCAGAAGTCATTCTTTTGCTCGGCGCTTGGCGCTCACATATAGTACCACCACCCCACCTTTTTGTCAACACCTTTTTTCAATTTTTTCGAGCTTTTTTGAAACGGGTTTATGGTTTGCTCTCAAGCCTTGACAAAACCGCGGGGCGGGCCGTATGATGGAGCCGGGCGCATCTCCAGTCTGGTCCGCCCAAACAGCTTTTATACAGTTGTCCTTATCTTCTATATAGAAAAGCGAGGTTCAATCATGTCCTGTGTTGCCATCCGGGGCTGCCGCATCGGTGAAGGCCGCCCAAAAATCATCCTGCCCATTGTGGAGACCAGCGAGGCGGCCATCCTCTCCGCCGGGGCAAAGCTGGCGGCCCTCCCGGCAGACTGCATCGAATGGCGGGCCGACTGGTTCGACCACTCCCAGGACCCCGAAGCGGTGGGCCGGGTATTAAAAGGGCTGCGGGCCGCACTGGGGGAAAAGCTGCTTTTGGTCACCTTCCGCACCAAGGCGGAGGGAGGCGAAAAGACCCTTGCCCCTGAAGAGTACGCCGTCTTCTGCCAAACGGTCTGGGAAAGCGGATGCGCCGACCTGCTGGATCTGGAACTGCTGCCCGCCGGGGCGGCTCTGCCCGGGTTCATCCAGGCCGCCCACGCCCACGGGGTATCTGTAATCTGTTCCAGCCACGATTTCCAAAAGACTCCGCCCAAAGCCGAGATGGTCCAGCGGATGGTGCGGATGCAGCAGGCCGGGGCGGACATCGCCAAACTGGCGGTGATGCCCCAGACCCCTGAGGATCTGCTGGAACTGCTTTCCGCCACCTTGGAGATGAAGCGGGAGCACCCCGAAACCCCGGTGGTCACCATGAGCATGGGCCCCCTGGGGGCGGCCAGCCGGATCTGCGGCGAGGCGGTGGGCTCGGCCATGACCTTTGCCAGTGCAGGCAAGGCCAGCGCCCCGGGACAGATCGAGCTGGAACTTCTGGCCCCGCTGCTGGAACGTCTGGGGCTGGACTGACCTTCCCTCTATATTCTATATCTATATAAGAAAAGCGGCCTGCCCAAAGCAGACCGCTTTTTTGTTATAATATGCCGTCAGATGCCGCAGCTGCCGTTATCGCAGTGGTCGCAGTCCTCTTCCAGCTTGCCCACGATGGGCTCCGGGTCCACCCCAAGGCGGCGGTAGTAATCGGACAGCGCCGCCTTCACCGCCTGTTCGGCCAGCACCGAGCAATGGACCTTCACCGGGGGCAGACCGTCCAGGGCCTCCACCACCGCCTTGTTGGTGAGCTTGAGGGCCTCCTCAATGGTCTTGCCCTTGATGAGGACGGTGGCCATGCTGCTGGTGGCGATGGCTGCGCCGCATCCGAAGGTGAGGAACTTGATGTCCTCGATGACGCCGTTTTCAATCTTCAGGTACATCCGCATGATGTCGCCGCACTTGGGGTTGCCCACCTCGCCGACGCCGTTGGCGTCCGGCAGCTCGCCCACGTTGCGGGGGTTTGCGAAATGATCCATAACCTTTGCACTATACATACTTGCCATTTTAGTTTTCTCCCTTCAGGCTGAACGAACGGGCTTTGTTCTCACTTTGCAGCCACATGCAGCTCATAGCGCGGCGGCGGGGGATGATCTCCTCCAGTACGCTGCACAGATATTCCGCTTCTTCCATGGTGTTCTGGGGGCCGAAGCTGAACCGCATCGACCCATGGCCGATCTCCTCCGGTACTCCGATGCTCAAGAGCACATGGCTGGGATCCAGGCTGTCCGAGTTGCAGGCCGAGCCGGTGGAGGCGCAGATGCCGTGCATATCCAGATCCAGCAGGATGGTCTCGCCCTCCAGGCCCGGGAAGCTCAGATTGACGTTGCCGGGCAGGCGGGGGGCCCGGGCGCCGTTGAGCCGGGCATCCGGGATGCTCTTCAGCACCCGGTCGATGACATAATCCCGCAGCTGCTGCTCGTGGGTCATCCGGTGTTCCAGATCCTTCACCGCCAGTTCCAGCGCCTTGCCCATGCCCGCGATGCCGGCCACGTTCTCGGTGCCGCCCCGGCGCCGGCTCTCCTGGCCGCCGCCGTCGATGAGGTTCTGGGGCCAGATGCCCTTGCGGCAGTACAGAGCGCCCACGCCCTTGGGGCCGCCGAACTTATGGCCGCTGAGGGAGAGCATATCCACCCCCAGCTCCTTCACGTCCACCGGGATGGAACCCACCGCCTGCACCGCGTCGGTGTGCATCCAGATGCCGTGTTCCCGAGCCAGCGCCGCGATCTCCCGGATGGGCTGGATGGTGCCGATCTCGTTGTTGGCCATCATGATGCTGATGAGGGCGGTATCCGGGCGAATGGCCGCGGCCACATCCTCCACCCGGACAAAGCCCTCGGGGCTGACCGGCAGATAGGTGACCTCGAAGCCCATCCGCTCCAGGCTGCGCATGCTGTGGAGCACCGCGTGATGCTCGAAGGCGCTGGTGATGAGGTGGCGCTTGCCCTGGCGGGAGCGGGTAAAGGCCGCCCCCTTGATGGCCCAGTTGTCCGCCTCCGACCCGCCGCCGGTGAAGAAGATCTCGCCGGGCTGGGCGTTCAGAGCGGCGGCCACCTGGGCGCGGGCGGCATCCAGGACCGCCTTTGCCTCATAGCCGATGCTGTAATGGCTGCTGGGGTTGCCGCAGGGGCCGGACAGCGCCTCCACCATGACCGCCAGCGCCTCGGGGATGCAGGGGGTGGTGGCCGCATTGTCCAGATAAATCACACGCTCGGGCAGCGATGCGCTGCCGTTGACCGTTGCTTGCATAACTCTCTTCCTTTCCGAAGATCTCTATTATCTCTATTATTAGGGAAGCCGGGGAACCCGGCCGGATTTTCTTTACGAGACAGTTATACTCCGTAAATCATAGCATGTCAATAGGAATACTATGCTTTTGTGATTTGGTCACATGAAAACGCCCCGCGAGCTCTTTGGCTCACGGGGCGCAGTTCAGCGGCCTTTGCCCAAAAGTTTCCCCAAGGTCACCTTCCAGCGGGGGTAGCCCCAGCGGGGATCTTCGGCAAAATCATCCGCCAGCTTCCAGGGAAAGGGGCCGTCGTCAAAGTAGAGGTTTCCCTCTTCATCCACCTTAGTCAGCTTCTTGGGCAGATACTCCTCGTCGTAATAGCTCTTGCGCCGGTCGGGCAGGGCCCAGTGCAGGGTGCCGTCCGGGTCCATGCCCTCAGCCCAGACCCCAAAGACGAAGGTGGCCGCCTCGCCGTAGCAGTGCTGCTCGAACCGGATGCGGCCGTCGTAGTAAAATTTGATGACTTCCAGCGTGCCGGACTCCTTTTTTCCGTCCCGGCCCAGGGTCGGACGGTAGTCCTGCTGGTACCGGCAGCCGCAGTGACTCCCGGCGAAGGCTTTGGGCTCAAAAGACATCCTTCATCCACCTCAATTTCTGTTCCTTTATTTTGAGGACCGTCCGGGGACGGCCCCTTTTCCATGGAAAGAGGGTCTCAGCCCTCCAGCTCGTAGGGCCAGCTCAGGATACCGCCCATGTCGTACAGGTTCCGGTAGCCCAGGGCCTCCAGCTTTGCCGCGGCCTCGGCGCTGCGGCGGCCGGTGCGGCAGTAGACGATCAGGGTGCTCTCCTTGTCCGGCAGCATCTGAGCGGCCTTTCGCCCCACCTGTCCCAGCGGCAAAAGCTGCGCGCCGGGGAGATGTCCCTCGGCGTACTCATCCGGCTCCCGCACATCCACCGCCAGGGCCTTGCCTGCGTCCAGCAGGCGCGCAGCCTGGGCAGAGTCGATCTTTTGGATCATGCAACTCACTCCTTTTGGTTTGGGTTTCCCTCCATCCTATGATATCAGAGCTTTTTTGGTTTCACAAGCCTTTTCAAACCCGCCGCTCCATGTTATACTGAACACAGCAAAGGAGGAAATGCGGCATGAAATTTTCAACCCGAAGCCGGTACGCGCTCCGCCTGATGGCTGAGCTGGCCCATGGTTCCCCCGACCGCTCAATGCCGCTGAAGGAGATCAGCACCCGTCAGCAGCTGAGCCTGAAATATCTGGAACAGATTGTCACCCCCCTGGCCAAGGCGGGGCTTGTGCGCAGCGAGCGCGGCAGCCAGGGCGGCTACCGGCTCACCAAGTCCCCCTCTGCATACACCGCCGGGGAGATTCTGCGGGCCATCGAGGGCAATGTGGCCCCTATTCCCTGCCTGGAAAGTGAGGTCAACGAGTGCCCGCTGTGCGGCCAGTGCGCCACCCTGCCCTTCTGGACCGGGCTGGAGGAGGTCATCAACCAGTATCTGGAAAGCGTCACCCTGGAGGACCTGGCCCGCAGCCTGCCCTCCCCGCTCGCTCCCTGCCGCAGCGCGGGGGAACCCCCGGCCGCCTGCCCCGAAAGAAAAATTTAAAAAAAGGCCTTGACATTCGCTGTCTCATTTTGTATAATAATCAAGCATTCAGCGAATGAAGCAAGTGCATAGGGGTATAGCTCAGTTGGTAGAGCAGCGGTCTCCAAAACCGCGTGCCGTGAGTTCGAGACTTACTACCCCTGCCAAGATCCCCGGAGCCGCAAGGTTCCGGGGATTTTCATTTTGCGCTGTAAAAATAAGGAGTTCCGATAGCAGCATCTTGCCGAACTCCCCCAGTCACTTCGTGACAGCCCCCTCGGCGAGGGGGATTGTTCAGGTACTGCAAACTTTGGGGCATTTTGCAACAGCCCCTGTCGCGCAGGGCCTGAGGAGTGGGAATCACCGTGCAGCGGTAAACTCCTGCTGTCGGTTCGATCCCCCCTTTCATTCCCCCCTTTGCGAAAGGGGGGACATCAGAAAGGCGGACGGCTGTTTCTCAAAAAACGGCATCTGCGGAAAAGATGTTTCTACAAAAAAATCGCTGTTCCAAAGTCAAACGGAACAGCGATTTTTGTTATACCGGAAAATCAAAAAATCAGAGGCCAAGTTGGTTCATCTTTTTCCGCCGCAGAGCTCTGTGATGGTGGAAAACATCCGGTCCAGGTCCAAAGGCTTTGCCAGGTGGGCGTTCATGCCCGCTTCCAGGCACTGCTGCACGTCCTCGGCGAAGGCGTTGGCGGTCATGGCGATGATGGGGACCGTCTTTGCATCGGGGCGGTCCAGGGCGCGGATGGCCCGGGTGGCCTCCAGCCCGTTCATCACCGGCATCATCACATCCATCAGCACCCCATCCAGTTCTCCGGGGGCGGAGGCCGCAAAGAGCTCCAGCGCCTGCCGGCCGTCGGCGGCGTTGACCACCTCGGCCCCCGCATCCTCCAGCATATACTGGGCGATCTCCCGGTTGAGCTCGTTGTCCTCAGCCAGCAGCAGCCGCAGCCCCTCCAGCCGGACCTGCCCGTTCTGCTCCGCCTTTTCTTCACAGGGGGCAGACCGGCAGCGGTCGATCTCGAAGGGAAGCTCGATCACAAAACAGCTGCCCTCCCCCAGACGGCTGGTGACCTGGATCTCGCCGCCCATCTGCTCCACCAGCCGTTTGGTGATGGCCATGCCCAGGCCGGTGCCCTGGTAGTGGGTGCGGACCCCGGCGTTCTCCTGGGTGAAGGGCTCGAAGATGTGTTTTAAAAATTCCTCGCTCATTCCGATGCCGGTGTCGGTGACCGTAAACCGGAAGAGAGCCTTTTCCCCTCTGCGGCCCACCTGCTCGGTGCACAGTTCCACCGCGCCGCCGGGGCGGTTGTACTTGACCGCGTTGCCCAGAATGTTGATGAGGATCTGACGCAGATGCAGCGGGCTGCCCACCAGATGAACGTCCTCCAGGCAGGACCACCGCTCCTGGAGGTCCAGCCCCTCGGCCTCGGCCTGGGGGCGCAGGATGCTCAGGCAGTTTTCCAGCAGTTCCCGCAGGGCAAAGGGCTCGTGCCGCAGCTCAAAGGAACCGCTCTCCAGCTTGCTGATGTCCAGCACGTCGTTGATGAGGGAGAGCAGATGCTGGGCCGCACCCCGGATCTTCCGGCGGCAGTCCTGCTGGCGGGCCGGATCGTCGGGGTTCTGCTCGCTGATCTCCAGCATGCCCAAAATGCCGTTGATGGGGGTGCGGATGTCATGGGACATGTGGGACAAAAACTCGGTCTTGGCCCGGCTGGCCTGCTTGGCCTCCACAAGCGCCTCCATCAGGGCCTTTTCCTGCTGTTTGCGGATGACCATGGTCTCGGTGATGTCCTGGTGGTAGCCCTTGAGCCGCACGCCGGGGCGGCTGAACTTGGGGTCCGGCACCCCGCCGCAGCGGATGTAGATCTTGCCGAGGGTGGGATGGGACCAGGGGTAGACTACCTCGGAGCGGCCCTTTTCCCGAATTTCCCGGATGCACTGCTCCACCATGGGCCGGTAGTCGGGTTCCACCCGGTCAAACCAATGCCGGTAGCACTCCTCGGGGCTGGGGTTCCCGGTCAGCCCCAGCAGTATTCCCATGGTGCGGTCGGCGTACATCCGGGGCGCACAGCCCTCCTCCAGCTCGATGGACCACAATCCGGTGCGGGAACCCTCCAGGGTCTGCTCGACGTCGTGGCGGGTCTCGGCCTCGGCGGCCTGCCGCTCGGCCATGAGCTGCTTTTTCTCGGTGATGTCCACAAAGATGCCCAGAAAGGAGCTGGGGGTGCCGTCCTCCCGGCGGGAGACCTCGCCGGTGTCCCGATACCAGCGGTACTCCCCTGATTTTGTGCACAGGCGGTATTCCACATCGTATGTTCCCCGGCCCGCCACCGCATCCCAATAGGCCTTCAGGGTCGGGCCCTTGTCCTCGGGGTGGAGGCGGTCGGTCCAGGATTCCAGCCGGTTGGGGAAATCATCCTCCTCGGTAAAGCCCAGCATCCGGCGGAAGGTGGAGCTCCAGTTCACCGCGGTGATCTGCCCCGCCCGGTCCAGTTCCATGCCCCACATCCCGGAGTGGATGATGTTGTGGATGACCTCCAGGCTTTTCTGCTCCTTGCGGCTGCGTTGGGCCAGAAGATCCAGCGAGCGGTTGATCTGGGCGACCAGCGGCTGCTGCTCGGCGGGAAAGTCCTTTTCCTCCAAAAGAGCGATGTTCTCCCCCGCCGCGTTCTGCCGATCCAGCTGCTGCAAAGCCTCGATCAGCGGCTGCAGTTCCTTCTTCATATGCTCTCCTTCCTGCGTGCCGCCCGGGCCGCGTTCGGTCTTCTCCCTGCCGGGTCTGGTACGGGTTTGGTACAGGTTTGGCCCGAGTTCAGGGCAATAAGATATACCGCTAGAATAGTACACTTTTTTGTCCCTTTCGTCAAGCAAACAGAAAGCGGCGGAGCACGAAGCTCCGCCGTCAGGGAGAGAAAATATCCAGTTTTACAGGATGCGGACCCGAATCACCGAGGGCAGCGCCTCCAGCTTCTGCTTGAGGGCGCCGTCCACCGCGCCGGTGGCATCCAGCATGGTATAGGCCATGTCCTTCTTGCTCTTGTTGACCATGTTCTCGATATTGAGGCCCGCCTCGGTGGTCAGGGTGGTGATGCTGCTGATCATGCCCGGCTCGTTCTTGTGGATGATGCAGATCCGCTTGCCGCCGGCCCGGGGCTGGCTGACCTCGGGCATGTTGACCGAGTGGAGGATGTTGCCGTTGCGCAGGTAGTCGCCCAGCTCCTGGGCCGCCATGACCGCGCAGTTGTCCTCGGCTTCGGGGGTGGAAGCGCCCAGATGGGGGGTGCAGATGACGCCGGGCTTGCCCAGGATGGCCTCATTGGGGAAGTCGGTCATGTAGGCCGCCACCTTGCCGGTCTCCATGGCCTCCAGCAGCGCGGCGGTGTTCACCAGCTCGCCGCGGGCGTAGTTGAGGATGCGCACCCCGTCCTTGCACAGGGCCAGAGTCTGGGCGTTGATGGTGTCCCGGGTGGTGGGCAGGTAGGGCACATGGATGGTCAGATAGTCGCACAGGGGCAGCATGTCGTTGAGGTTGACGCAGTGGTGGACCCGGCTGCTGAGGTTCCAGGCCGCGTCGATGGAGATGTAGGGGTCGTAGCCATAGACCTCCATGCCCAGGTCGATGGCGCAGTTGGCCACGCGGGAGCCGATGGCGCCCAGGCCGATGACGCCCAGGGTCTTGCCCTTGATCTCATTGCCCACACACTGCTTTTTGCCCTTTTCCACCGTCTTTGCCATGTTGGGGTCCCCGGCCAGGCCCAGGGTCCACTGGGCGGCGGCGGCCACGTTGCGGCTGCCCGCTACCAGCATGCCCACCACCAGCTCGGCCACCGCGTTGGCGTTGGCGCCGGGGGTGTTAAAGACCACGATGCCCTGTTCGCTGCAGCGGTCCAGCGGAATGTTGTTGACCCCTGCGCCCGCCCGGGCGATGGCCAGGAGGTTGGGCTTGAACTCCATGTTGATGAGGTCGGCGCTGCGCACCAGGATGCCGTCCGGGGCATCGCTGTCCACGTCCACCTCAAAGAAATTTTTCTGCAGCTTCGCCAGGCCCACCGGGCTGATGGCGTTCATCGTTTTAATGGTATACATTCTTTGGCTCCCCCTTGTTATGCGTTCTTCTTGCGGAAGTCGTCCATGAACTGGACCAGCTTGTCGATGCCCTCAGCCGGCATGGCGTTGTAGATGGAGGCACGCATGCCGCCCACCAGACGGTGGCCCTTGAGGTTCACAAAGCCTGCCTCGGCGGCCTCGGCGCAGAACTTCTTGTCCATGTCGGGGCTGGGGCTGGTAAAGGTGACGTTCATGGTGCTGCGGAAGCGGTGCTCCACAGGATTGTTGAAGAACTCCTGGCTGTCGAGGTAGTCGTAGAGGACCTTGGCCTTGGCCTCGTTGATCTTCTGCATCTTCTCAAGGCCGCCCACCGTCTCTTCCAGGTACTTGAGCACCAGACCGGTCATGTAGATGCACCAGCAGGGGGGCGTATTGTACATGCTGTCCTTATTCAGCAGGGTGGTGTAGTTCATCATGGTGGGCACGTTGTCCGCCGCGTGGCCCAGCAGGTCCTCCCGCACGATGGCGATGGCCATACCGGCGGGGGCCACATTCTTCTGAACGCCGAAGTAGATGCAGCCGTAGTCGGTCACATCCACCGGACGGGACAGGATCATGGAGCTGAGGTCCGCCACCAGGGGCACTCCCTCCACCTTGGGCAGCTCCACGTACTGGGTGCCGAAGATGGTATTGTTCTGGCAGATGTGGATGTAGCTGGCGTCCTTGGAGTATTCAATGGCCTTGACGTCCGGGATGTAGGTGAAGTTTTTGTCCTTGCTGGAAGCCACGATCTTCACCTCGCCGAACTTGGCGGCCTCCTTGGCGGCGAGGTTCGAGAAGTTGCCGGTGACGATGTAATCCGCCTTGCCGGTGGTCATGAAGTTCAGCGGCACCATGGCGAACTGCTGGGTAGCGCCGCCCTGGAAGAAGCCCACCTTGTAGTTGTCGGGAATGTTCATCAGCCGGCGCAGCCGGACCTGGGTGTCCTGGATGATCTCATCGAACCACTTGCTGCGGTGGCTCATCTCCATGACGCTCTGGCCGCTGGTGCCGTATTCCAGCAGCTCGGCCTGAGCCTCTTTCAGAACTGCCTCGGGCAGCATGCTGGGACCTGCGCTGAAGTTGTATACTCTCGCCATAATGAACGCTCTCCTTTTCCTCTATACACAAAATCT
>CALXGY010000075.1 GCA_944387955.1 uncultured Faecalibacterium sp. | reverse complement strand
CGGGGATCTCCAGCTTGAGGTCCGGGCCCTCGGCGTCCATCAGATCCACCTTGAAGTACTTGTTCCAGCCGTGCTTTTCCAGCAGCTTGATGTGCTTGGGGGTGGAATTGCGCTCGCCTGCATAGGCGGTGTTGCACTCCACCACGGTGGCCCCCAGCTCGTCGATCATAGGCTTCCAGAACTCAGGATGCAGATAGTTCTGGTTGCCCTCCTCGCCCGAGTGGACCTTGGCGGCGATGCGGCCGGTGAGGGGCTTGCCCAGCACCTGGTACATCTTGATGACCTGGTCCGGGGTGATGGTCTTGGTAAAATACACCTTGGATTTCATGATGGAAACCTCCTGTATTTCAGATGGGAAGGGCCGTTTGCGGCCCCATTCAAACATGATGTTCCGGCGGAAGGTCCAGGTCTTCCAGCTCTTTGGGGCTGTCCGCCTCCACCAGCAGGCAGTCCGGGCCCAGCCGCCGCAGGATCTCCCGGCCGCCGGTGTCCCCTTCCAGCGCGGCCAGCTCGGGGACAAACCGGGCGGAAAAGAGGGTGGGGCGGCCCCGCCGCCCTGCAAAGCTCACGGCGGCCGCCAGGGTGCCGGGCTGTGCGGCCGTCAGCAGCCGCTCCACCGTGGCCGCCCCCAGCCAGGGCTGGTCTGCCAGCGCAAAGAGAAGAAAATCCTCCTTTGGCAGCGGGCCCAGGGCTGCAAGCCCGGCCCGGATGGACCAGGCCATCCCCTTTTCGCTCTGGGGGCTGTCCACCGCGGCGGCACCCAGCTGCCGGGCCGTTTGCCGGATTTCCGGGTAGCGGCTCACCACCGTGAGGGTGCACTCCGGCCGGTTTTTCACCACACCGGCAAGCATTTCCAGCCCCCAGCGGTACATGGGGCGGCCCTCCAGCGGATAGAAGAGCTTGTTGGAGCCGAACCGCCGGGCCGAACCCGCCGCCAGATAGATCAGATGTTTACGGCTCATGATGCTGCATTCCCATCAGCACCTTTTCGGGGGTGATGGGCAGCTCCCGATGCCATGCGCCGGTGGCCCGCCAGATGGCGTGGGCAATGGCCGGGGGCGGGGTGTTGATGACCACCTCGCCGATGGACTTTGCACCGAAGGGGCCGCTCTGCTCGTAGCTGGACTCAAACTCCACCCGGAGATGGCCCATGTCCATACGGGAGGGGATCTTATACTGCATGAAGGAATTTTCCGCAATGGCTCCCTTGTCGCTGTAGGTCACATTCTCATACAGCGCCATGCCCATGCCCTGGACGAGGCCGCCCTCGGCCTGGATGCGGGCAAGGTTCGGGTTGATGGGGGTGCCGCAGTCCACCACCGACACATAGTCGATGGGAGTCACCTTTCCGGTCTCGGGGTCGATGTCGATCTCGCACATGCCCACCATGTAGGGCGGGGGCGATGTGGGGCTGGAGTTGCTGCAGGTGGCCTCGATGGGACGGGTGTTCATGACCATGGAACGGGTGGCCAGATCCGCCAGAGAGACCTGGGCGCTGCCGTCCAGACGGCGGACGCATCCCTCGGCGTATTCCAGCGCGCTGCTCTCGCAGCCCAGCATCTCGGCCGCCAGGGCGCACATCTCCTCTTTCAGCTTGGTGCAGGCCTTTTCCACCGCCCGTCCGGTGACGTAGGTGGTGGAGGAAGCGTAGGAGCCCGAGTCATAGGGGGAGGCGTCCGAGTCCGCGCCAAAGACCGCGATGTTCTCCACCGGGCATTCCAGGCACTCGGCGGCGATCTGGGCCAGGATGGTGTCGCAGCCGGTGCCCATGTCCGCCGCGCCGATGCTCAGGGTAAAGAAGCCCTCATCCCCCAGCCGGACGGTGGCCGAGCCCACGTCCACGCCGGAGATGCCGGAGCCCTGCATGCACATGGCCACGCCGGTGGAGCGCAGATGCCCGTTGGGCAGCTTGCGCACCGGGAAGCGCTCCTTCCAGCCGAAGAGCTCGGCGCAGCGCTCGAGGCAGCGGTCCAGGGCACAGGCGGTGGCGGTCTCACCGTAGTAGGCGGGCATCACCATGCCCTCCCGCACCATGTTCTGAAGCCGCAGCTGGACCGGGTCCATGCCCAGTTTGCCCGCCAGCTCGTTGACCATGGATTCCACCGCGAAAACGCCCTGGGTGGCGCCGTAGCCGCGATAGG
The DNA here is from genome assembly GCA_944387955.1 of uncultured Faecalibacterium sp. Lineage (GTDB taxonomy): Bacteria > Bacillota > Clostridia > Oscillospirales > Ruminococcaceae > Faecalibacterium. The sequence goes on along the minus strand of CALXGY010000075.1, from coordinate 39,409 downwards.
CTCCTGCGGCCTGGAGGTTGGTATAAACCACATCGTATACAAACCGGAAGGCCTCAAGGCTGCCGGTGTAAAGCGGGATGGACTTGTGGCCGGACAGGCCCACGGTGGTGGGGCCGTGCTCGCCGTATGCGCCGCTGTTGGACAGGGTGTAGACATCCAGCGCCCGGATGCGGCCGTCCCGGTTTGCGCCCAGGCGGACGGTCAGCTCCATCTCATGGCGGGGGGAGCCGATGGTCTGGCACTCGGCGCGGGTGTAGATGAGCTTTGCAGCCCGGCCGGTCTTCCAGGTGACGAAGGCCGGGTAGACCTCGGACACCGAGGTCTGCTTTGCGCCGAAGCCGCCGCCGATGCGGGGCTTCTCCACATGGATCATGGATTTGGGGATGTCCAGGGCGTTGGCCACGATCCGGCGCACATGGAAGACGATCTGGGTGCTGCTGATGACGTGCAGGCGGCCGTAGTGGTCCATCTCGGTGTAGGTGCGGAAGGTCTCCATCATGGCCTGCTGGCAGGCTTTGGTATGGAAGGTGTGCTCCAGCACCAGGTCGCAGTCAGCCATCACGGCTTCCAGATCCCCGTCGCCGCAGGTCTCGCTGGCCACCAGGTTGCGGCGGTTGTCCGCCCCCACCGGGCACAGAGAGCGCCAGTTGTCCTCAGGGTGGACCAGCACCGGGCCGTCCTTGGCCTTGTGGAAGTCCAGCACCGGTTCCAGCACCTCATACTCCACCTTGACCAGCTTCATGGCCCGGTCCACCGCTTTTTCGTCTTCGCCCGCCAGAATGGCCACCGGGTCCCCGACGCAGCGCAGCCGCCGGTCCAGGATCAGACGGTCGTAGGGAGAGGGCTCGGGGTAGGTCTGGCCGGCATTGGTGTACCGCTTCTGGGGCACGTCCTCCCAGGTGTAGACCGCCACCATCCCCGGCACCTTGAGGGCCAGGTCGGTGCGGATGCTCTTGATCAGCGCGTGGGCGTGGGGGCTGCGCAGCAGCTTGACCACCAGGCAGTCCCGGGGGGTCACGTCATCCACATAGGCGGGCTTGCCCAGCAAAAGCTGCATGGCGTCCTTTTTGCGCACCGGCTGGCCCACAGCGCGGTATTTTTTCTCTTCCATCATTGCGCCTCCTTTTCCCGGGCTTTCTTGGCATCCAAATAGGCCCGGATGCCCCGCAGCTGCCCCTCATAGCCCGAGCAGCGGCAGAGGTTGCCCACCAGAAAGGCCTTGATCTCCTCGTCGGTGGGGTCGGGGTTTTCCCGCAGCAGGGCGATGGTGTTCATCACAAAGCCCGGGTTGCAGAAGCCGCACTGCTCCGCGCCCTGGTCGGCGATGAAGGCCACAAAGTCCTCGGCCTCGGCCTGCAGCCCCTCCAGGGTGTCCACCCGATGTCCCGAGGCCCGGGCGGCCAGCACCCCGCAGGAGAGCACCGGCTTACCGTCCAGCATGACGGTGCACAGGCCGCAGTTGGAGGTCTCGCACCCGCGCTTGACGCTCAGGCATCCTTGTGCGCGGACAAAATCAATCAGCAGGGTATCCGGCTCAGCCTCCCGGACGATGGGCCGGCCGTTCAAAATCAGTTTGATCTCCATCAGGCTTCCTCCCCTTGTGCCGCCAGCAGAGCCCGGCGCACCAGCACCCGGCAGAGGGTGCGGCGGTAATCGGCGCTGCCGCGGATGTTGCTGTCAAAACTCAGCTTCTCAGCTGCCCAGTCTGCAAAAGCCTGAGCGCTCTCGGGGGTGACGCCCCCGGCCAGAAGGCCCTGCTCATCGGTGAGCAGCGCAGCCTTGGCCGGGCGGGCTCCCACCGCGCAGCGCACCTGGCCGTCACGGATGCCCGCCGCAGCCACCAGCACCGGGAAATCGGTGGCGGTATTGCGCATCGAGCAGCAGGCGGCCTTGACCGGCTGTTTGGGCAGCAGGATCTCGGTCAGAATGTCTCTTCCATAGGGCTGGGCTGCAAAGGTTTCCAGCGGCATCCGGCCCGCGCCGTGGAGCACCACCTCGGCCCCCAGCGCCAGAAAGACGGTCAGCAGGGCCGAAAAGCCGAATCGCCCCCAGATGCTGCCCCCCACCGGGGCCAGGTTGCGGAACTGCCCCCCCACGATGGGCCCCACCGCCTGGGCCAGTGCGCCGCCGGTCAGAGTGCCAAGGCCGGGGTGCTGCTCCAGCTGGCGCAGGGTGACCATGGCTCCGATGTGCCAGCCGTCCTCCTTTTCCTCGATGCGGTCCAGCCCCAGATCGCACAGATCGATGGCCGTCCCCACGGGGCGGTCCTCCATCTTGAGCCACATCATGCCGCCCAGCACAACGCTGCTCTTTTTCTGGCACAGAGCATAGGCCTCGTCCAGGCTTTGGGCCCGGACGTATTGGTTGATTTTAAGCACAGTGGGTTCCTCCCATTACAAAGCGTTCAGCGTCCTTCGGCCCGGCAGATGCCAAGCCATTGTATCGTATCCATTATAACAAATTTCCCTATATGTGAAAAGCCCCTCCGCCGGGCGGCGGAGGGGCTGAAGAACACTTCTGCGCAACGTGGAACTGCGCGCTGAAAGGCTGCTTAGAGCTTCTTGTCCTTGGGCAGCAGCACGTTCAGCAGGATGGCCACAAAAGCGGCGGGCACGATGCCGGAACCGCCGAAGATCAGCTGCACTGCCTCGGGCATGCCGGCCAGAGCCGCGCTGTTGGAGCCGAGGCCGTAGCCAAGACCCAGAGCCACCGACACGATGGTCAGGGTGCGCGGGGTCATGGGCTCGCTGGTGATGAGCTGGATGCCGCTCATGACGATGGAGGAGAACATGATGACCGCTGCGCCGCCCAGCACGCACTGGGGCATGATGGAGACCACCGCCGCCAGCTTGGGCAGCAGGCCGCAGAGGATCAGGAAGACTGCGCCGCAGGCCAGAGCGAACCGGTTGACGATCTTGGTCATGGCCACGAGGCCCACGTTCTGGCTGAAAGAGGTGTTGGGCAGCACGCCGAACAGAGCGGCGAAGCTGGAGCCCAGGCCGTCGCAGATGATGCCGCCGGACAGCTCGTGGTCGGTGGCCTCGCGGCCCATGCCGCCCTCGGTGACGCCCGAGATGTCGCCCACCGTCTCCACGGCGGTGACCACGAACATGATCAGCACCGGCAGGATGGCGCGGGGGTCAAAGACCGGCACCACCGGCAGGATCTGGGGAGCCGAGAACCAGGAAGCGGAGCTGACCTGGGACCAGTTGAGCACCCATGCCTTGGTATACTCCACGCCGTCGGCGGTCACGCCGGTGGTGGGCAGCACCAGAGCCAGGGCCGCGCAGATCACATAGCCGAAGATGATGCCGATGAGGATGCAGGAGGAGCTGGCCAGGCCCTTGGTGCCGTGCTTGAGGGCCAGGATGATGGCCATGACCGCAAGGCCGATGCAGAGGTTTTCCAGCGAGCCGTAGTCCGGCGCAGAGCTGCCGCCGGCAAAGGAGGCCACGCCCACGCTGATGAGGGACAGGCCGATGGACAGCACCACGGTGCCGGTGACCATGGCCGGGAAGAAGCGGCGCAGCGGCTTCAAAAAGACGCCCAGGACCGCTTCAAAGATGCCGCCCACGATGGAGGCGCCCATGATGGCTGCATAACCCAGGATGCCGCCGCCCATGCTGGTAGCAACGCTGCGGCAGACCCCGATGAAGCCGGAGCTGGTGCCCATGATGATGGGGACCTTGCCGCCGATGGGGCCGACGGCATACAGCTGCACCAGGGTGACGATGCCGGCCACCAGCATCGCATTCTGAAGCAGCGAAACCTGGATGGCGGCAAAATCCTGTGCGTGTTCACCCACCGCACAGGCACTGGTAATGATGAGGATCGGGGTCAGGTTGCCCACAAACATGGCCAGCACATGCTGCAAGCCCAGAGGAATGGCCTGTCCCAGCGGGATACGCCCCTCAAAATCGTAGGGGGTAGCCGCCTGTTTTGTTTTTTCCATACGCTTATCCTTTCACACTCAATTTTGCGCGGCGGCCGAAAGTCCACGTCCCAAAAGCCTCCGCGCCCGCAGCAGTCTAGCGAAACCCGCCAAGCTGTGGTACAATTATAGCAGAAAATATACGTTTCTCCCCACTAAATGTGAATTTTTTTTAAATTTCTCCCTTTCATGCAAATTTTCTCGCTTTGCATGCCGGTTTCTTGCCTTGTGTGTACAAGACGGCGGGCTGCGGGGCGTACAATAAACCAGAAAGACAGGTGAATTTTCTTGAGCAAGATCGTTTTGCTGGCCGAAAGCGGCTCCGACCTTCCCCCTTCCCTCGCCCGTGCACAGGGCATCTATCTGGTGCCGATGCATGTGACCATGGGCGGGCGGACTTTGGACGACGGCACCTTCCCGCCGGAGGAGATCTGCCACTACTACAACCAGACCGGCGAGCTGCCCAAGACCAGCGGCTGCGCTCCCGAGGACTTTACCCAAATTTTTGAGAAGATCCGCAGCGAGCACCCGGGCTGCCAGATCCTGCATCTGGCCTACTCGGCGGTGACCACCGTCTCCTACCAGAGCGCCCGGATTGCGGCCCAGGAGCTGGACTATGTAACCTCCATCGACACCCAGCACGTCTCGGCGGGCCAGGGCCTGATCCTGCTGGAGATGGCCCGCTACCTGCGGGAATACCCGGCGGCCACCATGGAACAGGCGGTGGCGAAAGCGGAAGCCCTCAGCCGCAAGACCAGGATGTGCTTTGTGCCGGACGATCTCGAATACCTGCGGGCCGGGGGCCGGGTGAGCAACGTGGTGGCCCTGGGCGGCCGGCTGTTGAGCCTGCACCCCTGCATCGAGATTCTGGACGGGCGGCTGCTGGCCAAAAAGAAGTACCGCGGCAAGCTGGAAAAGGTGGTCCCGGCCCTGATTCGGGAGTACACCCAGCGGGAAAACCTGGACAAGCGCCAGATCACCTTTGTCTACTCCGCCGGGCTGCCGGACCCGGTGCGGTTCAAGGCCGAGCTCACCGCGAAGCTCTGCGGCTTTGGGAAGATCGACTGGATCAAGACCGGCTGCGTCATCACCACCCACGGCGGCCCCAGCTGCTTCGGCATCGCGGGGTTTGCACAGGAATAATCTTCTATAAACGAGCTGCGCCCCGCCGGGAGACCGGCAGGGCGCATTGTTTTGTGATGCTCAGTGTTTTTCCGCCTCGGCGGCGCAGTCCGCCGGGCCGCCCCGCAGCATGGCGAGGCCGTGGCCGATGGGGTCCAGCACCGCCTCGAGATTCTCCCTCGCGGCCTTGGGGCTGCCGGGCAGATTCAGAATCAGGCTGCGGCCCCGGATGCCTGCCGCCGCCCGGGAGAGGCATCCCCGGGGGGTGATGGCCATAGAGGCCGCCCGCATGGCCTCGGGCAGGCCGGGGGTCAGCCGCTGGCAGACCGCGAGGGTGGCCTCGGGGGTCACGTCCCGGGGGGCAAAGCCGGTGCCGCCGGTGGTCAGGATCAGAGCAATATCCCGGTCTGCCGACTCCATCAGCGCCGCTTCGATCTCGGGCTGCTCGTCCGGCAGGATTACGGTGTCCAGCACCTCATACCCCGCCTGCTCCAGCATCTCCTTGACTGCCGGGCCGCTGGCGTCCTGCCGCTCGCCCCGGGCGCAGCGGTCGCTGACCGTGATGACCAGGGCGGTATAGCCGTTTTTTGCAGTTTCTTCCATTGGTTTCCCTCCCTCAGCGTCCAAAGGGGCAGTGGGGGTAGGTGCACACATCGCACCCGAGGCACAGGCCCCCCTCCCCCAGGGTGGTAAAGTCCTGCCGGGTCAGCTCCACCCCTGCCGCGATGCGGGGCAGCACCAAGTCGAAGATGGTGGCCTTGGCGTACATAACGCAGCCGGGCAGCCCCATCACCGGGCGGCCGTCCTCGTAGTAGCCCAGCAGGAACATGGCCCCCGGCAGCACCGGCGCGCCGTAGGTGACGATCCGTGCCCCGCTGCGGCGGATGGCCCCCGGGGTGTTGTCGTCCGGGTCTACGCTCATGCCGCCGGTGCACAAAATCATGTCCACCGGCTTTTTGCGCATCTCGGCCAGCGCCTCCAGCAGGTTGTCCATGCCGTCGTCCACCACCCGGTGCTCGGTCATCCGGATGCCGAATTCCGAAAGCTTTTTCTCCACCACCGGGGTGAACCGGTCGGTGATGCGCCCCTTTGCCACCTCGCTGCCGGTGGTGATGACCGCGGCGGTCTTGAGCTTGTAGGGCAAAAGCTGCAAAAGGGGCTTATCCCCGGCGGCCTGTTCGGCGGCCCGGAGTTTTTCTTCTTCAATGACCAGCGGGATGACCCGGGTGCCGCAGAGCTTGTCCCCTTTGCGCACCGGGCGGCCTCCTTTGCGGGTGGCGATCATCAGTTCTTCAATGGCGTTGACCGCGTTGAGGCGCGCCGTGTCCACCATCAAAACGCCGTCCCGCCCGGCGGTCAGCTCGATCTTGCCCTCTTTGGGGCCGCTGCGCTCCATGCCCTCGCCGATGCACAAAGCGCACAGCCGCTCGGCGGCCTCGTCCTCGTGGAGCCAGCCCGGCGCCAGCTCAAAGACATAGATGCTCTCCTTGCCCATGGACAAAAGCACCGGGATGTCCTCGGGGGTCACGATGTGCCCCTTGCGGAAGCGGGGGCCCTTGCTGACGCCGGGGATGATCTGGGTCATATCGTGGCAGAGCACCTGCCCCACCGCCTGTTCCACCGGGATCTTTTTCATTCTTCCTTCACCTCCAGATGGATCTCGTCTCCGGGACGGATCTCCCCGCCTCGGATGACCTCTGCAAAGATGCCGTCGGTGGGCATGACGCAGCTGCCCACCAGCCGCCGGATCTCGCAGTCGTTGTGACATTCCTTGCCGATCTGGGTGACCCGCAGCCGGGCCTCGCCCGCCGCCAGCACGGTCCCCACCGGCAGCTGCTTCAGCGCAAGGCCGGAGACGAGCAGGTTCTCCGCAAAGTCTCCGGGGGCAAGTTCTATCCCTTTGCCCCGCATCTTGTCCACGCTCTCCACCGCCAGCAGACTGACCTGCCGGTGCCAGTGCCCGGCGTGGGCGTCCCCCTGGATGCCCCAGTCCGGCACAAGCCAGGCCGATTCCACCGGGTGTTTGCGGGTGCCCCGGGCCTCGCTGATGCAGATGGCCTCGATCTTTGCCATATCGGTTTTATTCCTCCCTCACAAAATCGCCGCTCTTGCCGCCGGTCTTTTTCAACAGGCGAATGCGGTCGATGACCATGTCCTTCTGCACCGCCTTGCACATGTCGTAGACGGTGAGGGCCGCAGCCGAGACGGCGGCCAGCGCCTCCATCTCCACCCCGGTGCCCCAGCGGCAGCGCACCTCGGCCAGGATGCCGAGGGCTGCCTCCTCGTATTCAAACCGGATGTCCACCCCGGCCAGCGGGATCTGGTGGCACATGGGGATCAGCTCCCAGGTGTGTTTTGCCGCCTGGATGCCCGCCACCTGGGCCACCGCCAGCACGTCCCCCTTGGCAATGCCGCCGGTGCGGATGCGCTGGAGGGTCTCGGGGGCCATGCAGACCCGCCCGGCGGCCCGGGCGGTGCGCACCGTCTCCGCCTTTTGGGATACATCCACCATCCTGGCCCGGCCCTGGTCGTTGAAATGGGTAAGCTCTTTTTCCATTCCTTTATCCTCCGATTTTATTCATGCCCCGGGCGCTCTCGCTGGGGCGGCATCCGTCCATGCGGTGTCCTTCGGGCTTTGCGCGGATGCCCGCCCGGATGGCCTGTTCCAGCGCCTCGCCGGAGAGCCCCCGCAGCGGCAGTTCTGCCGCCGAGTGCAGGCAGGGCTTTAACATGCCGTCCGCCGTGACCCGGATGCGGTCGCAGTCGCTGCAAAAGCGGTGGCTCATGGGGTGGATGAGACCCACCGTCCCCTTCCAGCCCGGGGCGGAAAACAGCTCGGTGACCCCTTCATTGCCTGCGGGCCGCAGCTCAGGCAGCGCCTTCAGCACCGCCTGGGCGGGCACAAACCTCTCCTTTGGCCAGCCGGAGGCCTCTCCAATGGGCATGAGCTCGATGAACCGTACGCTGTACCCCTCTTCCCGGGCCAGGGCCGCCAGCGCCGGGATCTGCCGGTGGTTGACCCCGCCCAGCAGCACCGCGTTGAGCTTGATTTTGTCCGGGGAGAATCCGGCCTCCCGGGCCGCCTTGAGCCCGGCAAGGGCCTGTTCCACCCGGCCGGTCCGGGTGATCCAGCCGAAGGATTCCTCTTCCAGGGTGTCCAGGCTGATGTTCAGCCGGTCCACCCCTGCCGCCCGCAGCGCCCCGGCATACACCGGCAGCAGGCTGCCGTTGGTGGTCAGCACCAGCTCCCGCAGCCCGGGGAGCGCCCGCAGACGGCGGCACAGCTCCGGCAGGCCCGGCCTCATCAGCGGTTCGCCGCCGGTGAGACGGATCTTCTCCACCCCGCAGGCCACGGCGGCCCGGGCGATGCCTTCCAGTTCTTCCAGGCTCAAAAGAGCCTCCTCGGGCAGAAAGGCCGCATCCTCCGCCATGCAATAGCGGCAGCGGTAGTTGCACCGGTCGGTCACCGACAGGCGCAGATAGCGGATATTCCGCCCCAATGTATCCTGCATTTTTATTCACTCCGTCAAGGGCATTACATCTTCCGGCCGGATGAAGAGGGTCAGCTCCTCCCGCCCTGCAAGGGCCGCCCAGCGTTCCTTTTCCAGTTCCAGCCGCAGCAGCTCCGGCCCCGGCGTGCGCAGCATCACCACGGTGGAAAAGAGGTTTTCGATCACCCGCTCCACCCGGCAGGGGATGGGGTTCGGCCCCTCCTCCAGCAAAAAATAGTGGGCCCGGATGCCCGCGTACCGGGTCTGTTCACTCACCGGCAGCGCGGTGCGCAGGGTGACCCTCCAGCCGCTGCACTCCAAAAGCCCCTCCCCCGTCCTGCGGGCCGGGGAGATGTTTTTGCAGCCCGAAATCAGGGCCGCCCCCACCGTGGCCGGAGCGGCGAAAAGCTGCCGCACCCCCACCTTCGGGTCGGAGCGGCCCTGGTTCAGCACGCAGACCGTATCGCACAGACGGTATACTTCGTCCCGGTCGTGGGTCACAAAGACCGCCCCGCCGGGGAAGCTGCGCAAAGTGTCCGCCAGTTCCAGCTCCAGCTGCCATTTGAGATGCCCGTCCAGGGCCGAAAAGGGCTCGTCCAGCAAGAGCAGCTCGGGCCGCCCCACCAGAATCCGGGCCAGGGCTGCCCGCTGCTGCTGCCCGCCGGACAGCTGGGCCGGGCGCAGCTTTTCCAGCCCTTCGAGCCGGAAGGCCCGGAGCTTTTCTTCCACGGCGGCCCGGCGCTGGGCCCGGCTGCCGGAGAGCACCCCGGCCAGCAGGTTTTGCTCCACCGTCATGTGGGGGAAGAGGGCGTAGTTCTGAAACAAAAATCCCACCCGCCGCTTTTGGGGCGGCAGGTCGATGTGCCCGGCGCTGTCAAAGAGGGTCCGCCCGTTGAGGGAAATGAACCCTTTGTCCGGCCGCTGGATGCCCGCAATGCACTTGAGGGTCATGCTCTTGCCGCAGCCCGAAGCACCCAGCAGGGCCAAAATCTCCCCCGGGGCCTCGGTCTCGAAGGCAGCTTCGAGATGAAAGGAGCCCAAAGTCTTTTCAATCTCCACCTTCAGCGCCATGGCAAAGCCCCCTTTTTCTGCCGCTGCTCCAGCAGGTTCACCGCCAGCAGCACCGCCGCCGAGATGGCCAGATTCACCAGTACCCAGCGCAGGGCCAGCTCGTCCTCTCCGATCCGCCAGAGCTGGTAGACCGTGGTGGCAATGGTGGCGGTGCGGCCGGGGGTGTAGCCTGCGATCATGGAGGTGGCCCCGTACTCCCCCAGTGCCCGGGCGAAGGCCAGCACCGCCCCGGCCAGAATCCCCTGGCGGCAGCAAGGCATCTGCACCCGCCAGAACACCCAAAGGTTGCTGTGGCCCAGGGTGCGGGCCGCTCCGGCCAAATTCTGGTCAAAGCTCTCAAAGGCTCCCCGGGCGGTGCGGTACATCAGCGGGAAGCTGACCACCACGGTGGAAAAGATGGCCGACCACCAGGTCATGGTGAGCTTTACGCCGAACACCTCCAGCGCCCAGGCGCCGATGATCCGCTTGGGGCCCAGCAGCCGCAAAAGCAGATAACCCACCACCGTGGGCGGCAGCACCATGGGCAGGGTGAAAAGCACATCCAGCGCCCCTTTCACCAGCCGCGGGGCCCGGGCCGCATAGTGGGCGGCCAGAATGCCCAGGAAAAAGACCGCCCCGGTGGAAAGGGCCGAGATCCGCAGCGAGTTGTAGAGGGGGTACCAATCCATCTTCCAATCCTCTCAGGTCAGCGGGGTAAAGCCGACGCTCTCAAAAACAGCGGCGGCCTCGCTGCCGGTCAGGTAATCCAAAAAGGCCTGGGCCTCGGCCGGGTGGGCGCTGGTTTTGAGCACCGCCGCCGGATAGATGACCTGGCCGCACATCTCGGCGGTGGCCTCGTCCACCGAAGCGAGCCCGGCGGAGAAGGCGTCGGTGTCGTAGATGATGCCGCAGTCCACCGCAGCCTCGGACACCTGGGTGGTGACCTCCTTGACGTTGGAACCATAGGTCAGCACCCCGCTCTGGGCGAGGGCTTCTTCGTCCAGTCCATAGTAGGCAAAAATCTTCTGGGTGTACTGGCCCACCGGCACATCGCTGTTGCCCATGGCCAGGAACACCTCTCCGGCTTTGAGCAGTTCGGCCAGCTGGTCAAAGCTCTCGATGCCCTTGGGGTTGCCCTCCGGCACCGCCAGCACCACCTTGTTTTCCAATAGGTCAATCCGGCTGCCCTCGGCCAGAAGGTCCAGCCCGTCGGGGTTTGCCTCGGCGTCATCCATGAGGGTCCCGTCCAGGGCGTTCATCTGTTTGGGTGCCGCCGAGATAAAGAGGTCGCAGTCCGCCCCCTCCTTGATCTGGGTCAGCAGGTCCCCCGAGGAAGCGAAGTTGTAAACAAGGCTCACATTGGGCGCAGTCTCGGCATAGAGCCCGGCGATCTGCTCCAGCGTCTCGGTCATGGAGGCGGCGGCAAAGACCACCAGTTCCACCGGCTCGGACTCTGCCGCCGAACCGGCAGCCGGTGCAGAGGAAGCGGAACTAGAGGAGGCAGCGCCGCCGCAGCCGGACAGCATCCCCGCTGCCAGTGCCGCGGCACAGCCCAGCATAAAAGAACGACGTTTCATGGTTTTCTTCTTATTTTTAGGTTTGTCTCAGGCCGGGCAGCCGCCGCGATCCTTGGGGCTGCGGGCGGCGCGGCACTGGATGAGCTGTGCCGCCACGCTCACCGCGATTTCCGCCGGGGTCTGGGCCCCGATGGAAAGGCCGATGGGCAGCTGCACCCGGCCGATCTGCTCCGGGGAAAAGCCCCGCCGGGCCAATTCCCCCTGAATGAATTCCTTTTTGCGGCAGCTGCCCATGCAGCCCACATAATAGGGCTCCCAGGCCAGCACCTGGCTCAGCACCTCAAGGTCTGCCTTATGGCCCGGGGTCATGACCACCGCATAGTCCCGGCCCGTGAGCTGCACATGCTCTGCCAGCCGGGAAAAGTCCCCCAGCACCACCCGCTGGGCTGTGGGGAAAAGCTCTGCCTGGGCAATCTCGGGCCGCTGGTCAAAGACCACCACCCGGAAGCCCACTTCCGGCAGCAGCTTTGCCAGCGCCTGGCCCACATGGCCGCCGCCGAAAAGATAGAGCATCCCATCCCGGCCCAGCGGCTCGGTGAATACCGTCTCTTCCAGCATCGGGGCCCCGGGCCCGGCGTCGGGGCCTTCCTCCCGGACGGCGAGGGCCGGGCCCTGGCCGTCGAACCGCTGGCAGAGGGTGCAGCAGCGCCCCTTTTCCAGCAAAGCCGCCAAGGTTTCAAGGGCGGGCAGGTCGGCGGGAGTGAGCTTCTGGTAACCGATCTCCACCGCGCCGCCGCAGACCATTTCCGAATCCGGGCCGCCCAGGGCATACTGGAGGATGCCCGGTTCCGCCCTGCCCTCCAAAAGGGCTTTTGCCTGCTGCTGGGCCATTTGTTCGAGGGTTCCGCCCCCCACAGTGCCCAGCCAGACCCCGCCGGGCAAAAGGGCCATCCGGGCCCCGGGGCCCCGGGGGGCCGAGCCCTGCCGGGATACCACCGTACAGAGCACCGCGCTCTGCCCCGCCTCAAGGCAGCGGCAGAGGGGGCCGGTCAGCTGCCAGATCTCCACGGTCCTTCCTCCTTTACTCCAAAAAGATGCGCCTGCCGCCGCCATAGGGGGCCACCCGGCCCACCTTCTGGGCTGCGGGGACCCCGGGGTCCTGGCGCAGGGCTTCCAGCAGGGCGGGGGCATCCTCGGGATGCACCGCCATCATCAGCCCGCCGGAGGTCTGGGGGTCATAAAGCAGGTCCTGCACCGCCAGCTCGACGCTGCCTTCCTCCACCCATTCCTGGGCGAAGTGGCGGTTGCGGTAGAGCCCTGCGGGCAGCACTCCCAGCCGGGCCAGCTCCAGCGCCTCGGGGATGAATTCCAGCCCCGAAACCTCCAGATGAATTTCGGCATCGCTGCCCTGGGCCATCTCCAAAAGGTGCCCCAGCACCCCAAATCCGGTGATGTCGGTGCAGGCGTGGACCCGGTACTGCACCATCTGGTCCCGGGCGGCCTTGTTGAGGGTCATCATCAGGTTCTGGGCCCGGCGGGTGACCTCCACCCCCACTAACTCCCCCTTGATGCCCGCCGTGAGCACCCCGATGCCGATGGGCTTTGTATAGAGCAGAATATCCCCCGGCTGTGCGCCGGAGTTCGTGAGCATCCGGTCGGGCCGGACAAATCCGGTGACCGCCATGCCGTATTTGGGTTCCTTGTCGTAGATGCTGTGGCCGCCGCTGATGATGGCCCCGGCCTCGTAGGCCTTGTCGTAGCCGCCCCGCAGGATGGCGTGGACCACCTCTTTGGGCATGTCCTCCGGCACCGCCATAACGTTGAGGGCCAGCTTGGGCTCCCCGCCCATGGCGTAGACGTCCGAGAGGGCGTTGGCCGCCGCAATGGCTCCGAAGGTGTAGGGGTCGTCCGCAATGGGCGGGAAGAAGTCCACCGTCTGCACCAGGGCCAGCTCCTCGCTGATCTTATACACCGAGGCGTCGTCGCTGCGGTCATACCCTACCAGCAGGTTCGGGTCCTTATGCACCTTGAGCCCCTCCAAAAGCCGGGCCAGCTCCCCGGCGCCCACCTTGGCGCCGCAGCCGGCGCACTCGGCCAGCTTGGTCAGTTGGACGTTTTCCATGCTGCGTTCTCCCCTTTCGTTTTGAAGTGCAGCAGCGCCTCCAGCACGCCGCCGCCCACCGCCAGCGCCTTGTCCGAGGCGCACAGGCAGTGCTCCGGCTTGCAGCGGGGGTCGATGTCCCCGCACTTCATGCCCTCCGGCACCCGGATGCCCGCCTGCAGAAGCCCCCGCAGACAGCCGTCGATGGTACAGACTAGGGGCACCCCGCCCACCGTGGCGGCCAGCTGACCGGCCTTCACCTGGGCCCCGATCTCGAGGCAGGGCTCGAACACTCCCGCCGCCGGGGCCCGCAGCACCCGCTCCACCGTATAGCCCCCGATGTTGCCGGGAATGCCGGTGTTGGGGATGGGGGAACCGGTGTAGAGCACCCGGCCCAGGGTGTGGCCCCGCTTTGTCTCCACGGCGGCATGGCAGTCCAGACCGGCGGTAAAGCCGGGGCCCACCCCGATGACCACCGGGGCCATGTCCAGGCGGGTGCCGAGGTTTTTCTTTGCCAGAATGGCGTCCACCACCCCGTCCGGATGCAGTTCCGGGATGCAGGCTCCCTCGGGGTCGGCCAGCACCGCCACCATGCCCTCCCTGGCCCACTGGGCCGCCTGGGCCGGGGTCTCGGCCCGGCGGGCGGTGATGCCCTCCACCTGACACTCTCCCAGCCGGATGGCCTCGGAGAAGCAGACGGTGCGGCGCACCGCCGTGGGTTCGGGCAGGTCGGTGAGCACCAGCTGCATCCCGGCGCGGTAAAGGCGCAGGGCAATGCCGGTGGCAATATCCCCTGCGCCGCGGATGACGACGAACATAGATTTTCCTCCTTTGGGATTCAGAGCATCAGCTCACAGCAGCCCGCCCGGTCCAGCCCGGCCAGCTCTTCCAGCCGGGGAGCCTCCTCAGGGGGCATGGACCAGGCCAGCCCGCAGTCGGCGGTAATGGTCACCGGCACCGGGATCAGACGGCCCGGGACCCCCAGCTCTTTGCACCGGCGTTCCCACTGCAAGGCGGCGGTGGTGGTGGAAAAGGTCACCACCAGCCGGGGCTGTTTTTGTCTCATGCTTCGGTCACCATCTCTTTCAGTGCAGCCAGGGCGGCATCCACCTCGGCAAAGGTGTTGTACCACCCAAAGGAAAAGCGCAGGCAGCCTCGCTCGCCGGTACCCAGCGCCCGGTGCATCCGGGGCGCGCAGTGGATGCCCGGCCGCACCGCGATATCGTAGTCCTGGGCCAGGGTGTCCGCCGCGGCGGCAGGGTCCCAGCCCGCAAGATTCAGCGCCGCCACCGGGGCGCGGTCCTCCTCAAAGGTGCCGTAGAGGGTCAGACCGGGCAGACCTTTTGCCCCCTCCACGAACCGCCGGGTCAGGGCCAGCACCTTGGCGTGGACCCGCTCCACCCCGGTTTCCAGCAGGAATTCCACCGCCGCCGAAAGCCCGGCCAGGCCGTGGCCGTTGAGGGTGCCCGCTTCCAGATGCTCGGGGTATTCATCGGGCTGGTCCTCCTCAAAGGAGCGCACCCCGGTCCCGCCGGAAAGCAGCGGTTCCAGCTGCACATGGGGGGCCACACAGAGCCCGCCGGTGCCCTGGGGGCCCATGAGCCCCTTGTGGCCGGTGAAGCAGAGCAGGTCCACCCCCGCCTGTTCCATCTGGATGGGCAAACAGCCGGCGGTCTGGGCCGCGTCCAGCAGGAGCAGCAGGCCGTGCTGCTTTGCAAAAGCCGACATCCGCACAAGGTCCGCCAGATTGCCGGTGAGGTTGGAGGCATGGGTGCAGACCAAAAGCCGGGTATTGGGGCGCACAAGGGATTCCAGACGGTCATAGTCCAGCCGCCCCTGCCGGTCGGCGGGCAGGAAATCCGTCTCCACTCCCCGGGCCGCCGCCAGCCGGTGCAGCGGACGCAGCACCGAGTTGTGGTCCCAGTCGGTGGCGATCACATGGCCCCCCGAAAGGTCCAGCCCCCAGAGGGCGGTATTCAGCGCCTGGGTGGCGTTGGCGGTAAAGACCACCCGCTCCGGGTGGGAAAATCCCAGCAGCTGGGCCACCCGCATCCGGGTCTCAAAGACGGTGCGGGCGGCGGATAATTCCCTGGCATGGCCGCCCCGCCCGCAGCTGCCCAAGGTTTCCATGGCTTCCACCACCGCCCGCAGTACGCAGGGGGGCTTTTGCAGGGTGGTGGCCGCGTTGTTCAGGTAGATCACAGGTTCACCAGCCGGTCGGCCTCGGTGAGGATCTGGGCGATGCGGTACATGTTGGTGATGCTGCCCACCGCCAGCTTCTCCTTGATGCCGTAGTAATCCAGGCAGGTGCCGCAGGTCAGGATCTCGGTGCCTCGGCTCTCCAGCTCCCGCAGGTCCTCCAGCGACTCGCTGCCCTCCACCGTGAGCTTTGCGCCGCCGTTGAAGAACAGCAGGGTCACAGGCGGCACCTCCAGCTGCGCCAGTGCGTACAAAAAGCTCTTGAGCAGCGCCCGGCCCAGCTCCTCGCTGCCCCGGCCCATAACGTCGGTGCCCACCGCCACCACGGCGGCCGAGAGGTTCGGCGAGCAGCAGGCAGGCTGGGCGGCGGGGACGGATGCGGGAGCGGATGCCCCTTGGGCTCCGATGGTGACCCGCCAGAATTCGCCCTCCTGGGCGGTCTCGGCGGTGCGGCCCTTCTGGCCCGCCATGCGGGTCAGGTTCTGGACGGCGGCGTCGTTGTCCACCAGCACCTCCAGCGCCTCTCCCTCTTTGAGCTCGGTGAGCGCGTGCAGCGCCAGCACCACCGGCTGGGGACAGGGCTTGCCTCTTGCGTCAAGAATCATCTTCAACACTCCTCGCATCTTGTATTTATACTCCGCTTTTCGTATACTGGATTTTGTATCCCGATATCGCTTCGATTATACTGGATTTTATTTTTTCCGTCAATCGCCGGGACACCGGCACAGGAGGCAGACATGGAGCTGAGCAAAGCGCTGGACATTCGCCCGGGCATCCTCGCGGTCATCGGCAGCGGCGGCAAGACCAGCCTGCTGCGGGCGCTGGCCCAAAAGCTGGAGGGACGGGTCATCCTCTGCACCTCCACCCACATCTTTCCCTTTGAAGAATATCCGCTGTTCACCGGGCAGAGCCGGGAGGAGCTGGAAAAGGCGCTGGAAGGCTCCCGGGTGGTCTGCGCCGGGCGGCCCGGGCCGGAAGGCAAGCTGACCGCCCCCGCCCTGCCCTTTGCAGTTTTGGCCCGGCTCGCCGATTATGTGCTGGTGGAAGCGGACGGCTCCCGGCATCTGCCGCTGAAAGCCCATGCCCCCCATGAGCCGGTGATCCCGCCGGGCTGCAGTCAGGTGGTGCTGGTGGCGGGAGCTTCCGGCTTGGGACAGCCGGTGGAAAAGGCGGTCCACCGGCCGGAAATCTTCTGTGCTCTGACCGGCGCGCAGCCGGGCCAGCCGGTGACCTCTGCTCTGGCGGGGCGGGCCATTGCCGCCGAGAAGCTCGCCCCCCGGGTGCTGCTGAACCAGGTGGACCGGCCGGAGGACTGGGCCAAAGCCGCCGCCTTTGCCCGGGTGCTTGCAGCGGCGGGCATCTCTGCGGCTGCGGGCAGCCTGCAAAGCGGGAGCGTTTGCCTGTGGCCGGATTTTCCCCAATAACAACAAAATCGCTGCTCCCAAGCGAAGGAGCAGCGATTTTTGTGCAGAGGTGTTTTCCGCAGCAGCTGCTTTTCCAAGAAGCAGCCATGTATCTTCAGGCTTCCCTCTCTGAGGGAAGTGCCGCGCAGCGGCGAAGGGAGTTAGGCAAGATGCTGCTGGGGAGTTTCCTTTCACAGCAGCTGCTGACCGAGCTTCTGCCAGCAGAGCGTGAACTTTCCAGGATCGTCCCGGTACCCCCCTGGTTATTTTGGAAAGTTCAGATTTTTGACGCTGCTGCGCTGTTTTGAACTTTCTACCGTGGAAAGTTCAAGTTCCGATTTTGAACTTTCCAAAATACGTAGAAAGTTCAAAAGTTGGCTTGATACCTAGGTTTTTTTCAACTTTCCAAAATAAACAGGTGTAATTGGAAAGTTGGAATCCCTGGAAAGTTCAGCCCCCGGCCCTTTGCAGCATTCCCTGGCCGTTACAGCGGCTGCATCTCCAGCCCAAGGTCGGCCAGCAGCTCCTGCCACTGGTCCGGGCCCGCTGCGTTTTCATAGAGATACCGCAGCAGCTGCTGTGCCCGCCGGGAACTGAGCCCGGGGCAGAACACCGCCTGCTCTTTCTCCTGTCCATCCTGGCAGCAGGTCAGCCGCAGTTCCGCCCCGCCCGGCGCCGCGTCGGCCGAGTAGATCAAGGTGTGCGCCTTCTGCAGCCCTTCGATCTCGGAATAATAGGCGCAGAACCGGCCGATGGGGCTGTGCTCCAGGCCGCTGTTTTCGGTATAGTACTCGCTGTTTTTTGTCCCGTTCATGATTCGTCCTCTCCTTTTCCACGTTGACATCGGTCTATGGGTTCACTATAATGAATTCAGAGAAAAGAATCTGTCGAAGTAGGGCAGATTTTTCTAATTTTTTCCATTTTTGGAATTTTAACTCATCTTTTGTCCCAAAGCGCATCTTCCCAATGCGCTTTTTCTTTTTATCCCGGGCGCAGACGGCAAAGGAGGAAGCGGATGTACGCGGTGATGAACAGCTTCGGCCTCAACGGCCTGAACGGCTTCCATGTAGCGGTGGAAGCGGATGTATCCGGCGGACTGCCCGCCTTTTCCATCGTGGGTCTGCCGGATTCGGCGGTGCGGGAAAGCGGTGACCGGGTCCATGCCGCCGCCAAAAACCTGGGCTACCGCTGGCCCAGCGGACGGATCACCGCCAACCTTGCCCCCGCCGACGTGCGCAAGACCGGCCCGGTCTACGACCTGCCGCTGCTGCTGGCGGTGCTGGTGGCCTCCCGCCAGCTGCCCCAGCCCAGCGCCGAAAACGCCTTTTTGGGGGAGCTGGCCCTGGACGGGAGTCTGCGGCCGGTAAACGGCGTGCTGCCCATGGCCCTGGCCGCCGCCGAAAGCGGGGTGCGGGCCCTTTATCTCCCGGCGGAAAACGCCCCCGAAGCCGCCGAGGCCTGCGGTTCCAGCGGGATGCAGATCTTCCCCGCCCGCTCGGTGCGCCAGGTCATCGACGCGCTGACCGGCCAGACCCCCCTTGTCCCGGCCCGGCCGCTGCCCTTCGACCCGCTGCGGGGCCAGGCCTGCGCGCCGGATTTTTTGGACGTGATGGGCCAGTCGGTGGCCCGGCGGGTAATGGTGATCGCGGCGGCGGGCGGGCACAACGTGCTGCTGATCGGCGCGCCGGGCACCGGAAAATCCATGCTGGCCCGGCGGCTGCCCGGCATCCTGCCCCCGCTGACCCGGGAGGAATCGGTGGAGACCACCAAGGTTTACTCGGTGGCCGGGCAGCTGGACCGCAATTCCGGCCTGATCACCCAGCGGCCTTTCCGCAGTCCCCACCACTCGGCCAGCCCGGCGGCCCTGGCGGGAGGCGGCGCCCAGTTCCGGCCCGGAGAGTGCAGTTTGGCCAATGCGGGAGTCCTCTTTCTGGACGAGCTGCCGGAATTCAGCCGCGAGAGCCTGGAGGTGCTGCGCCAGCCCCTGGAAGATGGGCAGATCACCATCAGCCGGGCCGCAGGCAGCGCCACCTACCCCAGCCGGTTCCAGCTGGTGGCGGCCATGAACCCCTGCAAATGCGGCTACTACGGCCACCCCACCCGCCGGTGTACCTGCACCCCCAACGCGGTGCGCCAGTACCGCAGCCGGGTGTCCGGGCCGCTTTTGGACCGGATCGACCTGTGTGTCGAGATGGACCCCATCGCTTTCGACGAGCTCCACGGCGCAGGCGAAAGCGAGAGCAGCGAGACCCTGCGGGCCCAGGTGGAAGCCGCCCGGGCGGTGCAGACAAAGCGTTATTCAGCCGGCGGCTTTTCGGGCGTCGCCTGCAACGCCCAGCTCACCGCGGCCCAGGTGCGCAGGGTCTGCCGCATGACCGCGGCGGCCGCCCGTCTGCTGCGCAGCGCCTACGATACTCTGGGCCTCTCGGCCCGGGCCCACGACCGTCTTTTGCGGGTGGCCCGCACCATTGCAGACCTTTCGGGGGAAGAGCTGATCGGGGAGGGCGCTCTGCTGGAAGCCCTGCAATACCGCGCCCAGGAAAATTATGCCGTGACCTGAATTTTGACTTTCAACGCCAAAGGCCCTCGCTGCGTGTTCAAAACATGCAGCGGGGGCCTTGCTTTTTGTTTTTTGCTCAGAACCTGCGCCAGGCATCCGGCGTAAAGAGCACCAGCATGGGGAACAGCTCCAGACGTCCGGCCAGCATGTCGAACACCAGTACGAGTTTGGCCGGGGAGGACAGGAAGGCGAAGTTGGAGGCCGGGCCCACCAGCTCAAGGCCGGGGCCGATGTTGTTGAGGGTGGCGGCCACGGCGGTGAAGTTGGTCACCATCTCGTTGCCGTCCAGACTGACCAGCAGCACCGAAGCCACAAAGATGATCATATAGGCGGACAGGAAAACGTTGGTCGCTCTCACCGTCTCGTGGGTGATGAGCTTGCCGTCCATCCGCAGCGGCGCCACGACCTGGGGGTGCAGCGCCTGGCGGATCTCCTTGCCGATGGCCTTGATGAGGATGATCAGGCGGGTGACCTTGATGCCGCCGCCGGTACTGCCTGCACAGGCGCCTACAAACATCAGCAGCACCAGCACATTGCGGGAGAGCACCGGCCAGGAGTTGAAGTCGCAGGTGGAAAAGCCTGTGGTGGTGATGATGGACCCCACCTGAAAGGCGGCCTGCTGCACCGCCTGGCGGATGGTGGGATAAAGATTATGGATATCCCAGCTGACGATGCCGATGGTGGCCAGGATGATGAAAATATACCCCCGCACCTCTTCGATGGCAAAGGCGCGGCGCACCTTGCCCAGCAGCAGCAGGAAGTAGAAGTTGAAGTTGACCCCGAACAGGATCATGAAGATGGTCACGATCACCTGGATATAGACCGAGTAGGCGGCCATGCTGTCGTTTTTGATGCCGAAACCGCCGGTACCGGCCGTACCGAAGGAGGTCAGCAGCGCATCAAACAGGGGCATGCGTCCGGCCAGCAGCAGCACCACCTCCAGAGCGGTGAGGGCGAAGTAGATGCCGTAGAGAATCTTGGCGGTGGACTGGACCTTGGGCACCAGCTTTTCCACCTGGGGGCCGGGGCTCTCGGCCTTCATGAGGTTGAGGTGGGAACCGCCGGTCAGCGGCAGCAGGCTCAGAAGAAAGACCAGAACGCCCATGCCGCCGATCCAGTGGGTGAAGCTGCGCCAGAACAAAATGCCCTTGGGCAGGCTCTCCACATCGGCCAGAATGCTGGCGCCGGTGGTGGTGAAGCCGGACACCGTCTCAAACAGGGCGGCCACCGGGTCGGGGATGGAACCGGTGAGCACAAAGGGCACCGCCCCCATGACGCTGATGACGATCCAGCTCAAAGCGGTGGTCACAAAGCCCTCCCGCATATAAAAAATGTTGCTGGAGACCTTGATTTCCCGCAGCAAAAGCCCAAACACCGCGCAGAGCGCCGCCGTCAGCAAAAAGGCCGCCAGAACGCTCCACTCGCCGTAGAGGACGCTGGTCAGGGCCGCAGGCATCATGAGCGCTCCTTCGCACAGCAGGATATAGCCCAAAAGACGGAATACGATTGCGTAGTTCATAAGCTGCCGTCCTCCGTCAGTCCGCCACGATGTCCTGCAGGTCGTGCAGGCCGTGCTGCAGGGTGACGACGATGACGTTGTCCCCCACCTGGATGCGGTCTCCGCCCCGGGGAATGATGATCCGGTCCCCGCGGGTGCTGCAGCACAAAAGCAGGTTGGGCTTCAGGTGCAGATGGCTCAGGGGGATGTTGGTGGCGCGGCTTCCTTCATGGACCGTGAACTCCAGCGCCTCCACCCGGTCGTCCAGGATGCGGTAGAGGGTTTTGATGTTGTTGCCCGCCTCGTTCTGCAGCGCCCGGACATACTGCACAATGAAATCGCAGGTCATGTACTTGGGGTAGATGGTACTGCCCAGATCCAGCGTGCCCAAAATGTCGTCAAACTCCAGCCGGTTGATCTTGGTGACCAGCTTGCCCTGGGAGTGCTTTTTGGCAAACAGGGACAGCAGCACGTTTTCCTCGTCGATGTTGGTCAGCGCCACGAAGGCCCCGCAGGAGGCCAGCCCCTCCGAGAGCAAAAATCCCCGGTTGGAGCCATCCTCACAGAGGATCTGGGCGCCCGGCAGGTCCTCGGCCAGCTGGGCACAGCGGGCGGCGTCCCGCTCGATGATCCGCACCCGGACCCGATTTTCCACCAGTTCCTGGCTGAGATAGTAGCAGATGGCGCCGCCGCCCACGATCATGACATTGCGCACCGGGTTCACCGGCAGGCCGATCTTGAGGAAGAACTGACGGGCGTTCTCCTGGGTGGCCAGGAAGGTGACCATGTCCCCGCTCTTCAGCACAAAGTTGCCGCCGGGGATGATGACCTCGCTCCCCCGCTCCACCGCGCAAACCAGGATGTCGCTGGAGAGTTTTTCAGGCAGTTCCCGGATGGCCAGCCCGTCCAGACCCTGTTTTTCGGTGAGAGGAAATTTGATGAGCTGCCCCCGGCCGCCTCCGAAGGTGTCGATCTTGCTGGCTCCGGGGAAGCGCAGCAGACGGGAAATCTCCTTGGCCGCCGCCATCTCGGGGTTGATGATGGCCGAGATGCCGATCTGCTTTTTGATGAATTCCAGCTCGTGGCTGTAGGACGGGTTGCGCACCCGGGCGATGGTATGGCAGTTGCCCGCCTTCTTGGCGAACATGCAGCACAGAAGGTTCAGCTCGTCCGAGCCGGTGATGGCGATGAACACGTCGGTATCCGCGATTCCGGCCTCTTCCAGCGTTGTGATGGAGGAGCCGTTGCCCACGATGCCCATAACATCGTAGCTCTCGATGATGTGCTCCACCCGCGCTTTGTTGGTGTCGATGATGGTCACGTTGTGGCCCTCTTCGCTGAGCTGCCGGGTCAAAGCTGTACCGACCTTGCCGCCGCCTACCAGAATGATCTTCATTGCGGTCTATCTTCCTCTTTTCTGTCGAAATCCATAGCAATTCCCTTGGTTTTGCCCGTTCCAACGGACAAAATACGGAACGTATTGTATCACGATTCCTCCAAAAGTTCCATACCATTCGCCCTTTTCTCCGGCAGATAAACCGCACAAAAGCCCGGGTACAGCGTCTTTTTCCGAAAAGGTCGGGTTTTCGGAGGCGGCGCTGCGCCCGGGCTTTGTTTGGACTGTTTCAGAACCGGCGGCGATTCAAGCATTTAGAATCTCTGCACCCCGTCCTTGGTCACAAGGGCGTGGATCAGCTTTTCGGCCGGGGGCAGTTCGGGGCCATAGCGCAGGCCGCGGCGGTATTCCTGCTCGGCGGCAGCAAACTTTTCCGGCGCGCCGTAGAAGGTGGCCAGCAGGTCTCCCTTGCGGACATAGTCCCCCCGTTTTTTGTGCATCCGGATGCCTGCGGCAAAGTCCAGGGCGTCCCCCTTTTTCTGCCGTCCGGCTCCCAGCAGCACACTGGCGCTGCCGATCCGCTCGGCGTCGTTGGCCACGATGTAGCCCTCCTGATCCGCCCGCAGCTCCCAGCTGGCCTGGGGCGGCGCAAAGAGAGAGGAATCCTCCAGCACCCGCACATCGCCCCCTTGAGCGGCGAACATTTCGCAGCATTTTTTGAATCCGCTGCCGTCCGCAAGGGCCTTTTCCGCCAGAGCGCGGCACTCTTCGGCGCTGCCCTTGTCCGCCAGCACCAGCATCTGGGCGGCGAGCTGCAGGCAAACCTCGGTCAGGTCGGCGGGGCCGCAGCCCTTGAGAACATCCATGCTCTCGGCCACTTCCATACTGTTGCCGATGTTATGCCCCAGCGGCGTATCCATATCGGTGATGAGGGCGGCCACCCGGCGGCCGTTGCGGGTCCCGATCTCCACCATGCATTTTGCCAGCTCGATGCCCTCCTCCACCGTCTTCATAAAGGCGCCGGTGCCGGTGGTGACATCCAGCAGGATGGCGTCCGCCCCGGAGGCCAGCTTTTTGGACATGATGCTGGAGGCGATCAGCGGGATACAGCTCACGGTGGCGGTGACATCCCGCAGGGCGTACATCTTTTTGTCCGCCACGGCGATGCCCTCGCTCTGGCCGATGACCGCCAGGCCGATCTGCCGCACCTGGCTGAGGAATTCCTCCCGTCCCAGGGCGGTACGGGTGCCGGGCACGCTCTCCATCTTGTCCACCGTGCCGCCGGTGTGTCCGAGGCCCCGGCCGCTCATCTTGGCGATGGGCACCCCGCAGGCGGCCACCAAGGGCGCAATGACCAGGGTGGTCTTGTCTCCCACTCCGCCGGTGGAGTGCTTGTCCACCTTGATGCCCGGGATGCTGCTCAGATCCACCATTTCGCCGCTGTGGGCCATGACATCGGTGAGCTCGGCGGTCTCGCCTGGGGTCATTCCCCGCAGATAAACCGCCATCATCCAGGCGGCCATCTGATAATCCGCCACATCTCCCCGCACATAGCCGCCCACAATGGCTTCCAGTTCGGCGCGGGTGTGGGTCCCGCCGTCCCGTTTTTTGGCGATCAGATCGTAAATTCGCATAGGTTGTCCTCCCTTCGGATGGAAATCTTCTCCGCCGGAATGCGGCGGAATGCAAAAAGGCGCAGCCGCCCATCGGGCAGCCGCGCCGCAGAGGTTCGCTTTGGGGAGCAGCCGCACTCAGCGGGAGCCCTTGTCGTAGGGGATGCCTTCGGCCTTGGGCGCCATGCTGTTCTTGGAGGTAAAGGCCAGAATGATCATCGACGCAATGAAGGGCATCATGTTGTAGATATTGCTGGACCAGCCGAAGCTTGCCAGGAAGGTGGAATCGGCAATGTTGGCCAGGCTCTTGAACACGGCGAAGAACATGGCCGCTCCAAAGATGTGGAAGGGCTTCCACTGGCCGAAGATCATGACCGCCAGGGCCAGAAAGCCGGCGCCGGCCACGCCCACCTCAAAGTTCCAGGTCTGGACCGGGGGCACGATGTAGGCCATGCCGCCCACTGCGCCCAGAGCGCCCGACAGCAGCACGCCGGCATACCGCATCCGGTAGACGTTGATGCCCACCGAGTCCGCCGCCTGGGGATGCTCGCCGCAGGAGCGCAGCCGCAGGCCGAACCGGGTCTTGTAGAGCACCACATAGCTCACGATCAGCAGCACAAGGCCCAGCGGCACAAAGACGCTCAGCTCCAGCCCGCCGATGGAGAACAGGAAGGGCTTGTTGGAATAGTTCAGCTTGGCGCTGCCGCTCTCGCTGAAGTACTTGGCCAGAACCACCGCGATGGCAGTGGCCAGCAGGTTCAGAGCTGTACCGCCGATGGTCTGGTCCGCCTTCAGGTTGATGGAGGCAAAGGCCAGCAGCAGCGAATAGATCATGCCCGCCGCAGCCGAAGCCAGAATCGAAACCAGGACCACCACAATGGCAGGGGCATCCGCCGGCAGCATGGTCAGGGCCAGAACGCCCGCCACGCCGCCGATGACCATAATGCCTTCCAGCGCAATGTTGATGATGCCGGAGTGCTCGCTGAACATGCCGCCCAGCGCCACCAGCATCAGAACGATGCCGTACAGCAGGGTGTATTTGATGAGTAACAGCATATCACTTGCCCTCCTTTTTGACGGCTGCCGGGGCGGTCTCAGCGTTGGCATTGGCCTTGTCCGCCCGTTTGCCCGCAAACAGCAGGCCGCGGATCTTGCCGCGGAACAACATCGAGAAGGCGCACAGATAGATGATGATGCCGCTGATGAGGTCCGCGATCTCGGTGGGGTAGTACTTGGTGGACAGGAAGGAACCGCCCACCGTGATATGGGAGATGAAGATGGCCGAGAAAACGGTGCCGATGGGGTTGGAGCTGGCCAGCAGCGCCACCGAGATGCCGTTGAAGCCCATGGCCGGCAGGCTGGTGGAGTTCAGGGGGTTCCACTCCGAGACGCCGGACAGATAGTACAGCCCCGCGCCGAAACCAGCCAGCGCGCCGGCAATGACCATCGAAAGGATGATGTTCTTTTTCTCGTTGATGCCGGCGTAGCGGGCAGCGTTCTTGTTCAGGCCCACCGCCTTGAGCTCATAGCCGAAGGTAGTCTTTTCCAGCACTACCCAGATGACGATGGCCACCACGATGGCCAGGAAGATGGCGATGGTGGTGCTGTTGGTCTGGAACAGATCGTTGAGGCCGAAATCGGGGATCACGGAGCCCTCACACCCGGCGGTCTTGCGCAGGTTCCAGGTGCGGGTGTTGCGGGAATCGTACATCACGCCCGAACCGTTGCCGTAGACGATCTCATTGACCAGGAACAGGCCGATCCAGTTGAACATGATGGAGGTGATGACCTCATTGATGTTGAGATAGGCTTTGAACACGCCGGGAATGGCGCCCCAGATGCCGCCCATCACGGTAGCCGCCAGCAGGCAGACGAACCAGGGCAGATGCAGCACGATGGCGCAGTAGAGCGCGCCGAAGGCGCCCAGGGTGTACTGACCGGCCGCACCGATGTTGAACAGGCCGGTTTTGAAGGCGAAGGCCACCGAAAGACCGGTCATGACCAGCGGAGCGGCGTTGGCCAGCATCTTACCCACGCCGTAAGGCGCATCGTAGAAGCCGCCCTTGAGGATGCGGACAAAGCCGTCGCTCCAGGCATGGGCGGGGTTGATGGCCAGCAGCACGAGATAGCCGCACAAAAGACCGATGAGGATGCACAGAAGGGCTGCCAGCACCCCTACCAGCGAGCCCTGGAGCCCTGCGCGGGAAAGTTTATTCTTCTTCATGCCGGATCACTCTCCTTTCCCCTGCCTGCGGGCGCCGGCCATATACAGGCCCAGCTCCTGCACGGTGGTCTTTTTGGGATCAAACTCGCCCACGATCTCGCCCTCGTACATCACAAGGATGCGGTCGGACAGGTTCATGACCTCATCCAGCTCCAGGCTCACCAGCAGCACCGCCTTGCCTGCGTCCCGCTGGGCCACGATCTGCCGGTGGATATACTCGATGGCGCCCACGTCCAGGCCGCGGGTGGGCTGGACCGCCACCAGCAGCTTGGGGTCGCGGTCGATCTCCCGGGCGATGATGGCCTTCTGCTGGTTGCCGCCGGACATGCTGCGGGCGATGGTCAGGCTGCCCTGACCGCTGCGCACGTCATACTGTTCGATGAGGCGGTCGGAGTATTCCCGCACCTTGTCCTTGCGGATAAAGCCGTGGTTCTGGAACTCGGGCTGCCAGTAGCGCTGGAGCACCATATTTTCTTCCAGGGTGTAATCCAGCACCAGGCCGTGCTTGTGCCGGTCCTCGGGGATGTGGCTCATGCCGTCCTTGGAACGCTGACGGATGGAGGCCGAGGTTATGTCCTGGCCGCAGAGGGTCAGACGGCCGGCGCTGAGCTTTTCCAGGCCGGTGAGACCGTAGACAAACTCGGTCTGGCCGTTGCCCTCGATGCCTGCCAGACAGACGATCTCCCCTGCATGGACCTGGAAGGAAACATTCTTCACCGAGTCCTTCTTGTGGGCGGCATTGTGCATGGTGACCCCCTGCACATCCAGCACCACCTCACCGGGCTTTGCAGGCTCCTTTTCCACCTGCAGCTGAACGTCGCGGCCCACCATCATGCGGGACAGTTCTTCCTTGGTGACCTTGGAAATGTCGGCCGTACCCATGTATTTGCCCTTGCGCAGGACGGTTCAGCGGTCGGCCACCGCCATGATCTCGTTGAGCTTGTGGGTGATGAAAAGGATGGACTTGCCCTCCTTTTTAAACCCGCGCATGATCTCCATCAGCTCGTCGATCTCCTGAGGGGTCAAAACAGCGGTGGGCTCATCGAAAATCAGGATTTCATTGTCCCGGTAGAGCATCTTGAGGATCTCCACCCGCTGCTGCATGCCCACCGAGATATCGCTGACCAATGCATCCGGGTCCACTCGCAGACCATACTTTTCGCTCAGGGCCACCACCTTGCGGCGGGCCTCCGCCTTCTGAAGGAACCCCATCCGGTTGGGTTCCACGCCCAGAATGATGTTGTCCAGCACCGAGAAGCACTCCACCAGCTTGAAATGCTGGTGGACCATGCCGATGCCCAGAGCGTTGGCGTCATTGGGATTGCGTACCTGCACCTCTTTGCCGTTTTTGCGGATGGTGCCCTGTTCGGGCTGATACAAGCCGAACAGAACGCTCATCAGGGTACTTTTGCCCGCGCCGTTCTCGCCCAGCAGAGCATGGACTTCGCCCTTGCGCAGCTGCAGGGTAATGTCGTCGTTGGCCTTGATCCCAGGAAATTCCTTGGTGATGTGCAGCATTTCGATTACATAATCCTCTGCCAAACCACTCACACTCCTTTCACACGTTGCAACTGAATTCTATTTTCTATTATACCGTATTTTCGACCGGATGCACAGCATAATTTATTTTTTTTGCAGAAATAGTCTCGGAAAAGTATTACTTTTGTTGTACTGTCCAATTTTTTCTCCTATATTCGTATAAAACGACAAAGGTCCTTTTTCTGCTGCATCGCAACAAAAAACGGGGCACCCCGAAGGGTGCCCCGCAAAAGATTCTTGGGTGTTCCGGAACTTACTGGATGTAGTTGACGGTGACCAGGTCGCTGGTCTCGGGCTTGACGCTGTCCTCGCTGCTGTTGTCCACGACCACCTCGCCGGAAGCGATCTTGGCCTTGATGGCCTCGTACTCCTCGACGGTGAAGGTGCGGAAGTTCCAGCTGTCCTCGGCGGTGGGCAGGCCGACGTACTCGCCGTCCTCCAGGCCGAAGTTGCCGTTGGTGCCGGCGATGGCGCTCCAATTGCCCGCGTCGATCTCACCCAGAGCGGCGGTGACCGACTCGGTCAGGCCCTTCATGGCAGAGGTGATGAAGGGGTTGTAGCTGTAGCTGCCGTCGGCCACGCCGTTGACGCCGATGTAGTTCTGGTCCACGTCCACGCCGATCACATAGCCGTTGGACTTGACCGCAGCCTCCAGAGCGGAGGTGTAGATGCCGCCGCCGCAGGCGAAGACCACTTCGGTGCCGTTGGTGTACCAGCCCTCCATGCGGGAGGTGATGTTGGCGTCGCCGTAGAACTGGCCGCCGTAGAAGTAGTTGACCTCAACAGCGTTGCCGGTCTCCTGAGCAGCGGCGTCGATGCCCTGGATGTAGCCGTAGCCGTAGCGGATAACAGCGGGAACGGCCATGCCGCCCAGGAAGCCCAGCTTGGTGAAGCCGTCCTTGGCGATGGCGTAGCCTGCCAGGTAGCCTGCCTGCTCCTCCTTGAAGGTGATGCAGTAGCAGTTGGCAGGGATGGAGTCGGTGCCGATGTCGGCCTGGGTCACGTCGATGGCGATGAACTTGATGTCGGGGTACTGCTCAGCAGCCCATGCCAGGGAAGCGCCGTACAGATAGCCGACGCAGACCACAGCCTGAGCGCCGTCGTTGACTGCGCGGCGAATCATGGTCTCACGGTCCTCATCCGAAGCGTCTGCCTCGGGGATGTAGTACTCGGAGTTTGCCTCGCCCATGTAGCCCTGGACGGCAGCCCAGCAGGCCTGGTTGAAGCTCTCATCGTCGATGGTGCCGGTATCACAGCACAGAGCAACCTGGGTCAGAGCCTCAGCGCCGGCCTCAGAGCCGGCAGCGGAGGAAGCGCCGGTGGTGGTGGAAGCAGCAGTGCTGCTGGAGGAAGAAGAGCTGCCGCAGGCAGCCAGAGCCGAAACAGCCACAGCAGCGCCAGCAACGGCCATAAAATTACGACGAGAAATCATCTTCATAATCAAATCTCTCCTTTGTAACAATCAGATATTGTTGAAACAATTTCAAGTCTGCATCCTGTAAACGCAAACTGAATGCAACTACAGTTCTCAGTATACTGGCAAATTATGTAGGGTTCAAGCGCATTTAGATTACAATTTCTTTACAAAGCTTGTCCGCCGGGATTATTTTAGACCGAATTTTACAGCACATTGGCCGCCCCGAATCCGAAGGGCAGCAGCTCTCCCAGGCTGCGCTCGATGAAGTCCTCCGGGGTCTTGGCCATGATGACGTTGAGCCCGTCGCCGCAGAATTCATACAGAGCCTGACGGCAGACCCCGCAGGGCGCGGTGACCAGGGTGTTGACCTCTCCCTCCCGGGAGCCCACCACCGCAATATCGGTAAACCGGGTGACCCCCTCGCTCACCGCCTTGAACAGGGCGGTGCGCTCGGCACAGCTGGTGGGGGTAAAGGCTGCATTCTCAATGTTGCAGCCGGTGTACACCCGGCCGTCCTCAGCCCGCAGCGCCGCCCCCACCTTGAAATGGCTGTAAGGGGTCACGGCCTGCTCCCGGGCCTTGAGGGCCGCACGGATCAGCTCCTGCTTCTGCTCCTGAGTCAGCTGGGTCATAAGGGATACGCCTCCTTTGAACAAGCAGCGGCACAGCCCCGCCCGTTCCGGGGTTGATGCTGTGCCGCTGCACTTTTCTTAGTATTCTGCGCCCAGGGCGATCTTCATCATGTCGGTGAAGCTCTTCTGACGCTGCTCTGCGGTGGTGATCTCAGGGGAGACAAAGCTGTCCGAGATGGTCAGCAGGCAGGCTGCGTTCTTGCCCAGGACCTTTGCGTTGGCAAAGAGGGCAAAGCTCTCCATCTCCACGCAGACGCAGCCCCGCTCGTCCCGCAGCTTCTCCCAGTAGCTGGGTTTTTCGTCCGAGGGCTGACGGTAGAACACATCCGCCGAATGGATGTTGCCCTCGATGAGCCGGATACCCTGCTTTGCAGCCGAGGCCCGGAGCTTATCGTTCAGGCTCTCGCTGGGCAGCATCAGATCCTCCTCGGCCCCGCTCTGGACCCGGGCGTAGTTGGACTCGCTCACCGCGCCGGAAGCCAGCACCACGTCGAACAGCCGGGCCTTGTCTGTATAGCTGCCCGCCGAACCGATGCGGACGATGTTCTCCACTCCGTAGAAGCTGTACAGCTCGTAGGAGTAGATGCCGATGGAGGGCATGCCCATGCCGCTGCCCATGACGCTGATGGGGCGGCCCTCATACAGGCCGGTGAAACCCAGCATGCCGCGCACACCGGTCACCTGGCGCGCATCCTGCAAAAAGGTTTCTGCGATGAATTTCGCGCGCAGAGGATCGCCGGGCATCAGGACCGTCTTGGCAAAATCGCCGGGCGCTGCACTGATGTGGGGTGTAGACATAAAACATCTCTCCTTTGCATGTTTTTTGGGGAAGCGGGAAACCGCCTCCTGTTATTTTTTGAAGTAATTCTGCGGAGGCAGATACTTGCCGTTGTAGCGGATCTCAAAGTGGCAGTGGTTGCCGAAGGAGCGGCCGGTGTTGCCCACATAGCCGATCAGCTGGCCCTGGCTCACCGCCTGACCCTTGGACACCACCAGAGACAGGCAGTGGGCATAAAGGGTGGAGTAGCCGTTGCCGTGGTTGATGATCAGCGAGTTGCCGTAACCGGTGCCTGCGCCGCCCCGCTCATAGCCCGCCACTGTAACGACGCCGCTGGCCGAAGCATAGATGGGAGTTCCGGCAGCCGCGCAGATGTCCACGCCCTTGTGGCCGCTGGAATACCAGCGGGAACAATAGGTATAGCCGGGCACCGGCCAGATAAAGGTGCCGTTGCCCACCTGGGCCACGCTTCCGCTGGGCAGCTTTGTGCCGGTGACGATCTTGCGGGGGACCGGTTCCTTGACCACCTCGGTGGAGAGGATCTCCTGTT
Source organism: uncultured Faecalibacterium sp. (assembly GCA_944387955.1). Lineage (GTDB taxonomy): Bacteria > Bacillota > Clostridia > Oscillospirales > Ruminococcaceae > Faecalibacterium. The sequence continues at coordinate 8,448 of CALXGY010000075.1, read as the reverse complement.
CCAGCAATACGCCGTCCGCGTCGTAGGTGTTGAGGGCGGTCACGCTGCGGACGCCCTCTTCGCCCTCCTGCACCGTCTTGGTGGTGCCGAAGGCATACTCGCTGGAGCTTGTCCGCTCGGTGGTGAAGGGGATGGACTCCTCCCAGTTGACCACCCGATTGACCCGCACTTCCAGCATGGCTTCCTCTTTGGTGACGATCAGCTCGTCCCCGGGGAAGATGGCCGAATCCACCGACAGTTCAATGTCGGTGTTCAGCGCGCACAGCTCGCTGACCGTCAGCCCGTTTTTGGAGGCGATCAGACTGATGCTGTCTCCGGCGACGACTGTATAAATCTTTTCCGCCTGCCGCACTCCGGACAGCAGCGAAATGATGTCGTCATAATCCTGGAAGCTCTCGGTAAAGTAGATGCCGTCCTCCAGCACCACTTCCCGGTTGAATGTAACGCTGAGGTTGGGGTCGTCCGGGTCCTCCAGCGGGGCCAGAAGCCCGTCCAGATAGCTGCGCAGCTGGTCGCCGTCCACACAGACCGCGGTCAGCTCCCCATCCAGATAGAGGGCGGTGCCCTCGCTGATCTCGTCGCCGGAGGCCCGCAGGATGCTGTCGGTCATCTCCCGCTCGTCCATCACCTCATCGGCAATGGCCAGCTGATAGGTAGGCTCGATGGTCCACTCGGCGTTGCTGTCGGCGCCTGCGTAGTTGATGCGCTCCAGCACCGCCTCCCGGGCCGAGTCAAATACATCCTCATTGGCCACATAGCCCACCGTCACCCCGTCCACCTGGACGGCCAGCGCATACTGGCGGGCAAAGGTCAGCTGCACCACCGTAACCATGATGCCCAGCGCGCCCAGCGGCAGCAGATAGACCACCGCTTTGGGCAGAAGCCCGGCGTACCGGCGTATGCCTCGGGCAAGATAGCTCGCCCCTGCGTGCAGCGCAGCGGCAAGGCCTCGCTCCCGGCGCACCGCCGAAGCAGTGCGGATGATGTTGAAGATGCCGCGGAAAAAGATGTAGACCGGCCCGAACAGTTCCCGGAAAACCAGCCGGATCTCAGGGAAGGCCGTCTCCCCCAGGCGGCGCAGCAGCCGCCAGACGCTGCCCACCGTCCACCAAAAGGCGGCGGAAGCGGCACGTCCGGCGCGCACCAGCTGGTACTCGCCCATAAAGCCCAATGTATACAAAAATTCTGCGGCGGCACGCACCGGTGCGATGGTCACCGCACGGCGGGCAAGCCATCCCCACCTGTGGCGGGCGCCATGTCCTGCACGGTGGCGCAGCCGTACAACGGCGCATTCCACCCATGCCCAGAGCGAACGCAGCTTCTGCCCGACCGTGCGCGGCTGCGCGGTCTGGGACTCCTGGAGCTGCGGCTCCTTTGTCTTTTCTTCGATCAAACGGTTTTCTCCTTCCTGCTGGGGATATGGTCCGTTCCCGGCCGCACCCGGGATAAAGGCCCGCCGCAGGCCGTCCATCCTGCCGCAAGGCTGGACGGCCCCGGCTCCACGGGGCAAAACAGCCCTGCCGCGCAGGGCCGCAACTTCAATTTCACGCCCGGCCCGCCTCATCTGCACGAGCCGCTTTAGTTCCCATTATACACCTGCACACCGCATGCACAAGCATTCCCACAAAATTTGGGGAAAGCTTTCACCGACTTTTCACGAAAAAAGGCAGAGCATGTCCTCCGGAAGCGGGCTTTCCACCACAATTTGTTCATAATGCAGCGGTATTTCCAGCTGAAAGCCGTCTTTTACCGGACGGCCCGCCGGGACCTCAAAGCTCTGGCGGGCGCAGTGCAGCGCCTGCCGTCCGATCCGGTCCCGATGCCCGCCGTACAGGTCATCCCCGGCCAGCGGGTGGCCGATGGAGGCAAAATGCACCCGAATCTGATGGGTGCGCCCGGTCACCGGGCGGCAGGCTGCAAGGCTCAATCCTCCGGATGCTTTTAATATGGTATACTCGGTGCGGCTGGGCTTGCCCTCGGGGGTGACGCACCGGCCGATGATGCTCCCCTGCTGCCGGCCGATGGGGGCGTCGATGACCCCCGGACCCAGAGGCATTTCCCCCTCGGCCACGGCCAGATAGAGCTTTTCCACCCGTCCGGCCAAAAGGGGGGCGGCGTAGGCGTTCTGGGCCGCCAGCACAAGGCCGCTGGTGTCCTTGTCCAGCCGGTTCACCGGGCGGAACACCGGGTTTTCTCCCCGCTGGAGCCGCCAGGCGGCATAGCCGTTGGCCAGGGTGCCGGCCGGGGCGTTGAGGGTGGGATGCACCGCCAGATGAGGCGGCTTTTCAAACACCAGGGCGAAGGCGTCCTGATAGCGCAGATCCACCGGGATCTCCGGCCCGGGCTGTACGCCTTCCCCTTCTTCGGGCAGTTCGAACCAGACCCTCTGGCCCGGAAAGACCCGGCGGTTGGCCAAAATCGGTGTTTCATCCGCAAAAAAGCCGCCGCCGTGGAACTTGACCGCCCGGGCAAGCTCGGTGGAGACCGCACAGCTGCGCAGGAAATTGCGCAGAAGCACTCCGCCTTCGCCCACCGTTTCCGGCACCGGGAAATACAGCCGCATCCCTCTTTGCCCCCTTTTTTGGCTGAAATGAATCAGGGCCAGTATATCAAAAAAATGCTTTGCTTGCAAATGATCTTTTTTTGTGATATCATGAAGAGCGGAAAACGAGTGGAACATACGGCGGCGGGGCGGCTTTGACCGCTCTGAGGAAAGTCCGGGCCTCACAGAGCACGGTAGCTGCTAACGGCAGCCGGGGGTGACCCCAGGGAAAGTGCAACAGAAAGCAAACCGCCGCAGCAATGCGGTAAGGATGAAACGGCGAGGCAAGAGCTCACCAGCGCATGGGTGACCATGCGGCTTTGTAAACCCTACCGGAAGCAACACCTATATGGGACATACAGCGTTGCTCGCGCGTCCCGATGGTGGCACGAGCCCGTCAGCAATGGCGGGCCTAGACAGATCGTCGTTTAATACAGAACCCGGCTTACGGTCTATCTCGTTTTCCATTTTTTGTGCAATAAAGCGCGCCTTTGCTTCGTATAGGAGGAAGGCGCGCTTTTTCTGTTCTCCGGCCTCTGCCTGGATTTTTGTGCAGCAGAACGTCTTTTTGTTCCGTGTGCTTTGCGTTTTCGACGGAATGTGGTATACTATATTATTGCTGTACTAGGTCAGCATTCGACACACAACAATAAAAACAGACAGGATGTGCATCCAGAATGAAGCATGGTTTTTTAAAGGCAGCAGCCCTCACCCCTGCTCTGCGGGTGGCCGACTGCGTTTATAACACCCAGCAGGTCATCGACGCGCTGCGCGCAGCCGCACAGCGCGGGGTCAAGCTGGCGGTCTTTCCCGAGTTCTGCCTCACCGGCTATACCTGCGGGGACCTGTTTTTCCAGCGCACGCTGCAAAAGGGCGCGCTGGAGGGGCTTTCCCAGGTGCTGAAGGCCTCCGAATCCCTGGACCTGGTGGCCCTGGTGGGCCTGCCGGTGCTTTTGCAGGGCAAGCTGTACAACTGCGCGGCGGTGGTCTGCGGCGGAAAGCTGCTGGGCCTGGTACCCAAGACTTACCTGCCCAACTACGGCGAGTTTTACGAAAAGCGCCAGTTCACCCCCGGCGACTGCGAAGTGCGGCAGGTGACCGTCTGCGGTCAGGAGACCCTGTTCGGCACCTCGCTGCTCTTCCGCTGCCGCCAGATGGAGAGCTTTGTGCTGGGGGTGGAGCTGTGCGAGGATCTCTGGAGCGCGCTGCCTCCCTCCACCTTCCATGCACTGGCCGGGGCCACCGTCATTGCGAACCTCTCGGCCAGCGATGAGACGGTGGGCAAGGCCGAATACCGCCGGGCTCTGGTGGAGAACCAGTCCGCCCGGCTGCTCTGCGGCTACATCTATGCTTCGGCCGGACACGGCGAGAGCACCCAGGACATGGTGTTTGCAGGCCACGACCTGATCGCCGAAAACGGGATCATGCTGGCCGAGGCCGGGCCCTTCGGCTCCGGTCTTGCCGAGACCGAGCTGGACTGCCAGCGGATGGAGAGCGAGCGGGCCCGCAACACCAGTTTTGAACCCTCGGGCGAGGGCTATGAGACGGTGGAGTTCGACCTCTGCTGCACCGAGACCACCCTGACCCGCTGGGTGGACCCGGCCCCCTTCGTGCCCGGCAATCTGCACCGGCGCGCCCAGCGGTGTGAGCTGATCCTCAAGATGCAGGCAGACGGGCTTGCCCGGCGGCTGGAACATACCCATGCCAAAACCGCGGTCATCGGCATCTCGGGCGGTCTGGACAGCTGCCTTGCCCTGCTGGTGGCGGTGCGGGCCATGCAGCAGCTGGGCCGCAGCACAAAGGATGTGCTGGCTGTGACCATGCCCTGCTTCGGCACCACCCACCGCACCCGCACCAACGCCGAGATCCTCTGCGACGAGCTGGATGTCAGCTTCCAGGAGGTGCAGATCGCCCACACGGTGCGCAGTCACTTTGCGGACATCGGCCAGGACGAAAACACCCTGGATGTCACCTTTGAAAATGGTCAGGCCCGGGTGCGCACCCTGGAACTGATGGATCTGGCCAACCGCACCGGCGGCCTTGTGGTGGGCACCGGCGATCTGTCCGAGCTGGCGCTGGGCTGGGCCACCTACAACGGCGACCACATGAGCATGTACGGGGTCAACGCCGGCGTGCCCAAGACGCTGGTCCGCCATCTCGTGCGCTATGAGGCGGATTCCGCCCATTCCGAAAAGCTGCGGGAGGTGCTGCTGGACATTCTGGATACTCCGGTCTCCCCCGAGCTTCTGCCTGCACGCAACGGCGAGATTGCCCAGAAAACCGAGGATCTGGTGGGCCCCTATGAGCTCCACGACTTCTATCTGTACCAGGTGCTGCGGTTCGGCTTCGGGCCGGAGAAGATCTTCCGTCTGGCAAAGGCCGCCTTTGCGGGGCGGGAGGAGTATCCGGACGAGGTGCTTTACAAGTGGCTGCGCAACTTCTACTGGCGTTTCTTCGCCCAGCAGTTCAAGCGCAGCTGCCTGCCGGACGGTCCCAAAATCGGCAGCGCCACCCTCTCGCCCCGGGGCGACTGGCGGATGCCCAGTGACGCCTGCGCCGCTCTGTGGCTGGCGGAGCTGGAGCAGATGCCCCACTGATTCTTTTACAATCTGGAGAATTTATGCAGCGTAAAACAATTTGGATGAACATTGTCTTTGTCGTGGTGGTCCTGCTGATCGCCGGCGGACTGCTGGCGGCCCGTCAGGCCAAGCCCAGCGCCCCCTCTTTGCAGGCGGAGCTGATCTACGGCGACGAGGGCACCACCCTGTATTACGATCTTTCCACCGATGCGGTCTACGATGTGGATACCGGCTATTACACGGTCCACATCCAGATCCAGGACGGCGCCGCCCGGTTTGTGGATTCCCCCTGCCCGGACCACGTCTGCGAAGGCTTCGGCTGGCTGACCCAGGAGGACCAAACCGCCACCTGTCTGCCCGCCCGCGCCGTTCTGACCATCGCCCCCGCGCCCTGAACGCGCTGTTATCAAAGGAGCTGACCCTTTTACCCTATGGATTTTCAAACTCCCAATCAGGGCTCGAACCAGCACCGGCACATCCGGCGGGTCGAGCCCGCCCATGAAAAGTCCGCCGTCCCGGTGGACAGTGCCGATTTCTTTCACCCGGAGAGAGCCTCGGCCGCCCCCGCCCGGCCCTCTTCTCCCCCGCCGGAACATCCGGAGGAGTCTGTACTAACCAAGCGAGGCATTTTTATGCTGATCCTTCAAGCCATTCTGAGCATGGCCGCGCTGGTGCAGCTTTGGCGCACCGGGATGCTGCCCACTCTTTATCTGATCCTGCTGGGCGGACTGCTGGTGCTGCTCTGGCTGCTGGTCTGGCAGTGCCAGCGGTACAAGGTCCGCGGACTGCTGGCCCGGCTGTTCTCCCTGCTGCTCTCCGCCTCCATGGCGGTGGGCTGCGTCTTTGCCCAGCAGGGCCTTGACACCCTGTCCAGCATCACCACCGGCGTACTGGCCGGGCCGGAGGCACAGGCCATCGTCACCGAGCCCTTCATCGTCTATCTCAGCGGCGTGGACACCCGGGGCGATCTGACCGAAAACGCCCGCAGCGATGTGAATATCCTGGCGGCGGTCAATCCGGTGACCAAGCGGGTGGTCCTGGTCAACACACCGCGGGACTACTATGTAGACCTGGCGGGCACCGAAAGCAAGGACAAGCTCACCCACGCCGGACTCTACGGGGTCGAAACCTCCATGGCCACCCTGGGCGGCCTGTACGGGGTGGAGGTAGAGCATTACATCCGCATCAACTTCGCCGGATTTATGGCGGTGGTGGATGCGCTGGGCGGGATCGACGTCTACTCCGACTACACCTTCACCTCGGTGGGCAGCCCCGGCTACTACGACCCCACCGACTTCGTGGAAGGCTGGAACCATCTGGACGGCCCGGCCGCCCTGGCCTTCGCCCGGGAGCGGCACGCCTTCGCCACCGGCGACATCCAGCGCGGCATCAACCAGATGAAGGTGATCCAGGCCATGCTGGATAAAATCAAATCTCCGGCCCTGCTTACCAGCTATACCCGGCTGCTGGCAGCTGCGGAGGACTGCTTTGTGACCAGCCTGTCCAGCGACCAGATCGCGGCGCTGGTGCGGATGCAGCTGGGAGACTTTGCAGAATGGACCATCGAGAGCTACACCGTCACCGGCTCCAGCTCCTCCAGCACCAAGTGCTACTCCGCCTCGGGGCAGAAGCTCTATGTGATGCTGCCGGATGAGGAATCGGTGGCCCAGGCTCAGGGGATGATCCAGTCGGTCATGAGCGGCGAGCTGCCCCCGGAGGCGCAGGCGGATTCCGCAGCCGACAGCACCTCCGCTGAATCTTCGGAAGCAGCCTGACCCCCATCTTTTGAAAAGAAAAGCCCGGCCCCTGGTACAGCAAGCTGTGCCAAAGGCCGGGTTTTTGTGTCAAATCCTGTTTTTATCCGGATGCTCTCTTTTACTGGATATTCAAGGTGCCCAGATCGTAGATCCGCCAGTTGAGCTTGAGGCCGGAGCGGGGATAGTTGACCCGCAGGCGGTCCATGATTCGGTCCATGACCAGTTTTCCGTTTTCGGTGGTGGCGCCGGGCAGCAGCACCAGCATCCGGGTGGTGCTGACCTTGGTATAGGGATCGCCGCCCCGCAAAGCCTGGGACAGCACCTGCTCCAGCCACTTGATCTGCAGCGCCTGCTTTTCCGCACTTTCCGGCCGTTCCAGGCTGATGACCAGGATCTGGCAGGATCTGCCGGTGCGCTTCATGCTGCGGGCATACAGCTGCACGATCTCCCGGAAGATGCTGCATTCACAGTAGAACGCCCCTGCGTCCAGGTCCTGTTCCTGCAAAAAGCTGGTCAGCTCGCTCTTGGTCATATCCTGACCGTAGAGCATCTGCACCGCCTCGTTCTGGGCCAGTTCCAGCTCGGGAGAGGGGCTCGCCCCATAGTTGTCCATGAACAGCCGTTTGACATGGGTGTAATGGCTGAGGGCCTGTTTGGGATCGCCGGTCTCCATCAGGGACCGCATCAGATGGACGCTGAATTCCTCTACCGAGGGATCGATCTCAAAGGCGCGGCGAGCCAGCTGGACCAGCTCTTCATACCGGCCCAGTTCTTTAAGTTGATTGGCGGCCTGACGGCACATTTTGATGCAGACGGTCCGATACCATGCGCTGAGGGGCGTGGTCCAGGAGCCATAAGACAGAGTGGGCAAAAAATCCCCTTTGTAAAGAGCCAACGCGCTCTTTGCCTTTTCCACCGCTTCGGCCGGATCGGTCTCCTCCCCCGATGCCTCCGCCTGCTGCTCGAACTCTTCGGCATCCAAAGTGGTGACGCAGTCCGGCGCCCAGTAGTAAAAGCCTCCCTTGCACTGAATGAGTTCCTTTGCATCCGGCAGGCCCAGCTTTTCCAGCGCAGTACGGGCCCGGCTGATGTTGTTTTTCAGGGTTCCAACCGGGTTTTCACGCTCCGCATCCGGCCAGAGCACATCAATCAGCTCCTGCGCGCTGACCCCTTTGACCCGATGCAGGATCAGATATGCCACGAGACTCCAGATCTGGCGAGCCCGTCCCGCTACATTGATTTGGGTCCCGGTACTTCCCTCTTCATAAATGCTGAAACCTCCCAGCATTTCTACATGTATTGTTGTCATAGGCGGATCATCCTCCCATTCTTCAGCCATAAGACTGACACGGTGCACACCGTACAACACCTAACCCTCTGCCAAACAGCAGAGGCACAAAGAATAAGCCACAGCACAGGGCCGCACCTTGAAACTTTAAAGTATTTTCATCAGTTTATCATAAACCGTTGGGATTGTAAACCAAGCCCTCCTCTCCTTTCTCGGAAAGTCGATTTTTTTGTGGATAATTTCTTTTTGATTGGCCTTTTTTTGTAAAGAATGCCCTGTTTC